>REEG01000157.1 GCA_007695195.1 Gemmatimonadales bacterium | reverse complement strand
TCATGAGGCCGAAGATGAGGCCGAAAATGACCACGGCCACGAAGAGGTAGAAGACGACCCGGGCGGTCCCGGCCACCCGCTCCCCTCCCCATTCGTTGAAGCCCACTGCCCCGATGAGGATGCCCAGGACGAGGAAGATGATGAGTCCGATGAAACCGGGGGTCATGGATGCCTTGAGGGCGAAGGAGGGTTGGTCAGCGGAGCCCTACTCGTCGCCGCCCCACCCACTCGAGGCAGAGCAGCGCGATGAGGAGAAGATAGGGCAGCGGGTGCGTACGCAAGGGTCGGCCGGCGGGCGCCTCGACCGCGCGCCGCCCATGGGCGGCGCCTGACGACGACGATTCCACCGCCACCGTCGCCGGAACCCCCTGAAGGGGAGGGGTCCGGAGCGCGTCACTCCACGCCTCGACCTCCAGAACGCCGGAGGCCGAAACGGGGTCCGCCGTCGCCCCATCGGCAGGCTCCAGCGTCGCCTCCCACCGCCAGACCCCCGGGGGGAGGGGCGCAGCGTCGGCCACCTGCCCCGCCTCCACCTGAAGGACCCGGCTATGGGACTCGGCGGCCTCGCCGGGCTCCTCCGGGTCCAGTGAGAAGACGAGGCGCACTTCACCGGAGCGGCGGGCGCGCCAGCGGGACGGCTCATCCATGGCCACCACCGACGCCACAGGTCCGATGACGCCGTCGGCCACCCCGGTGGCGGTACCCCGGGTGAGCCACTCACCGGCTCCAGCCCAGAGCGACCGGTAGACCTCCCGGGCCGGTCCCGTCCGGTGTCCCCATCGCCAGAACCCCCGGGCCAGCGCCACCACCTGCCGCCGCTCGGGGCCGTCCACCAACACCAGACCGGCCGTGGTTTCATCCCGCCCCACGGCGCGAAGGGAGAGCACGGCCATGGGTTCCCCCATGCCCTCCCCGGCCGGCCCTCCGGACCGGAACGCCTCCAGGGGCGGCAGCCCGCCGGTCTCGATCCCCGCCAGGAAGGGGGAAAGGGGGGACGGGGGGAGGGGGGCATCCACCATCCACTCGCCTGGAAGTGCCTCCCCCGAGACGAATCCGGCGTGCGTCAGGCCCTGAGGCCCCGCCGGGAGGTGCAGGATCCGGGGGTGGGTCGCCACGATCTCGCCGAACCAGGGGGGGAGGGTCTCCCGGGCTCCATGGACCACCAGGATCTCCGCCGTTCTGGTCCGGTCCGCCACTTCTTCCGCGCGGATCGGGCGGAACGAATCCCCACCAAGGGGGAGCCAGCGGTCTCCGGAGAGGCGCAGGAAGCCCGTCCCCTCGAGGCCCGTGGCGGACTCGAGAATGGGAAGAAGCACTCGCGGCTCCCAATCCGGCTCCAGCGACACCAGGACCACCCCCCCATCCGGGGCGCCAACCTCCATCCGGTGGGCCCGCTCATCATCCAGGGAGAAGCCGTCGCCGGGAAGATGGACCCGGGCGCTGACCCGGACCTCGCCGGAGTCCGCCATGGCAGGGAGGACGACGGGGACCTCCCGGGTGGTACCGGCCTCGGGCAGGGCCACGCGCCGGGATTCCACCACCTCTCCATCCACCGTCAACTCCAGGGTGAGGGAATCGGCGGAAGGCATCTGCCCCACCTCCTCCACGCCGCCGTCCGGTCGTTCGCCGAAGAGAACGACCCGTCCTTCCACGGCCTCTCCCGCCGGAACCCGCCGGGGAAGGTGGAGCGCCGCGACGCCGGCGTTGAGGATGGGAGCCCCGACCTGCTCGATGCGGAGCGGGATGGGAGCCTCTCCCACGATGCGATCCAGGGCGGCCCGGGAGATGCGGAGAGGCGAGACCAGCGTTACCTCGAGAGCACCCACCTCCACCAGCCGCCGGAGTGCCGGGGCGAGCTCCGTGGTCACCGGACGGGGGGGGACCGAAGCGAGGGTATCCAGCCCCTCGGGTTCCGGCCCCAGAAGAGCCAACGCGGCACCGCCCCGTGCCGCGGTCCGAAGACGATCCTCCACCTCGTCCCGGAGGAGACCTCCGGACGGTCCGTCCACATCCAGGGCCCGGGTGGCATCCACGAGGATCCAGGAGGAGGAAGGACCACCGGGGAGGACCCGGGGCTCCCCCGATCCCCATGGGACCCTTGGATCTGCCAGAAGGAGGACCACGAGGAGAAGCGACGAGATGCGAAGCCCCACCAGGAGCCCCCGATACCGGGGCGGCGCCTCAGCCCGCCTGTACTGCAGGAGGGCGATGAGGATCGCCGCCGCCCCCAGTCCAACGAAGAGGAGGAGCTTCAGTCGTCGTCCACGGTGGCGGTGCGCTCCGCCGCCCGGGCCGCGGCGAGGCGCATGTCCGGAGCCGAGGGCAGGGTCTCCAGCATGGCGAAGCGGGTGCCCCGCATCCCTTCCCACCGGTCACGGGCATCCTCGGGGATGGGATCGCCCGCAGGAATGTCCACATTGAGCGGATCCACGGCCTGCCCGTTCCGGTGCATCTCGTAGTGGAGGTGGGGTCCGGTGGCCGTTCCCGTCATCCCCACCGTCCCGATGATCTGCCCCTGCCGCACCCGTCCACCCACACGAATCGACGAGTCGAAGCTGTTCAGGTGGGCATACCGGGTCAGAAAGCCGTTGGCGTGGCGAATATCGATGAGGTTGCCGTAGCCCCCCACCCACTCCCGCCGGGTCACCACACCATCGGCGGTGGCCATGATGGGGGTTCCGGTAGGCGCGGCGTAGTCCACCCCGTTGTGGGGACGATTGACTCCGTACACGGGGTGAAGGCGATTCCGGGTGAAGACCGACGAGATGCGCCGGTACTCGAGGGGCGCCCGGATGAAGGCGCGCCGGAGCGACTCGCCGTCCAGGTCATAGTAGCCGCCCTCTCCATCCTCGTGGAGATCGAACCAGATGGCGTGGAGGGGAGTGTCTCGATTCACCAACTCGGCGGCCAGGATCCGGCCCGACCGCATGGACCCGTCGGGGCGCACCATGCGCTCGAAGACGAGTCGGTAGGCGTCGCCACTCTGGATCTGGCGGGAGAAGTCGAGCTGCCACTGGAAGACCCGGTCCATGAGGTCGATGACCCGGGCCCGATCGCCCATGGGCATCTCCCGGAGCTCGGGGTTCAGCACCACCGCACTCCAGAGGTCGCGCTCGATGAGACCGGCAACCATAACCGTGTCGGCCCAGACCGGAGTCTCCACGATGGACGAACGCCACCCGAACTCGTCGCGCTCCAGGCGGACGAGCTCATCGGGGTTCAGCGCCACATCCACGCCCCGGAGCCCCTCGTCTCCCCGGATCCACCGGAGCACGATCTCGGTGCCGTCCCGCATCCGAGCCGGGTTGGCCTGCTCCCGGAAGGCCAGCAGAAGCGAGTGCTGCTCCGACGGCGACAGGTTGGCTCGGGAGAGGATCCCCCCGAAGGTCTGCCCCCGATCCAGTACCTCCACCCGGATGTCCTCCGCCGACGCCGCCTTCATCACCTCCAGCTCGCCCCCGTCGGGCACGGGGTCGGCAAGGAGGGGGCGGAGGACCAGAAATCCGAGAGCCAGGGTGGCGACGAGGGCGAGAAGGGGACGGCGGGACCGCTGGGGGGATCTCGTCATGCGTCGTACGGGCTCCGGATTTCACATGGGTCGGGCCGGCCTCAGTCGAGCTGCCGGCGGATGAAGGTCGGGATGTCCAGGTCCCGAATCGCCCCTCGGTCAATGGGGCGTTCCTGCGGACGGCCCAGAGGAGTGACGGTCTGACCCTCCGCTCCGGCCACCTTCCGCTGCGGCACCTCGGAAGGCGTACGCGCTGCGGGCGAAGAAGATCCCGTCCGGTTCGGTCGGCTGGGGCGGGTGGTCCGTCGGAAATCCGGACGGATCACCTGCTTGTCCTGCGACTCGTCCCCGGAATCGAACCCGGTGGCGATGACGGTGACGCGGATCTTGCCCTCGAGCTCCGGATCGTGCACGGCGCCGAAGATGATCTCCGCTTCGTCGCCTGCTTCCTCATTGATAATCGAAGAGATCTGGGTGACCTCGTCAATGGCCAGATCCATCCCACCGGTGATGTTGATGAGCACACCACGGGCCCCCTGGATGGAGATATCGTCCAGCAGGGGCGAGGAAATGGCCTCCTGGGCCGCCTCCTGGGCCCGGTTCTCCCCTTCCCCGAATCCGGAGCCCATGAGCGCCGGTCCCCGGCACGACATGACGGTACGCACATCGGCGAAGTCCACATTCACTTCACCCGTCACCCGGATCAGGTCGCTGATCCCCTGGGTCGCGTGGAGGAGCACCTCGTCGGCCTTCTTCAGGGCGTCCTTGAAGGTGGTCCCCTTCCCCACCACGGCCAGGATCCGGTCGTTGGGCACCACGATCATGGTGTCCACGGACCGGCGGAGTTCAGCCAGACCCTGATCGGCCTGTCGCATCCGCTTGCGCCCTTCGAAGGAGAAGGGTCGGGTGACGATGCCGATGGTGAGCGCCCCCATCTCCCGGGCGATCTCTCCGATGATGGGCGCCGCGCCGGTCCCCGTTCCCCCGCCCATCCCGGCGGTGATGAAGACCAGGTCCGCGCCGTCCAGCGCCCGGCGTACCTCCTCGTCGGACTCGGCGATGGCCTGACGGCCGATCTCCGGACGGGCGCCGGCCCCCAGCCCCCGGGTGAGCTTCTTCCCGAGCTGCAGGGTGATGGCGGCCCGCGACGACTTGAGGGCCTGCGCATCGGTGTTGGCGGAGATGAACTCCACCCCCTCCAGGTCCTCGTCCACCATACGGTTCACGGCGTTGCCGCCGGCGCCACCGACCCCCACCACCTTCATGCGAGCGTTCTGGACGGGGCTTTCTTCGAATTCAAAGATCATCATGGGGTCTCCTCCCGGGAACAGGGTTGCAAGAACCTACAAGCAGGGGTCGGGGGTTCGGCAAGGGGGGGGCGCGGCACATCAGAAGAACTCCCGGATCCAGGCGCCCACACGGGAGATCACGTTGGAAGAGAGCGTCGAGGCGCCCTCCCCCGTCTCGTGCACCCGATCCACCCCGTGGAGGCACAGCCCCGTGACGGTGGCGAAGCGCGGGCGCTGAACGGCCTCGGCCAATCCCGAGAGGCCTTCCCACGGGACGCCGATGCGGACGGGAGCGGTGAAGACCTGACCGGCCATCTCCAGGGTGCCCGGGAGCGATGCGCTTCCTCCCGTGAGCACCACACCTGCGCTCAGGCGATCCGCCATGCCCACCGCGCTCAGTTCGTGCTGCACCATCCCGAAGATCTCATCCAGGCGCTGCTCCACGATGTGGGCGATGAGTTCGCGGGCCACGTGCCGGGTCTGCCCGGGGGCCGGACCGGGTAGGGGAACGGTCTCCTGGGGATCCACCAACTGGGCGAAGGCGACGGCATGCTCCTCCTTGGCCCGTTGAGCCTCGGCGAAGGGGATGGACAGCCCCTTCACCAGATCGTTGGTGATGGTATCCCCACCCACCGGGAGAACGGCGATGTGCCGGATCTTCCCCTCGTGGAAGGCGGCGATCTGCGTGGTGGACGCGCCCACCTCCACCATGGCCACGCCCACCTCCTTCTCGTCTTCGGTGAGAACCGCCCGTGCCGTGGCCAGGGGCGCCAACACCAGAGACTGCACCCGGTAGCCGGCACGAACCACGGCCTTCTTCAGGTTCATGGAGGCGGAGGCGGCGGCGGTGACCAGGTAGACCTCGGTCTCCAGGCGGGTGCCGGTCATCCCCACAGGATCCTTCAGCCCCCGCTGCGAATCCACCATGTACTCCTGGGGGATGGCATGGAGGAACTCGCGGTCGGCGGGGAGCGCCACGGCCCGGGCCACTTCGTGGACCCGGTCCACATCGGAGCGGCTCACTTCGTCGCCGCTGATGGCCACCACACCCATGGAACTCCGGGCCTTCACATGCACGCCGCTGATGGCGGCCCAGACCCGGTCCACCGACACCCCCGCCATGAGTTCGGCCTCCTTCATGGCCTGGCGGACGGATTCGGTGGTCTGCTCGATATGGGTCACCACCTCCCGCCGCACTCCCGCGGTGCGCGATTGGCCCACCCCCAGCACGCGGAGAGCAGGACGTCGACGGCCCTCCGACTCCAGCTCTCCGATGACGGCGGAGGTCTTGGTGGTTCCCACGTCCAGTCCAGCAATGAGTCGGGACCGCATCAGAGCCTCCCTTGGGCGTCGGCGAATCGGACGATGACCCGTCCGTCGAAGCGTAGATCCACCGCCCATGGCACCTCTCCGTCGCCCACCTCCCGGGCGTGGTCCACAATCCGGAGGCTGCGGCGAAGATGTTCCGGGGAGGCGGCACCCCGGTAGTGGATGACCGTCCGGGGTTCGGTGAGGCGAAGGAAGATGTCGCCCTCGGCATCCATGCCCACCTCGGAGACCCGGGCCATGAAGCCGGGGTCGGCTTCGGAGAGGCGTGCGGCCTCCCGGGCCAGGGCGCGGGCCAGCACCGGATCTCCGCCGGCCGCCTCCCCGGCCCCGCTCCGTCCGGAGACGCCGCCCGCGGCAGCGGTCCGGATCGCTCCGTTCCCTCCGTGGCGAGGGGGGGGGATGAGGAGCGGAAGGTCCAGCCGGTGGAGGGTCGGGTCCACCGGGAGCGTTCGCCCCTCCCTGTCCACCGGCATGAGCACCGGGGTCGGTCGGAGTGCCACGGGGCGGCGTTCCACCACGGCCACCTGGAGCCCCCCCGGGAGGCGGCGCTGGATCGTGACGTCTTCCACCAGGACATGCCGCCGGACACGTGCGGCCCAGACATCCAGATCTCCCCAGACGGAGGCGCCGGGGGCCAGGGCCAGGAGTTCGTGGACCCTGGACTCGTCCAGGTACTGGAGCCCCTCCACCTCCACCGAGGTAACGTGGAAGAATTCGGCGTTCTCCATCAGCTCCGGAACCCAGGTCAGCCCCAGGGCGATGACCATGGTCACGGACACGGTGGCGATGATGGCCAGTCCCCTACGCATGGGTCCCTCCCAGCGCCGTCACGATCTCCGGGCCCACCCGCTCGATGGACCCCGCACCCATGACGAGACAGACGTCCCCGCTGCGCAGTTGGGAAGCCACCGCCGCAGACAGCGAGGCGAGGTCGGCGTGGTACCGAACGCCCTGGGCCCCGGCGTCCAGCGCCGCCTGCACCACCAGCGAGCCGTCCACTCCCGGAATGGGGGCTTCCCGGGCGGGATAGACGTCTGTGACCCAGACCGATGCCGCAGGAGCCAGCACACGGCCGAACTCGGCGTGGAAGGTCTGGGTCCGGGTGTAGAGATGGGGCTGGAAGACGGCGACGAGGCGGCGACCGGGGAAGGCCTCCAGAGCCGCGGCCACCGTCGCCGCCACCTCGGTGGGGTGGTGGGCGTAGTCATCGATGACCTCGATGGCGCTCCCGGGCGAGAGGCGTTGGAAGCGCCGCCGGACACCCCGGAAGCGGACGAGCCCCTCGCGAATGGCCGGCCACTCCACCCCCAGATGCCGGGCGGCGGCTGCGGCGGCCAGGGCGTTGCGGGCGTTGTGGATCCCAGGGAGATGGAGCACGAGGTGACCCCGGTCACGCCCCCCTTCCGCCACCTGGAACCGCAGCACCCCGTCCCGGACCTCCAACTCCGAACCCCGCAGGAGCGACCCGGCGGAGAACCCGTAGCTGACCCCGGTCACCGTCCGGGGGAGTCCCTGCAGGAGAGCCCCGGCCCCCGGGTCGTCGGCACAGGCCACCACGGCGCCCCCCGGCACCACCTGACGGAGATAGCTCCGGAAGCCCTCCCGAACCCCCTCCAGGGAGCCGTAGATATCCAGGTGATCCTCTTCCATGTTGGTCACGACGGCCACCTCGGGGCGGAGGTGGAGGAAGGACCTGTCGTACTCGTCGGCCTCCACCACGAACACCTGGTCATCTCCCGGATGGAGGTTGCTGCCCCATCCCACCACCTCGGCGCCCACGAATCCGGTGGGGGCGCGGTCGGCCGCCATCAGGATCTCGGTGAGGAGGGCGGTGGTGGTGGTCTTCCCGTGGGTTCCCGCCACCCCCAATACCCGGCCCCGGTTGACCCATCGGGCCAGCGCCTCGGCCCGTTTCAGGACCGGGAGTCCCCGCTCCCGGGCAGCCAGGATTTCCGGGTGTTGGGGCGGAATGGCCGCCGACACCACCAGTGCCGAGGCGTCCTCCACATGGGCGGGATCGTGCCCCTGGGCCACCGGGATCCCCAGGGCCGCGAGCCGCCGGGCCGAGCGTCCGGGATCGGCGTCACAGCCGCTCACCTTTCCACCGGCCCGGGCCACGGCCTCGGCCAGTGCGCACATACCGGCGCCTCCGATCCCCATGAAGTGCACAGGCGCGTCCTCATCCCGAGGCCAGGTGAAGGGGCGACGGGCGGTCATGACGCCTCCGGTGTGGCAGGCGGATCGCCCGTCCGGTGTGGATCCCGCGCCCGGGGTGTTGCCTCGCCCGTCCTGGGCGAGGCCGGGGGGAGGAGGCGGGCCAGGGCATGGGCAATGTCCCGGGCGGCATGGGGGCGGCCCCGGTCCCGGGCGCACCGGGCCATGCCGTCCAGGCGCTCGGGGTCCGTCATGAGCGCCAACAGGCGCCGGAGGAGGTCCGGGCCGTCCAGCTCGTCTTCAGGCACCAGGACGGCGGCGCCGGCCTCTTCCAGCGCCGCCGCGTTCTTGCGCTGATGATCCGCCGCCGCAGTGGGCAGGGGCACGAGGATCGACGGGATCCCCCAGGCCAGGAACTCCGAGGTGGCCATGGCCCCCGCCCGGCTCACCGCCAGCGACGCGATCCCCAGCGCACGGGGCATCTCATCGATGTAGGCCACCGGGCGCACCCAGTCCGGGCTGCCGACCTCGGTCAGCCGCGCCTGAACCTCTTCCAGGTGCGTCGGCCCGGTGGACCAGAGGATCTGGAATCCCGGCGCCTCTGGAGCTTGGGACTGCGCCGCTCCCACAGCCGCCAACAGACCCCGGTTCAGGGCCAGGGACCCCTGACTCCCACCCACTACCAGCACCACCGGGAGGGAGGGATCGAGGCCGAAGTGGGGGATGGCCTCCCGGCGATCCACCGGGGCCGGCGGCTCGATGGGGTTCCCGGAGACCCGCACCCGGTCCCGTGCCCCGGCGGGGAGGTGGTGGGAGGCCTCGGGGAAGGCCACGTGGATCTCCCGGGCGACGCGGGCCAGCCACCGGGTGGTCACGCCGGGGACGGCGTTCTGCTCCTGCAGCGCCAGGGGAATCCGGAGGAGGGCCGCCGCGAGACCGGCCGGTCCCCCGGCATAGCCGCCGGTGACCACCACAAGGCCCGGACGGCGCGACAGGAAGGCACGGAGGACCGCCAGGAACGAGATCGCCAGATTCGCCACGACCCGTATGTTGGCCAGAAGGCGGTCGCGCTTGAATCCTTCCACCGGCAGAAGGAGGTGCTCGCGGCCCCGGCGGGGGAGAATCCGCGCCTCAAGGCCCCGGCGCGCCCCCACGAAGAAGGTACGGAGGCCGGGCACCACCTTCTCCATGGCGTCGGCCAGGGCCAGCGCCGGGTACAGATGGCCGCCCGTTCCCCCACCGGAGAACACCACCACCGCCGGAGCCGGCGTCGGGCCAGGTCCAGCGCCTGCGCGGCGAACCGTCTTGACCGGGGTCATCGGGTAGCCTCCCGGGGCGGCGGCGTTGCCGCGGTGGCCCGCGCTACAGCCATGAGGATTCCCACGGCCGCCATCACCACCAGCAGGTTGGACCGCCCATAGGAGACCAGGGGCAGGGAGAGCCCGGTGGGCGGCAACACCCCGAGTCCCACCCCCATGTGGAGAACGGCATGGAGGGCGATGAGATTGGAGGCGCCAATGGCCAGGAGCTGACCGAAGAGATCGGGAGCCCGACGGGCGATGCGGAACCCCACCACCACCATGACAAAGTAGAGCACCAGAAGCGACGCCACCCCCATGAGGCCCCACTCCTCGCCGATCATGGAGAAGATGAAGTCGTTGTGGGGTTCGGGAAGGAAGCCGAACTTCTGCCGCCCCTCGCCGAACCCGACACCGGCCAGCCCTCCCGACCCCAGGGCGATAAGGGACTGGTGGACCTGATAGCCGGCGGCTCCCGTATGGGCTGAGAGGTCCTGGAAGGCCATGAGGCGATCCTGCCGGAATCCGGAGCCGAGCTGAGCCAGCATGAGCGGCGAGAGCACCACCGCCAGAAAGGCGAAGTGACCGATCCGGGCCCCGGCCACGAAGACGGTGAGGGCGCCGAGCATTCCCACCACGAAGGCGGTGGAGAGATCGGGCTGCAGGAGGATGGGCAGGAGGAGCGCGCCCCAGATCAGGAGGAAGGGGAGAAGCCCCCGGGAGAGGCTCCGAAAGGCCCCCTGCTTCTTCACCGCCAGGTGCGCCGTCCATACGATGACGGCCAGCTTGGCGAACTCGGAGGGTTGAAGCGTCACCCCCACATTCAACCACCGCCGGGCACCGTTGATCTCCGGCGCCCACGCGTGGGTCCAGGGAAGGGCCATGAAGACCAGGGCGGCCCAGATGGCGGCCACCAGAGGCCAGGCCAGCGCTCCCCACCACCCGTAGGGCATCCGTGCCGTCACCCCCAGGACCATCAATCCCACCCCGACGCCCACCGCCTGCCGGAACACATAGAAGGTATCCGGGAGCCCCTGTCGCTCGGCCAGGAAGGCGGAGGCGGAATGGAGGTTCACCAATCCGAACGCCACCAGCGCCAGGGTGGCCCCGAGGAGGACGGTAGGCTCCCATCCTCCTGTGAGCCCCGTCTCGGCGAATTCAGGGGTCCTCGGTGGCGAGACATCCGTATGGGCGATGCTCACGATGGCCCTCCCTGGGACCCACCCCGGCGTGCCAGGTGGGTGAACCGCTCACCCCGAGCCCGGTAGTCGGGGAAGGCATCGAAGGAGGAACATGCGGGAGACAGGAGCACCAGGTCACCCGGCCGGGCGTGGTCCCGAGCCGACACCACCGCTTCGTCGAACCCTCCACCCGCCGAGACGATGCGGGCCGGATCCAGTCCGGCCTCCACCAGTTCCCGGGCCATGCGCGGGGCCGCGGCGCCGTAGAGGATCACGGCGCGGCTCCGAGCCTCCAGCGCCGGGGCCAGGGAACCGTAGCCCTCCCCCTTGTCCTTCCCTCCCAGGATCACCACCAGGGTGCGCCGGAGACTCTCAAGGGCGCCACGGGTCGCCTCCACATTGGTGGCCTTGGAATCGTTCACCCAGAGTACGCCGCCCGCATCGGCCACCGGCTCCATCCGGTGGGGGAGGGGGCGGAAGCTCTCCAGCCCCCGCCGAATCCCCTCCAGGGACGCCCCTGCCAGGCGGGCCGTGAGTGCCGCCGCCAGCGCATTCAGGGTGTTGTGCCGGCCCAGGATGGGGAGTTGGTCTTCCCGGATCACGGACTCCTGGCGAGGGGGGGCGGCCCCCGGCGTCGACGGAACTCCTCGCAGGACCAGGAGGCCGTCACGGACAAAGGCGGCTGGCGCACCCTTCCCTTCCTCCGGAATGCGGTCCTCGTGGAGGGCGAACCAGCACCGGATGCCGGGCGCGTCACCGGGCAATCGTCGGACCGCGTCCACCTCGGCGTTCAGGACCCAGAAGCTTTCGGGCGAGGCGTTCCGGAAGAGGCGGGCCTTGTCGCCGTAGTAGTCTTCCAGGGTGCGATACCGGTCCAGGTGGTCCGGCGCCAGGCTCGTCACCACCCCGATGGCCGGGGTCAGGTCACGGATCCCGGCCAGTTGGAAGGAGCTGAGTTCCAGCACGTACCACTGGGGCGGAGGATCCAGAAGAGCCAGCCGCGACGCCGCCGGAGCCAACTCGGTCCCTACATTTCCACCCAGCGCCGCCGGGATCCCCGCCGCCTCAAGGAGGTGCGAGATGAGGGCGGCTGTGGTGGTCTTCCCATTGGTGCCGGTGACGGCGATCAGTGGACCCGCGTAGTACCGGGCAGCGAACTCCGGCTCCGAGACGGGGTCGACGCCGAGGGTGTCGAGTTGGCGAAGGACCGGCGCATGCGGGGGGATTCCCGGTGAAACCACAACCACATCCGCCGATGCGATTCGCGCCACGTCGTGGGTTCCCAGGTCGACTCCGGCCCCCAGGGCGCGGAGTTCCCCGGCGCGTCCCACCGTATCGGGGTCGGTCTTGAGATCCGAGACATAGACCATCTCTCCTTGCTTGAGTGCGAGGCGCGCGGCGGCATCTCCGCTGGCGCCCAGTCCCAGAATCGCCACGCCGGTGCTCATCGGATCTTCAGGGTGCTGAAGGCGAGCATGGCGAAGAGGATCCCGAGGATCCAGAAACGCACCACCACCTTCGTCTCGGCCCAACCGAGCTTCTCGAAGTGGTGGTGGATGGGGGCCATGAGGAAGATCCGGCGGCCGGCCCCGAAGCGTCGGCTCGTGTACTTGAACCACCCCACCTGCAGCATCACCGAGAGGGCTTCCAGGACGAACACGCCCCCCACGATGAGGAGGAGGAACTCGGCCTTCAGGAGGATGGCCATGACGGCCAGCGCGCCTCCCAGGGCCAGGGATCCGGTGTCGCCCATGAAGACCTCGGCCGGGGGGGCGTTGTACCAGAGGAACCCCACGGCTCCTCCCGCCAGCGCTGCGGCGAAGACGGCCAGCTCCCCGGCTCCGGGGAGGTAGAAGAGCCCCAGGTAGGCCGAGGTGTCCACGCGACCGATGAGGTAGGCGAAGACGCCGAAGGTCACCAGGGCGATGGCGCCGAGCCCTGCCGCCAGGCCGTCCAGGCCGTCGGTGAGGTTCACGGCGTTGGACGACCCCGACACCACCAGCGAAACGAAGACCACGTAGGCCGGCACCCAGAACACCGCCACCCACTGGTCGAAGAAGGGCACCATGGTCCAGGTGGGGGGCACCGGGTGGATGGGCTGAAGGACCAGGAAGATCCCCAGCAGCAGTCCGAACGAGAGCTGTCCCACCATCTTGTACCGGGCCACGAGCCCTCGGGGCCGCCCCTGCACCACCTTCAGGTAGTCGTCCATGAATCCGATGGCCCCCATCCAGAGGAGAGCCAGGAGGGAGAGCATGACGTACCAGTTGGTGATCTCGGCCCAGAGGAGAGTGGAGATGGTGGCCGCCAGGAGGATGAGCGTCCCCCCCATGGTGGGCGTCCCCGCCTTCTTCAGGTGGCTCTGGGGCCCCTCGGTGCGGATCACCTGGCCCACCCGCAGATGGCGGAGCCAGCGGATGGTGGCCGGTCCAGCCACCAGGGCGATGAGGAGCGCCGTGATGACGGCCCCCGCCGACCGGAAGGTGAGATAGTTGAACAGGTTGAAGACGATGTGGACGTCTGCGAACTGGGGGAGGAGGTGGTAGAGCATCAGGCTACGCCTCCCGTGCCCGAAGCCCCATTCGTCGGGCCTCCAGCTTCGGGGACATGGGTCCCGAAGGCCTCCTCGAAGTGAGGAACCAGCGATTCCATCCGTACGCCCCGGGACCCCTTGAGGAGCACCAGTTCGTTGCCGTCCAGGAGTGGGAAGAGGCGGACCGGCACCTGTGCGGGATCCGGAACAACCAGGAGACCCGACACATCCCGGCCGGAGCCGGCCAGCTCCCGGGCCGCCTCGGCGAAGGCCCCCACCGCCACCACCCGGTCCACGCCGGCGCCCAGGGCGTAGGTCAGCACCTCGCGATGAAGGGCGGCGCTCGCTCCTCCCAGCTCCAACATGCTTCCCAGTACAGCAATCTTCCGGCCCGGGCGGCGCCTCGCCCCCAGGGTATCCAGGGCCGCCCGGACGGACTGGGGATTGGCGTTGTAGCAGTCCAGGATGAGCTCCATGGTTCCGACCCGGAGCACCTCTCCCCGAAGCCCGCCGGGCCTGACCCCCTCGACCTCGGCGGCGGCCTCCTGGACCGGCACACCCAGTTCCCGCGCCACCGCCAGCGCCATGAGGGCATTGGTGGCGCCGTGCCGACCCGGGTAGGCCGGGCGGACGGCCAGGTCCCCGAAGTGGAAGGTCATCCGCCCCTCGGCGTCCATCCCCGCGCCTCGGGCCCGACAATGGGAATCCGCATCGGCGGTGAATCCCACTACGTCCACATCTTCCCGGATCCGACGGGCGGCACGAGGCAACTCCGGTGGGGAGTCTCCCACAAAGGAACGCGCTTCGGGGGCAAGTCCGTCCACCAGGGAAAGCTTCTCCGCCAGGACACCTTCCAGGCTTCCCAACCCTTCCAGATGACTCTCGGAGACGGTGATGACGATGCCCACGTCGGGCTCGGTGATGCGGGTGAGGAGGGCAATCTCGCCGGGCTCGTTGGTGCCCATCTCCACCACCATCACCTCGGCGTCTCCGGGGACGGCGAGGAGGGTGAGCGGGACGCCCACCCGGTTGTTCTCATTGGCAGGTGTGGCATGGACACGGAAGCGGGCCGAGAGCGCCGCCCGGAGCATTTCCTTCACCGTGGTCTTCCCGGACGAGCCCGTGAGCCCCACCACGGGTCCAGGGAAGGCCCGGCGGCGGAAACGGCCCAGTTGGCCCAGCGCAACCAGGGTGTCGGGGACCCGGTAGAGGGTGAATCCGGCAGGGAGCGACTCGGTATCCAGGTCCGGCGTCCCACCGTCCACCACGGCGCCTGTCGCACCCGACGCGGCTGCCTGGGCCATGAACCGGTGCCCATCGAAGCGCGGCCCGCGGAGGGCCACGAAGAGGTTGCCGGGTGCCGATCGGCGGGTGTCGGTGGACACGCCGGTGTAGTGGCGGGCGCCGGCGCCCGCCGTCGTGGGCTCTCCGCCTTCGAGGTCGAGACCCAGGGCACGCCGGACGGTGGCATCCGTCCAGATGAAGGGGGAGGTGGCCGTCATGCCCTTCCCCCCAGCTCGAGGAGTTCCCGTACGATGACCCGCTCATCGAAGGGACGGGACTCCCGACCGACCACTTGGTAGGTCTCGTGCCCCTTGCCCGCCAGAACCACCATGTCCCCGGGATTCGCCTCCGCCAGGGCGTAGGCGATGGCCTCCCGGCGATCGGTGATCCGGTGCGGCTCCGATCCTTCCATCCCGCCGAGGATCTCGTCGATGATGGCATCGGGATCCTCGGTTCGTGGATTGTCGGAGGTGACGATGGGGAGGTGAGCGCCTTGTGCCGCCACCCGGCCCATCTCGGGCCGCTTCGCTCGATCCCGGTCCCCACCGGCACCGAAGACCAGCAGAACCCGCCCGGAACAGAGGGGACGGACGGTGTCCAGGAGGCGCGCCAGGGCGTCAGGGGTGTGGGCGTAGTCCAGCAGGACGGGCACCGGAGCCCGGGCCACCAGCTCAAGCCGGCCCAGGGGCTGCGGGACCCGGGAGAGGCGCGTGGCGACATCGTCGAGATCGAGCCCGGACGCCAGAGCGGCACCGGCCGCCATGAGGGCGTTCTCCACATTGAACGCCCCGAGAAGGGGCAATTGCACGGGAACGCTTCGTTCCGACCACACCAACTGGAAGGTGGCCCCCTGCGGGCCCACTTCCACGTCCCGAGCACGAAGGGTGGGAAGGACATTCCCTGCAGGTGGAAGCCGGCCATCCCCTTCCCCGGTGGTGACGGGCAGGAGGCGGCCGCCGATCTCCGGGAGAGCGGCCCAGTTCGGATCGTCCACGTTCACCACTACCCCGCTCTCTTCCGAGCGGAGAAGGGTGAGGAGGTGCGCCTTCGCCTCTCGGTACGCCTCCATGGTGGGGTGATAGTCCAGATGATCCCGGGTGAGATTGGTGAAGCAGGCCACGTCCACCCGGATCCCGTCCAGCCGACGCTGCTCGAGGGCGTGGGACGACGCCTCCATGGCCACGGTGCGCACCCCTTCGTCCCGGAGGTCGGCCAGGATCCGGGCCAGGGAAACCGGCCCCGGAGTCGTGAGCCCCGACGGAAGACGTCGAATCACCCCATCCGGGCCGGTGAGGCCCAGGGTTCCCAGGGCAGCGGTGGACGAAGCCTCCCGGAGCAGGTGGTGGAGGATCCCCACCGTGGTGGTCTTCCCGTTGGTCCCGGTGATGGCCAGGACACGAAGGTCGTCCCCCGGGCGGCCCATCATCTCGTGGGCGGCCACCGCGGCAGCCCGACGACCGTCCCGGACCCGGATCTGGGGAAGGCCCTCCACGTCATGGAAGTCTTCCACCAACGCCGCGGCTGCGCCCTTCTCCCGGACGACAGGAAGGAATTCGTGGGCGTCCAGGGAGGTGCCACGCCACGCCAGGAAGAGGTCTCCGGGCTCCAGATCCCGAGAGTCCTGACTTACCCCTTGCAGGCTCAGATCTTCGGGCGCGCGGGACTCCACCAGGAGGTCCTCGTCCCGGAGCACGGCCAGAAGGCGGGACACGGAGAGCGCCCGGCCTCTCATGGTCGAGCGCTCCGGGCCAGGGGCGGTGCGTCGGTAGTCCCCAGGAGGCGCACCGTATCTCCCACCGCCACCATACTCCCGGCCTCCGGCTCCACTCCGGTCACGGGTCCCGAGGTCTCCCAGCGGACGTGGAGGCCCAGCCCATGGAGGCGGCGAGCCGCCACCCGGGACGAAACGCCCTCAAGGACGGGAATCCGAACCAGTCCCGCGGCGGTGGGCGGCTCTTCGGGAACCCAGGAGGAGGAGGCCGGGGCGGGAGCGGGGTCCTCCAAGGGCAGGGACGCGAACCGGGGGACCGGGGCTCCGTCCACACCCACCGGCTCCGGGCCCGGGGAAGGAGGCGCAGGACGCTCGACGCTCCGGCTGCGCTCCTGATGCCGGGCCAGAGTGGCCAACGCGCTCCGATTCAGGGGCGGCGCATGGGCAGCCAGCACCGCCTCCATGGTGGCCCGGGTGACGGGAGCCGCCGTGGCCCCGCCGAAAAACTCACCCTGGGGGCGGTCCAGCTTCACAAACACCACAAGTTGCGGGTCCTCGGCGGGAAAGTAGCCGCCGAAGGTGGCAAAGTAATCGCCATCCGCGTAGCCCGATCCCGTGTGGACCCGACTGGTTCCGGTCTTTCCCGCCACCGAGAAGGTGGCGAGGCCCGCACGGGTCCCGGTTCCGTCGGCCACGGCGCCCGCCAGCGTCATGCTGACGTCGCGGGCTACCTCCTGGGACACGACTCGCCGGACGGCGCGGGGCTCCCGTCGCTCCAGGACCGTGCCGTCCGGTCCCCGGAGTTCCCGGATGAGGCGTGGCTCCATGAGGACGCCCCCGTTGGCCAGGGCCCCGTAGGCCATGGCCAACTGGAGGGAAGTGGCGGAGACCTCGTACCCGATGGCCAGGGAGGCGGGGGTCTGCCTCGACCAACGCTGCGGACGACTGAGGCTTCCCCGAGCCTCTCCCGGCAACTCCACACCGGTCCGGGCCCCGAAGCCGAAGTCCCTGAGACCCTCGAACTGCTCCGCCGGGGTCAAGCGCTCCGCCAGCTTGGCCAGGGCGATGTTCGACGACGCGCGCAGGGCGTGGCCAAGGTCGGTGTTGCCCACGCGCTGGACGTCGGTGAGGGTGCGCCCGGCCACGCGCCATCTCCCGTCGCCCGTGTCCACCGAGTCCACCAGCGTCGCCTTCCCACTCTGGAGCAGGGTGGCCACGGTGAACGGCTTCAGGGTAGACCCCGGTTCGTAGGGTGAGGTGATGGCGGCGAGGGAACGGGTACTCCCATCGGCCATGGAAACCATGGCCAGGATCTCACCGGTGTGCGGGTCCGTGACAACAAGGTCCCCTCCCCGGGCTCCGGTGCGCTCCAGCGCCTCCTGCAGTGCCTCCACCACGATCTCCTGAAGGTCCGAATCGACGGTCAGCACCACCTCGCCGCCGGGGAGCGGGGGCTGTACCATCCAGCTCTCGCCGGGAAGAGGGCGCCCCCTGGAATCCCGGGCCAGGATCTCCATTCCCGGATCTCCACGGAGGAGCTCATCGAACGCCTGCTCCACACCGCCCTGTCCCACCCCATCAATGACGGCACCCACGATTCCGCCCAGAAGCGGCCCGTGGGGAGCTTCCCGGCGAAGATCCCGCTGGACGTACACACCGGTGATGCCCGAGAGCGCTTCCCGCACGGCTACAGGGTGACGCCCCGGGAGGGGGACCCAGCGCCGACCGGACTGAAAGGGGCGACCAGCCTGATCCGGGGAGAGTCCCAGCGCATCGGAGAGGCGCTTGATGACCGCCGTAGTGTCGCGGACCTCGTGGGGTGCCACACTCACGGCGAAGGCCTCCATGGATAGGACCAGAGGTGTCCCGGTCCGATCGAGGATGGCTCCCCGGGCCGCCGGAATCTCACCCGTCATCCGGTGTTGGCGCTCCGCCTCGGCGCGCCAATCGGCTCCCTGCAGGAGCTGCAGGTCCACGGAGCGCCAGAGGAGGCCCATGCCCATGAGGATCCAGAACGTGAGCAGGACCCGCCTCCGCCCCGTACAGGACGCGGCACCGCCGCACCGCCCGTTGGTGGATCCGTTCATTGTTCGATCTCCTCGGGAATCCAGACGATCTCATGGGCGTGGGCGCGCCTAAGGCCCAACCGGTCCTCGGCCTCCCGAACCACCCGCGACCGGCTCTCCAGGGATTGGATGGTTCGGGACAGCTCGGCCCGCTCCGCCTGGGCCAGGGAGATCCGGCGCTGGAGTTCGGCAACCTCGGCCAGGTCGGCCCGAACCCGTGTCTGCCGCCAAGACACCAGGCTCAGTGCCAGAAGGAGCGCCGTAACGCCCAGAACCGTGAGGGTGATCCAGGACAGCCTCATGCCCCACGCCTCCACGCCCTCAGTCGGGCACTCCGCGAGCGGGGATTCGCCTCTACCTCCTCCTTGGAGGGTCGAACCACGGAACGGGTCAGGAGCGTACCAAGGGGCTCTCCCCGGCAGATGCAGATGGGAATTTCCGGGGGGCACACGCAGCGCCGACTCCACTCCCGGAATGCCCGCTTCACCATCCGATCCTCCAACGAGTGGTAGGAGATGATCACCATCACACCGCCCGGCAGAAGGGCGTCCCGAAGCGCATCCAGCGCCTGTTCCAGCGCCTCCAGCTCGTTGTTCACAGCGATGCGCAGGGCCTGAAAAACCCGGGCCTTCTCCCCCGCCTCGGGAGAGCGCCTGTGGACCACCGTGAGCGCATCCAGGAGTTGGCGCGCCCGCTCGAATGGCTCGGTCCTCCGCCGCTTCACAACCTCCCGGGCCAGGCGTGCGGCTCGACGCTCCTCTCCGAACTCCCTGAAGATGCGCATCAATTCCGCCTCACTCTCCTGGTTGAGGATCTCCGCGGCGGTCCGTCCACCCGCCGCTGCGCCCTCCATCCGCATATCCAGCGGCGCGTCACCGGACCGGAACGAGAACCCACGGGGGTCGGCGTCGATCTGGCGCGAACTCACCCCCAGATCCAGGAGCGCTCCCCGCAGCGATGGGCCCATGACCCCGGCCCCCTGAGCCGCCTCGTCGAAACGGGCCTGGAGGAAGCGGACCCGACCGGACCAGGGCGCCAGGCTTCGCCGGGCTTCCTTCAGGGCATCGGGATCCCGGTCCACGGCCAGAATCCGGGAACCCGGTATGTCCTGGAGGATGCGTGCGGCATGCCCCCCACCTCCCACGGTCCCATCCATGATCTCTCCAGCCTCCGGACCCTGCCGGAGGAAGTGCATGACCTCGTCCGCCAGGACCGGAACGTGGTATTCGTCCGGGCCCTCCATCAGCCGAAGATCTCGTAGACCGCCTTCTCCAACTCCGCCGACCCCTCCCCGGGTGCCGGCGCCGCCTCGTCGAAGCGGTCCGGAGCCCAGATCTCGATCCGGTCCAGCGCCCCGATCAGGTAGACGGCTCCGTCGAGACCGGCGGCCTCCTTCAACCGGGATGGAATCAGGATCCGGCCCTGCTTATCCGGCTCCACCTCCACCGCACGAGCCGTGATCTGGCGCAGCAGACGGGACATGGCCGGATCGTTGCGCCGGAGTTCCAGCATTCGGGTCTGGACGCCCACCCACGCTTCCACGGGGAACAGGGTCAGATGGGTCGGCTCCCACTGGAGCAGAACGAAGCGGGTGTCATGGACCCGCCGGCGATAATCCGCCGGCAGGCTGACCCGCCCCTTCTGGTCCAATTGGTACTCGTACTGCCCGAGGAAGCCGGCCACGTATCCCCTCCGTGGGTGATTGTGGGGAATAGTGGGTAAGAGTGGTGACCGCTGGGGGATATTATCGGCCGGTGGGTGAAATGGTCAAGCCTTGCGCGTTCGGCGGGTCGTACAGGTAGGGGGAAACGCAGCGAGGGGCGCCGCGACCGAAGTCGCGACGCCCCCCTGGATCTGCCTGCCACGTGGTGGGGATATGGCCCCACCGGTCCTGCGTCAGAGCTTCATCACCGGTTCCGGCTCTCCCGGGCGATGATGGCGTCCTGGATCTCCAGGTACTGGGAGATGGCATCCAGGATGCTCTGCATGTTCTGCCCGCTCCGCTGGGCGTAGCCCTGCCCGGCCCGGATGTACTGGGCGGCCTGCTCGAAGATGGGCTTGGATGCCCGGGCCGAATCCAGCGACTGGGGCTGCTGGACCCGCTCGGCCCGCAGGTAGAGCGAGTACCCGTGGAAGAAGTCGAGCTGCTCACGCCACTCGGTGCTCACATCGAAGGCCTTGGCCTCCTCGATGAGCTGGATCCCGCGCTGCAGGTCCTCTCCGCTCTGCACGTAGTTGGAGAAGCCGTAGCTGAAGATCATCCCGGAGAGCTGGTCGGAACCCTGCTCACCAGCCGCCTCGGCAGCACGCAACGCCGTGATGGCGTCGTCCACCCGCCCGGCCTGAAGGGCGAAGTTCCCCTGCCGGACCCGAGCCTGGGCCAACTCGGGATCGATCTCAAGGGCCCGGTCCAGCGCCGCGATGGCCGAATCCACATCGCCCATGTCATTGTAGGCATTGGCCATCTGGCTCTGGATCTGAGCGTCGTCCGGGTGGAACCGGGCACCCTGCTGCCCGATCCGCACCGCCGCCTCGGGCTCACCGAGCTGGCGGTACGCCCGCATGGAGTTCACCGCGTAGTTCGCGGGAGCCTCGGCGCCCCGCTCCTCGATGACCAACTCAAGGGAGGTAAGGGCCGTCCGGAAGAGCTCCTCCACCTCAGGATCCATGGCCGGGGCGTCCCCATCCTGGGTCGCCGGCTGAGGGGCCGTGGACTGGCGATCGATGGCCGCCCGGAAGGCGTACATCCCGAACCGCTCATGGAGATCCAGGTTGTCGGGCTCCTGCTCGATCCCCTCCCGGAGGAGGTTCATGGCCCCGAAGTCGTCGCCGGCCTGGGCCAGCTCGAAGGCAACCCGGTTGCGGACGGCCACGTTGTCGGGGTTGATCTCCAGGAAGCGAGTGTAGTACTCCCGGGCCTTGTCGGTGTCGCCGAGCTGACCCGCCACATAGGCGGCGTTGTTCAGCACATCGTCGTTGCGGGGGTCATTCTCCAGAAGCGTCTCGAACTGGTTCAGGGACTCCGCCCACTGCTCCAGCTCCAGCAGGGTCCGGGCGTACGCGTAGCGCGCCCCGTCGGACTCCGGCGAGAGTTCAACGGCACGGGAGCAGTAGTCCAGCGCCTGATCCCAGTTGCCCGACGCATGCTCGGCCTGGCAGAAGGCGACGGTCTGCACCTGCTGGATCAGCCCCTCGAAAGAGGTGCGGATCTGCATGGCCGCTCCATCCTCATCGCCCTGATCCACCCGGAAGGGCTCAACCGGATACTCCTCCCCGGCCGGCACCGTGAAGAAGGTGGCGGTGACCTCAAACTGTTCACCTTCGGCGTGGTAGTACCCGCACATCACCAGAGGCACATCGATCTGGGAGGCGAGCTGCCGGGCAGTGATGCAGTCCAGATCCCGATAGCGAAGGTCGAAGTCCCGAGCGGCCCGGTCGATGTCCCGTTCGGACATGGCGACGTGGGTGTCGAGATCAATGAGGTCCCGGACGTTACGAGCCACCCGCTGCCCGAAGCGATCCCGGGAGTCGTCGGTGGGCTGAACATTGGGAACCATCACACGAAACCGCGATCCCTCCTGGGCCTCCGCCAGTTGCGGCGTCGTGGGCACCAGGAGGACAGCTGCCGTCGCGGCGGCGGCCATTGTCACTCCGAGTCGTTGAAACATGTTGCTTACTCCCCTGCGTGTGGCCGTGGCAGGATGGGCGAGGCGATCCACACCACTACTCCCGCCCTCTGATCTAACAAAGGACCGATCCTAAGCGCCGCCCCCGGTGTGCGCAACATGGCACAGAAAATTTCTCTAATGCCGTCGAGGGAGCCGGACTTCCATAGCCGGCGCGCCTGGTGGCATTCTTATTTGAGGGTGAGGCTCTTGTTTCGGTCACCTTTGATAAACGTGGGCTCGATGAAAAGGTCCCGACGGGAGGCCCTCATGCGTCGCGCTCCCGGCGACGTGGGAGATTGCGGCCTTCGAAGGCCTCGAATCTCGCCCGCAGTTCGTCGGGAATCCTCCGGGAACGCCCTTCCGTGTAGTCGTAGAGCACCATGGTGGTTCGCCCCGAAGCCAGGAGGCGCCCGTCTCCAGCCAGCACCCGGTACTCCAACTCGAAACTGGTCCGACCCACGGCGGTGGTGCGCACCTGGACCCGGAGCAGGTCGGGGTACAGGATCCGCTCATGGTACCGGACCAGGGCCTCGGCCAGGATGTAATCGATCCGCGCCGGATCATCCACGGAGGCCACCTGCCCCCAGTACTGGGTCCGGGCCTCCTCCATATAGACCAGGGCCTGGGAGTGATGGGCGTGTCCGCCCACGTCGATGTCCCGGAAGCGAACCGGAACCCGGTGCTCGAAGTGGAACTGGGTGTCGGACGGCTCGTGGTCCGGTCTCATGGCGAAATCCTCCGGTCTCGGGGTAGTCAACTCTCGGAACGTCATCCCTTTTCCTCCTGAACTTCCCCACGTATGCACCCGACCCGCAACCGATTCGATCTCGTCGTCGTCGGCGCCGGAGTCATCGGCCTCGCCGTGGCGCGGGCAGCGCGAGCGAACCACCTCTCCGTCCTGGTGCTGGAGCGGGGCTCGGCCGGTCGCGGCGCCTCCTGGGCGGCGGCGGGGATGCTGTCCCCCCTGGGCGAGGCGCTGGAGCCCGGCCCCTTCCTCCGGTTCGGACTGAGGAGTCTGGACCTCTGGTCCGACTTCGCTCGGGGGCTGGAAGATGAGACCGGGGAAGGAGTGGAATACCGGGAGTGTGGAAAGCTGCGTCTCGCGCTCTCCCCGCAGGAGGAAGGGAGGCTCCGCCGAAGACTGGCATGGGCTCGGGAGCACCGGGTTCCGGCCAGATGGCTCGACGCCCATGAGGTGATGGCCCATCACCCGGGACTCGCTCCCGGACTCCGGGGGGCCCTGCTCCTGGAGCGGGACTTCCGCGTCGACAACCGGCGACTGGTCCAGGCGCTCCGAATCGCCTGCGTGAGCCGGGGGGTCGAACTCCGGGAGGGGTGTGAGGTCACCTCGCTCCTCACCGGGAATGGCCGGGCACATGGGGTGCGGCTCTCCACCGGCCAACGCCTGGAGGCGGGCCGGGTTCTGGTGGCGGCGGGGGCCTGGAGTGGGCGGATCGGGGGGCTACCCCATCCCCTTCCCGTTCGTCCGATCCGCGGCGAGATGGCCGCGCTTCGCCCGGCCTCCCGTGGCGACGAGCCTTCCGTACACCGTGGAGGCCATGGATCCGGAGGTCCGGTGCTGGAATCGGAGCGCCTGTACCTGGTGCCCCGAGACGATGGCCGGCTCCTGGTGGGCGCCACTGAGACCGACGCCGGCTTCGAGGCGGGTCCGACAGTGGGTGGGATCCGTCATATCCTCAGCGAAGCCGTCGCCATGCTTCCGGCTCTTGCCACGGCAACGGTGGAGGAGGTCTGGAGCGGATTCCGTCCCGGATCTCCCGACGGCATGCCCATCCTGGGTCCCGTTCCCGGGGTCGGGGATCTTTTTGTGGCCACCGGGCACTACAGGAATGGAATCCTCCTGACCCCGGCCACGGCCGAGGGGCTGGGGGCGCTGGTCTCGGGCCAGGACGCGCCTTACCTCCCCGAGGCCTTCCGGCCGGATCGGCTCCGGGGCTCGGACGGGTCCGGGGCTTGAGGCCCACCTGACCGGGGCCCTACACCCACCCCGAACCTCATCCACCCCGAACCCCTTCGGAGTCGACCATGTCCCTCCCGGTGACCCTACTTCTTGGCGCTCTCTCCTTCACGGCGATCTCCCACGCGGGCGTGTCCACTCTGGTGCCGCCCACCCTCCCGGTGCTGCCCACCCTCGCCGCCGACTCGTCCACCCCCACGTGCGAGCCGGTGGAGCGGATGCCGCTGGAGGGGCGTGCCAGCCCGTATGATTCCGTAGCCACCTCCATTGGATCGGCGACGGTCAAGATCTGCTATGGCCGCCCCTCAGCCCGGGATCGAACCATGATCGGGGGCGAGGCGGTGCCGTTCGGGCAGCTCTGGAGGACGGGCGCCAATGAAGCCACGATCCTCCACACCACCGGGACCATCCAGGTCGGGGGGGTTCTGCTGCCCGAGGGCTCCTACTCCATCTACACCATCCCTGGGGACGAGAGCTGGGACGTCTTCTTCAGCCGCTCCATCGGCCATTGGGGCCTGGCCATCGACCAGACGGTCCGGGATCAGGAGGTGGGGTCCGCCCAGGCGGTACGGGAGCGCCCGGAAGAATATGTGGAGACCTTCACCATCGACTTCCGGGACGCGGAGGATGGAGGCACCCATCTGGTCATGGAGTGGGAAGAGTTCCGGATCCGTCTCCCGGTGGAAGCCGGGAACTGAAACGGTCTCTCCCGGAGCCGGGCTTTCGGGAGAGACCTTGGGGGCAGGGCGAACGTTGACAGGCCAAAGCCGTTGCGGTTAGCCTTCGGGGGCCGGGGTTGAGACCGATTCTCAACCAATCCGGCCCGCCATCGCCCTGCCCCCGCCCCCTCGGTCCCTGGTGCGTACCATGGTGGATCCGCTCTCTGATCCGGTCATCAAGCTCACGGACGTGACCCGCCGATTCTGGCCGGGCCCCGTGAAGGCGGCGGATCGCGTCTCCCTTGAGGTGCGGCCCGGAGAAATCCTCACCCTCCTGGGCCCCTCCGGCTGCGGGAAGACCACCACCCTTCGCCTCATCGCCGGGTTCGAGATGCCGGATGAGGGGACCATCCATGTGGGCGGTGTGGAGGTAGCGGGACCCGGAACCTGGGTCCCCCCGGAGAAGCGGGGCGTGGGGATGGTCTTCCAGGACTACGCCCTCTTCCCCCACCTGACCGTGGGCGACAACGTCATGTTCGGGCTGGATCGCATGGGGAGAAAGGCCCGGCGGGATCGGGCGCGGGAGGTCCTGAAGGTCCTGGGGCTCGATGCCTTCTTCCACCGATATCCCCACGAGCTCTCCGGTGGTCAGCAGCAGCGGGTCGCCCTGGCCCGAGCCCTGGCTCCCGAGCCCGTCCTGGTCCTCATGGACGAGCCGTTCTCGAACCTGGACGCTCACCTCCGCGATCAGGTCCGGGACGAGGTGGTGGCGATTCTCCGAAAGACCGGAGTCACCTGCATCTTCGTGAGCCACGACCAGCGGGATGCCCTGGCCATCTCCGATCGGGTTGCGGTGATGAACCAGGGTCGGGTCGAGCAGGTGGGGTCACCCCGCGAGATCTACAAGCACCCGGAGTCGGTCTTCGTCGCCACCTTCGTCGGTCGGACGAATCTTCTCCAGGGAAGGGTCCAGAACGAGAACGGGTGTGTCCTCACCGACTTCGGATCGTTCTGCCGGGTGGACCGACTCGGGTTGCCCAACGGCACCAATGTCATGGTGTCGGTGCGGCCGGACGGCTTCGAGTGCAGCCCGCATGGGTTGCTCTCGGGGCGGATCCTCTCCACCACCTATACCGGAGCCCAGGTGGAGGCTGAGGTGGTCTTCCCCTCGGCGCTGGGCGGGGACCGGAAGCTGGTGGTCCACCTTCCGCCGTCCCGAAACTACGAGGTGGGAGAGGAGCTTTCGTTCCGACTGGCTCCCGAGTTCGCCTCGGTGGTGCGGAATTCCTGCCAGGGTATGGGGCTGGCGGCTGCAGATTGAAGTGGGCGCTGCAGGATTCGAACCTGCGACCTCTTGCTTGTAAGGCAAGCGCTCTAAACCAACTGAGCTAAGCGCCCGATACGGCTCAGGGTCCCTCTGGAGTCGACCCGCCCCCCGGTGCCTTCCTCTTCCCCGACAGGCTCAGGCCCAGGGGAATCAGAAGAAGATAGCCGAGAACCAGGAGAATGGGCGCCACCGTGATGGACCCGGTGGAAAGCACCCAGAACCCCGCCACGGCCATGAGGACTCCGGCGACCAGCACCGCCACCTGCACCGGACCGAACGAAAGGTGGGGGTCCTGATCCGACCCGCGCGGGCTCGACCGCTCGGACCGGCGACGCGGCGGCCCCTGCGGCCGACGCTCACGCTTTCGTTGACTCATGACTCGACTCCTCAGCCGGATGGGGACCACCGGACCCACCGTCGGCGTGCCTGCCCGTCTCCGGATCCGTCCAAGGGTATAGACCCGGACCATCCAGGTCAACCGAGTCCCCATCGCCAGGCTCCGCCACCTCCATGGAGTGGGGCTGCCGGGGCCGCCGTTCCCCCGGAAACCCACCGATGGGCGGCGCCTGCGGTGGATCCCACCATGCCGGAAGCTCCGGTGCGTCGGCGGCGCGAAGACGCTCCATCCGCTCTCGGTCCCGCTTCCGCCGAATCCGCCAGAGGCCCAGGAGCGCGGCACCCAGAAAGAGCCAGAAGAAGGTGGACTGTCCCAGGATCAGGAGAAACCCGTACCGACGCTTGACGTGCTCGATCCACTGGCGCTCGAAGGTTCCGGTGGTGATGCCGAAGGTCGCCCGGAAAGCTTCCTCGAAATCTCCCCCCTCCCGCCACCGGGCCAGAAACACCTCCACCCCCCGACTCCCCGACCCGGACACCAGGTACTCCATGGCCGAAGCCGCCAGGAGGTAGGCGATCTCCGCCTCCCCCCGATCCCGGGGCCACGTCAGCGCCAGCGAGTCCAGGGGAGGCGCCGACCCGGTGGCCAGTTGAAGCCGTAGCCGCCAGGCCTCTTCCACGTTCCAACCGCCGGAGGACCACTGGGCGTACCCTTCATCGAACCACCGGGGGACCCGCAGCCCCCGAAGGTAGTCGTGGAGCCCCAGGTGGGCCCATTCGTGGCGCACCGTCCGGGCCTCCCCCTGGAACCCGTCCCAGGGTGTGCGGTGCGCCGGTAGAACGACCCGGTCCAGGGCGGGAATGGCGACGCCCGCTCCCCAGTGTGGGGTGCGCCCGCCGGTAAGGGCATCCCATCGGGCGTCGTCGGGAGTCAGAAAGATGAAGGCCCGAGTCGGGTGCGCGTCCGGGATGCCCGGCAGCCGGGGGTGCCGCTCCAATGTGGAAACCACGCGTTCGGCGCGCGCCCGGTGCTGGGGCCAGAAGACGACCCTCACCCGGTCCCGGAGCTCCGGCGACTCCGGCGCCAGCACCTGGGCTTCATCGATTCCCGGGACGTGGGCGGGTCGAATCAGGGAGTCGGGGAGAAGGGCCCCTCCGAGGGGGACCACGTCCTGAGCCGACGCAGCGCCGGCACCCACCATGGCGAACCCGAACTGGACCGCCACCAGAAGTGCGCGCAACCATCCACCGACCCGATCTCCCAGGGATCCCTGCCTGGCCGGACCGATGGACATGGCCGCCCCCGCCGTCAGGATCCGGCGCCGGCGGTCACCAGACCCAGATTCGTGCGCACCATCTCGTTGTCCGGGTTGATCTTCAGTGCACGCTGCCAGAGGGTCCGGGCCCCGTCCATGTCGCCGTCTTCGTAGAACAGGGTGCCCAGCCGGAGGAAGACCTCGTCGCCCAGCTTCGGATTCAGGCGCACGGCTCGCTCGTAGTGGGCCCGGGCGCTGGCCTGGTCTCCGCGTCGAAGCGCCAGATCGCCGAGGTTGCGGTGGGCCTGGGGCGGGGTATCGGTCCCGCCCACCGCCCGAAGGTAGAGGGCCTCGGCCGTAGCCACCTCTCCGCGACGCTCCAGGACCGCGCCCAGGTTCACCAGGATCGGACCGGATCCCGGGTGGTATCCTAGCCCCTCCCGACCCAGCTCGAGCGCCTCCTGGGAGTTCCCCGCCACCTCCGCCGCCAGCACGGCGTAGGCGAAGAATCGGGGGGTTGGAACCTCCTCCTGAGGAAGGGCTTCCCGGTGGCGATGGAACGCCTCCAGGGCCTCCTCGCCACGGGCCAGCTTGAGAAGGACCAATCCTCGGGCCAGGTGCAGGCCCGGATCGTCGCCTCCCTCCACGGCGGCCCGATCCAACGCTTCCAGCGCCTCCGGATACCGGTGCAGCAGCTCAAGAGCCAGGGCCCGGTTCCGAAGCCGCGAATAGCTGTCCCCAGAGGCCTCTTCCGCCATGTCCAGGTGGCGAAGTGCCTCGCCCGGACGTCTGGTCCGCAGGGCGATGACGGCCAGACGGCTGTGGGCCTCCGGATCCGACGGTCGGTGCTCCAGCACCTGCTTCAGCTCCCTCTCCGCCTCTTCCAACATCCCCGAATCATGGAACGCACGGGCCAACTCCATGTGCCCCTGGGCAGGGGACTCCTCTCGGGAGGGCACCAACGCCTCATCCATGGATGGATCCACCTCCCGGGCGACCCACCCCTCCCCGGCCATCTCGAACAGGATGCGGGACACCTCGAATTCAACCGTTCCCAGCGAGCGGACGATGTCGTCGATGGTGCGCTCCCCATCGAGCAGCTCCAGAACCCGGCGCTGCTCCCTGGACGGTCCCTCATCCGATCCGTCACCGGGGAGGCTCGCCACCCGAAAGACGGCGCGATCGGAGGGGACCACCTGTCGGATCTGCGTCCATTCATCGGCCCGCCGAGCCCCTTCCAGCAAGAGGTTCTGGATCGGGATGTGGACCTGCGCAGGGATCCCTCGGTCGGGACTGATCCCACCCTGGAACGTGAAGGACCCGTCTTCCCACATGAACAGACGGTAGACGGCTTCCTCCACCGTGACCGCCACATAGCGCTCCAGATCCTGAGGCGAGAGCGCGCCCTCGTCCGCGAGGATCCGGGCGTAATGGCGCTCACCGGGCTCTCCGCTTCGACGGGACCGGGCCTCCCGCAGCGCCTGGGGGGCCACCGCTCCGTTCCCCACCAGGAGATCGGCCAGACGGTCAGGACGATTGAGGATCACGGCGTGGATCACCAGCCCATCCTCGAAGTAGATGTGGGCGAAGTTCGAGCGATCCGTGATGGACAGGCGCCCGGTCTTTCGTCCCATGGCCAGAAGCTGGCAGATGTCCGCCAGGCCGACCTCGCTCAGCGCCCCTTCGATGCCCATTCAGCCTGTCCCCGGTCCGAGTAATCTTCCACGATCTGCTCCTCCACTGCGGGCCAATCCCACACCACCCGCTCCCGCGAGGGGCGCCAGACGCCTTCCAACTCCTCCCCACTACCCCGAAGGCCCACGGGAGCACCGGAATCGCCGTCACCACCCCGATCCGGGGCGCCCACCGTGGCCAGTTGCCGGAGCAGCTCCAACTCTTCTTCCGATGCCGAGCCACCGGGGCGCGGCGTCCCCCCCCCAGGACGCCCGAGCGGGGCCGACGCCGATGCGGCTCGCGGCGGTGCCGTGTCTCGTGGGGACTCCGCCGCCTCCTCAGGTCGGCTCCGGGCTTCCTCACCCAGGTCCACCACCAGGCCACCTTCGAAGCGGCTGAGGAGCCGGTTGTCCACCCGCTCGAACGCCGAGGGGAGCCGGTCCGCCGCCAGAAAGATCCGGGAATTTCGGCGCTTCAGGGCCTCAAACAGGTGGAAGAACTCGTCCTGCGCCCGCTCCATCATGGACAGCTCCTGGATGCCGTAGAGCAAGAGCACTTCCACGGTCCACCACCGCTCACGCCACGCACCGGCAACCCCTCGGGCCAATGCGTCAATGAACTCCTCGGCGAACTCAGCCGCCGAGACGAAGGCAATGCGAGCTTCGGGATTCCGACTCCGGTGGGTTCGCCCCACCGCCGCCAGGAAACTGCGCCCCCTATCCTGCGAAGGGGTGTGAAGGAAAAGTGGGTTGTAGTCCGGCGACTCGGCCTGAAGGAGTCGGTCCGCAGCCCGAACGGCCAGGCGGGGCATGTCCTCGCCGAGACGCTCCAGACCTGGCCCATCCGGCAGGGGGGCGAAGCCGCGGGCACGCTCCCGGGCCGAGGCGAGAAGCGCCTCCGATTCATCGAGTCGATCGGGGTTGCGAAGGAGAGTGGCCGCGGCCTCGGGCCACGGATTCCCCAGGGACTCCAGTTCCCGTCGGATCTGCCGGATCCGGTCCAGCGCCGTCTCGAAGTCCGTGAGGGCCGACTCCCACCCCGACGGCTCCCGGGGATGCTCCAGGAGGCGACGAAGCCGCGTCGCCACGATCCCCTCAGCCTCGGCCGCCTCGGCCGCCGCCTCGAGCCTCCTACGCCACGCCGGTACTGCCGGGGGCTGTCGCGAGGGCGCCCGTCCCTCGGCGACCTGGACTCGAACTCCCGGCAGGCCCTGGATGAGGGCCGGAAGCTCCTCCACCGAGATGGGTCGTCCCTCGAGCTCCTGCAGCACCAGGATCCGGTTCAGGGCCCCCTGCAACTCCCGGACGTTCCTGAAGGGGGCCTTGGCCAGGGAGGCGAGCACCCCTTCGGCCAGCCCCGCTCCGCGCTCTTCCGCCTTGCGCCTCAGGATGGCGGTCCGGGTTTCCAGGTCCGGCGGGCCAATGTCCACGATCAACCCCCCGGAGAACCGGTTCAACAGTCGGGAATCCAACCCGTCGATCTCCGCCGGCGACCGGTCCGACGCCAGCACCGTCTGGCCACCCCGGGCCGTGATCCGGTCGAGGAGGCGCAGTAGCATCTCCTGGGCCTCCGGCTGCCCCTCCAGGAACTGCACGTCGTCCAGCAGAAGCAGATCCAAGCTCTGGTACCGGGCACCGAGACGGGCCTCGGACCCATTCGCCATGGCATCCGTCAGCTCGCTCAGGTAGAGTTCCAGCGGCTGATAGAGCACGGTCCCACCCGGGTGATACCGGTCGCTGTGGTGGGCGATGGCATTGAGGATATGGGACTTCCCCAACCCGGAATCGGAGTACAGGAAGAGAGGGTTGTACCCCTTTCCCGGAGACTCGGCGGCTCGCTTCGCCGCAGCCGCCGCCATACGGTTGGCGGGGCCCACCACGAAGCTGTCGAAGGTCATTCGGGGATCGAGATCCATCAGGCACCTCCCGGGCCGGAGATGGAGGAGGCCGCGCCCGTCCTCCGCTCCCGAGCCCACGCCGCCACCGAAGCGAGATCCGGTGGAAGAGGGGACTGGAAACGCATATCCTCGCCGGTGACGGGATGGCGGAAGGCCAACGTGTGCGCATGGAGGAACTGCCGCGGGATCCGGCGCGCCAACTCCCGGGCGAACTCCCGGATCGAGCCACCCATCCCCCGCTCCCATCCCGCTCCATAGAGTTCATCTCCCACCACCGGATGACCGATGTGGGCCAGGTGAACCCGGATCTGGTGCGTTCGGCCGGTTTCGAGCCCCACCTGCAGGAGTTCGGCGGCGGGCCAATTCTCACGCACACGGAGGTGGGTGACCGCCCGGCGACCATCGGCGTGGACCGCCATCCGGAGTCGATTGGACGGATCCCGCCCGATGGGCGCGTCGATCTTGCGCGGGCTCCGGTCCACGTGCCCCCACGACGCCGCCAGATAGAGCCGACGGATCTTCCGTTGCCGGAGCAGATCCGAGAGTCCCTGGTGGGTCGCATCGTCCTTGGCCACCACCAGGAGCCCCGAGGTATCCCGGTCCAGACGATGCACGATCCCGGGGCGGAGCTTCCCCCCGATCCCCGACAGATCCCGCACATGATGGAGAAGGGCATTCACGAGCGTCCCGCTTCGGTGCCCGGGTGCCGGGTGTACCACCATCCCCGGGGCCTTGTCCACAACCAGCAGATGCTCGTCTTCCCAGACGATGTCCAGAGGCAGGTCCTCGGCTTCGGCCTTCACCGGCTCAGGGGGGGGCTCTTCCAGTTGGATCCGGTCTCCAGCCGCCAGAGGCTCGGCCTTGCGGGGGACCTCTTCGTTCAGGAGCACCTGGCCTTCCGCCACCAGACGCGCCACCCGGCTCCGGGACAATCCGGCCTGCTCGGAAACCCAGACGTCCAGACGGAGTCCTTCGGCCGTATCCGGCACCACGAAGGTCCTCACGGTTTGGTCTCCTGCCCCACCGCCTCCGGGGCGGCCGGATCCAGGAGGAGGCGCACCGGGTGCCCATCCACCTCGTCCTCGAGTTCAGCCGCGGCGGTGACAGGCGCGGCTCCCTCTCCGCGCCCGGCCCCCTCTCCATCCCCCGACCCGGCCGGTGCGTCCAGATCCAGCGACAGCGCCAGGGTCTCACCGGCGATGAACTCCCGGAAGCCCACCACCGCCCTCGCCACCCGGTCACCTCCCTGCACCCGCAGGTGGATTCGATCCGTGATCTCGAGTCCCGCGTCCTTTCGCAGTCGCTGGATGCGGTTCACCAACTCCCGGGCCATGCCCTCGGTGAGGAGCTCTTCCGTGAGAACCGGGTCGAGGGCGGCGGTGAAGCCGTCCTGGGAACGGACCACCAGCTCTCCCTGTGCCTGCCGCTCCACGGCCAGCCAGTCGGCCTCCAGCGCCACGGACTCGCCGGCCACCTCGATCCGGACCTCTTCCCCGGCGTTGAACGCCGCAAGCCGGTCCGGATCCAGGGCACGAATGGCCGCCGCCGCCGCCTGGCTGTGGCGCTGGAAGCGAGGGCCCAGGACGCGGAAGTCGGGACGGGCCTTGAGGGTGACCAGCGAGTCGGCCCGGTCCAGGAAGCGCACCTCCTTCACATTGAGCTCGTCCTTCAAGACATCCACCACCTCGTCCCGGGGTGTCCGGCTCCCCTTGGGGAGAACGGCGAAAAGGGTGGACAGAGGCTGCCGCACCCGGATCCGCACGTCCTCCCGGGCCGCTCGACCGGCCGAGACCAGGACCCGGATCCCTGCCATCTCCTCTTCCAACTCCGGGTCGAGAAGATCCCCATGGGCCTCGGGGAAGGGCGAGAGGTGCACACTGCGGCCATCGTCCAATGCCCGGTGCAGCCAATCGGCAAAGAACGGCGTCGCCGGGGCGGTCAGGCGAGCCACCGTCACCAGCGCCTCCCAGAGCGTGCGGAAGGCGGCCCGGGCATCGTGGGAGTCCGTGTGCCCCCAGAAGCGATGGCGAGACCTCCGGACGAACCAGTTGGAGAGGTCCTCGTTCACGAATTCACTGACGGCCCGGTAGGCACGGGTGGGCTGATACTCCGCCAACTCCGACCCCACCTCACCCACGAGCCGATGCAGGCGCGACAGGAGCCAGCGATCCAGGAGGGACCGCTCCGCCGGTGCCGGATCCTCCTTCGATGGCTGCCACCCCTCCACCCGGGCATAGAGGGCGAAGAACCGGTAGGTGTTCAGCGCCGTGTCGAAGAACTTCCGCGTGGCCTCGCGGACCCCGTCCGGATCGTATCTCTTGGCGGCCCAGGGGCTGGACACGGTGATGAGGTACCAGCGCAGGGGGTCGGAGCCGAACTCGGCGATGGCGTCCCAGGGATCCACCGTGTTGCCCCGGGACTTGGACATCTTCTGGCCTTCCGCGTCCAGCACTAAGCCGTTCACCACCACGTTCCGGTAGCTGGGGCCCAACTCCAGCATGGAGCCGATGGCCAGGAGGGAGTAGAACCAGCCCCTGGTCTGGTCCAGCCCCTCGCAGATGAAGTCGGCGGGAAAGTGCTCCCGGAAGGCCTCCTCGTTCTCGTGAGGCCAGTGCCACTGGGCATAGGGCATGGCGCCCGAGTCGAACCACACGTCCAGGACGCCCGGATCCCGCCTCATGGTTCCCACCCCATCGGCCGCCGGCCAGGTGAGCTGGTCGATGAAGGGGCGGTGGGGATCGAAGTCCTCCGGGAGCCCTCCCACCCTATCCGACAATTCGGCCAGCGACCCGATCCACTCCACATCGGTGGGATCGGTGTCATTGACCCAGACGGGTAGGGGCGTTCCCCAGAACCGATCCCTCGACAACGCCCAGTCCACATTGTTGGCCAACCACTCGCCCATTCGGCCCTCGCCCACCTCCGGAGGGAGCCAGCGAATCTTGCGGTTGTTGTCCATCATGACCTGCTTCAGCCCCGAGGTAGCGGCGAACCAGGAGTCCCGGGCCATGTAGATGAGCGGTGACGAGCAGCGCCAGCAGTGCGGATAGGAGTGGGATTCACGCTGGATCCGGAAGAGGTTCCCCTCCTCGCGCAGCGCCCCCACCAGGGTCGGATCGGCGTCCTTCACAAAGGTACCGCCCACCAGGCCCACGTCCGGTTCGAAGCAACCGGTGTCGTCCACCGGTCTGAGAAGTGGGAACCCATGGCGCTGACCCGACGCATAGTCATCGGCACCGAACGCCGGAGCCAGATGGACGATGCCCGTCCCGTCGGCGTCGGATACGAAGTCTTCCGGAACCACTCGCCAGGCACGATCCGCCTCTTCGTCGGACACGGGGACCAGGTCCAGTGGACGTCGGTAGCGCCGTCCCACCAGATCGGCGCCGCGATACCGTCGTAGAATCGGCGTATCGGGACCGAACACCGCCTCGACCCGGCTCTCGGCCAGAACCACGCGCTTCCCTTCCCACACCACCTCGGCATAGTCGAGATCGTCGCGCACCGCCAGGGCGGTGTTGGAGGGTACGGTCCACGGCGTGGTGGTCCACACCAGGAAGGCCCGGTCGCCCGGGTCCTCGGCTTCGCCTGACTCCTCAAGCCATGGACAGAGGAAGTAGAGAGATGGGTCTTCCACCTCCCGGTAGCCCTGGGCCACTTCGTGGGACGAGAGGGTGGTGCCGCAGCGCGGGCAGTAGGGGACGGACTTGTGCCCACGGTAGAGGAGACCCCTGGTGGATAAATCCTTGAGGATCGCCCAGACCGATTCAATGTACGGCGTGTGGAAGGTGACGTAGGGGTTGGAGTAGTCCAGCCAGTAGCCGATGCGCTCGGAGAGGCGCTCCCACTCCTCCTTGTAGGTGAAGACCGATTCCCGACAGACCCGATTGAACTCCTCGATCCCGAGGCGTTCGATCTCGGGCTTACCGGAGATCCCCAGCTTCTTCTCGGCCTCGATCTCCACCGGGAGCCCGTGGGTGTCCCACCCGGCGATCCGGGTAACCCGACGCCCGGTCATGGCACGATGTCGGCAGACCAGATCCTTGATGGTCCGGGAAATGATGTGATGGAGACCCGGGCGTCCGTTGGCGGTGGGGGGGCCCTCATAGAAGACGAAGGGCTTCCCGTCCCGGGTTGCCTCCTGCGTCCGGCCGAAGAGGTCTTCGTCGCGCCAGCGTTGCAGCAGGGACGACTCCATCTCGATGAGGGATTCCGGGACGTCAGGGTAGTGCATGGGTAGGTCTTTGGAAGAAGCAGTCGATGACGGCGTGGAGAGAGGTACGGGCCCTTGGACGGTCAATCGAGGAGCTCCAGCGGTTCCTCGGCCTCGTGGGTAAGGTTCTCCTCGACGGGAGGAAGGGGCGCCGGTTCGTGCGGATCCGGCACCTCCTCGCTCCCTGCGGACGGGGCGTGGGCATCGTCCAATGCCTGCACCAGTTCAAGGTCACGTTGTTCCTCGACCGTCACCGCGTCCAGTTCATTTTCCAGAAAGCGTCGGAACTGTCGGAGGAAGCGGGTGCGAACCCGATGCAGCTCCTGGATCTCACCACGGAGGCGGTCCATGGTCCGGCGTGCCTCCTCCTCGAGCCGTTGGACCCCGGCCTCGGCGGAATGACGGAGATCCTCGGCCTCGGACTCCGCCTCCCGGACGACGAGTTCCGCCTCCTTCCGCGCTTGCTCCTGGATTTCCCGCCGGAGTTCCTGGGCCGACACCAACGCCTCCTGCACGGCCCGTTCCCGACCCTCCTGAGCCTCGACCTGGCGACGCAGTCTCTCTACCTCTTCATTGAGGTCGCGGTTCGACTTCACAAGCTCTTCGAGTCGTTCCGCCGCCAGCTCCAGGAACGGGTCGACATCGCCGGGATCGTAGCCACGCATGGACTTCCGGAAGTCCCCCCGCTTCTTGCGAACATCCAGCGGCGTCAGGTCGATCATGTAGGCCGTTCTCCAAGTAGTGCGGAACCCAGACGGATCATGGTACTTCCCTCCTCCACGGCGATCTCGAAGTCATTGGACATCCCCATGGAGAGCTCCGTCCCCTCGTATCCGGGACAGTTGGCCCGAGCCCATTCGTGGGTCTCCCGAAGCCGCCGGAAGGTCGTCCGGACCCACTCCTCGTCATCGGTGAAGGGTGCCATGGTCATGAGTCCCCGTACCTGAAGCCCCGTGAGCTCAACCAGTCCGGGCAGGGCCTGTGTGAACCCCTCAGGTGTGAAGCCGTACTTGGCATCTTCGCCGGAGGTGTTCACCTGGACAAGAACCGGGATCGGTTCCGCCCCCTCCGGACGGGTGCGATGGAACCGGGCCCCGAGCTTGGATGAGTCCAGGGAATGCAGAAGGTTCACCCGGCCCCACAACTGGGGGGCCTTTCGGCTCTGGACATGTCCCACCATATGCCAGCGGGGCCGATCATCATCCTGGAGTTCGTCCTGCTTCCGCTCCAATTCCTCGACACGATTCTCACCCAGATTGTACAGACCGGCATCCAGCACCGCCCGGAGGGCTGCCGCCGAGTGGCCCTTGGTGACGGCCACGATCTGGACCTCCCCAGCACGCCGGCCGGACCTGACCGCCGCCGCATCCAGCCGCTCCCGAATGTCCGGGAGTGTTTCCGCGATGATGTGCTCGTACATGAAGAGTAATGTCAGGTGGGAGGCGGGGAAGGGGAAGCTGCGAAGGGGTGAACGCGGCGAGCCCCGTGGGTCGCCAATGCGACCCACGGGGCTCGGGACGATCCGGGAGAGTCAGATCGGACCCACCACCGCGTCCGGACCGATCAGCGCGTCTGGAAGGTGATGGGGATCTGGATCCAGACCGGAACTCGCTGATCCCGGTTCAGCGCCGGTGAGAACTCGAAGGCCTGGGCCACGCGCTCTGCGGCCTGGTCGAGGGCCGTGTGCCCCGAACTCTCGGCCACCAGGGTATTCTGCACCACTCCCTGCTCGTCGATGAAGAAGTGCATGACCACCGTGCCACCGATGCCCGCGTCCCGGAGGGTGGAAGGATACTCGCGCTGCAGCACCCGACCAATCTCATTCCGGTTCCGAACCTCAGGCGCCACGGTGAAGGGCGTGAAGGTAGGCTGATCTCCCACCCCCGCCTGCGACTCGGTGGGAGGCGGCGGGAGGTCGTCCGGAAGGTTGTCCTCGAACGTGGTGGGCGCAATGGTGACGTCGTCGTCGATCATAGCCTCGGAAACCACCGGATTGGCCGGGCGCTGGATCTGCTCCGGCGGCGGCGGAATCTCGAGCTCCGGCGGCAGTTCGATGGCCTCCATATCCTCCATGGTGAAGGAGACGTCGGCAGCCCGGAGGGTCGGCCAGAACGCCATCACGGCGAAGTGGACCACAACGGCTGCCATCATGGAGCCCCAGAACCAGGAGCCGAAGGACCGCTTCAAGCGATCATTGGCGGTATCGAAGGCGTCCATGGGCGTCGCACCCCCTGCGGGGGCTTTCGTAGGTTCAGTCATCTTATCGTCTCTCCCTCATCATGCGGCGCTCCAGATCCGTGGCGAAGACCACGTAGATGGCGCCGGCCTGCTGAATCTGCTTCTGAACCGCATCCACATACCGGTATGGAGCTTCCGCATCGGCACGGAGCGAGATCCGAAGACGGCGACCGGATTCTACCCACCTCGGAGCGACCAGTTCGGAAACGGCATCCAACGGAACCAACCGGTCATTGATCCAGATGTCCCCGTTCCGCTCGATCCAGACGTACATGATGTTGTCCCGGGTCTCGTCGATCTGCTGCGTCGCCTCTGCCTCCGGCCATTCGATGGGCCGATCGGACTCGGTTCGGAAGACCGTGGTGACCATGAAGAAGATCAAGAGGAGGAACGCGATGTCCGCCAGCGACGAGGACGGAATCTGGTCCGAAGCTTTCGACTTCCGCTGAAGTCCACCACCACCTTTCAGCGCCATGGATCAACCCTCTCCCATCTGAAGTGAGATCCGCTCGGCATTGGCCATCTGCAGGCCGTCGAGCACCTGGATCATGTAACGGTGCGCCGCGTCGGGATGCGTCCGCACACCGGCAATGAGATTCGGATTCTGCGCCACCTCGGTGCGCCAGACTTGCTGGATCTGGTGGGGCCGATGGAATGACTCATTCTGGCTATCGCCTCGCCGCACCCCCACGGTACCATCGGGATTGATGGTGATGTGGAGGATGTTGCGCTGGGAGATCTCCACCTCCTCCTGCTCTTCCGGCAGAACGATGGGCAGGCCCCGATCCTTCGGGAATACCGTCGTTACCAGGAAGAAGATGAGGAGAAGGAAGGCGATGTCCGCCATGGAGGCGGAGGGAATCTCATCGCTCACCTTCGACTGCTTTTTCAGAATCGCCACTCTGCGGCTCCTTGCGTCAGATCCTGACTGGGTTCGAGTACTTCTACAACCTACGGCGGAGAGAGGTTCCGGACCGGCCGGATCAGTTCCCCGGCTTGTTCTTCTTCACCGATTCATCGGCCGTCGGTGCCGGCGGGCTGGCAGGCTCGCCTCGCGAGGCCTGGCTGGGAGCGCGGCGCCCCTTCGCGGCTCCCACCCCTGCGCCGGCCATGGCGGCAGCGGGGGCTCCTCCCTGGCGGACCATCTGGAGGTCTCCACGCCGGTCCATGTCCCACACCAGGTTCAGCAACTGCTGGGTGCCCTGTTCCATGTCCAGGATCAGCCGGTCGATCCGGGTCACGAAGAAGTTGTACCCGATGTTGGTGGGGATGGCGATGAGCAGCCCCGTGGCCGTGGTGAGGAGGGCCACCTTGATGCCGCCGGCCACCAGCGTCGGATCCACGTCACCGGCGACGGCAATGGATTCGAAGGCCATGATCATCCCGGCCACCGTTCCCAGGAAGCCCATGAGCGGAGCCACGTTGGCCACGGTGGCGAGAATCACCAGTCCCCGCTCCAGGAAGCCAAGCTCGATGGTCCCCGTGGTATTGATGGCCTGCTCCAACTCCGACTCCTTCACCTTCCCGTCCTTGATCCGTCGCAGGCCGGCCAGCAGGATCGCCGCCGTGGGTCCGGGCGTCTCGATGCAGCGTTGGATCGCCTCGTCCAGGCGACCCTGCTCACTCAGCTCCTGGACCTCGGCCAGCACGGTCTCCGTGTCCTTGTGGGCCAGCCACAAGGTGTAGGACTTGGCGATGATGACGCCCAGCGCCACAAGGGAGCAGAGGACGAGGAAGTACATCATCAGCCCTCCGTCGGCGAAGAGCGTCAGCAAATTGTATTCGAGATCGTCCAAACCCGGCTCCTTGTGGTGTGACGTGGGAGGAACTCAACAAGCCGAACTCGCGCCTCGGAGGGGCGAGTCCGCCACCGCAACTACTCGATATTTTCAGACCGGCGGCAATGTACGGGGCGCTCCCGGCCCTGTCAACGAAGCCGGGCGAAACAATCTGGAAACGACGGAACTCACCGGGAGGCGGGGATCAAGTTGAGTCCCTTCGCACGCTCCGGAAGACTCCCCTGGAGAATCCGGCGAAGCCGCTCCACATCAACTCCCACCTCCATCCGCCCTGCCTGAGCCACTGAAATCCTCGATGTCTCCTCGCTGACCACGATGACCAGGGCATCGGCCTCCTCCGAGAGGCCCAGAGCAGCCCGATGGCGTGTTCCCATGGACTTGTCCTGAAGCGGCGTCTGGGTCAGGGGGAGTATTGCGCCGGCCGACTTGATCATATCCCCGACGATGATGACGGCGCCGTCGTGAAGGGGGGAGTGGGGTGTGAAGATGGTCGTCAGCATCTCCGACGAAACCCGGGCTTCGATGGCCGTCCCTGTGGCGGCGTACTCGTCAAGCCCCATCTCGTTTTCCATGACGATGATGGCGCCCACGCCGGTGCGGGAGAGTTCGGCCGTCGCCTCGACGATCTCATCAACCAGGATTCGACTCTCCATCTTACCGAAGAACTTGAGCATACGGCTCTGACCCAGACGGGCCAGGGCGGCGCGCAACTCCGGTTGGAACACAACCAGAGCGGCGATGGCTCCGAACTGGAAGAGCGTCTCCAGGAGCGTACGGATCAGGGAGAAGTCCAGGATTCGGGCCAGGACGTAGACAAAACCCAGGAGAAGAACCCCCAGGATCATCTGCATGGCCCGCGTTCGCTGCAGAAGAAGGAGGATCCGGTACACCACCGCGGCCACCACCACGACCTCGATGAGATCCACCCATCCCGGCAACAGGAACCGGAACTGCTCCCAGAGCCCGCTCACTGCGGCCTAACCCTCAAGCGGGGACCGGAGGATCCGGATCCCCTCCGGAGGCCGAAGCCGCGTCCACCGCATGGGCCACGGGATCGTCCTCCACCATCTGTCGAACCAGGGTCAGCGCCTCCAGGACCGCCCCTACATGACGCACCCGGAAGAGGCGAACCCCACGCTCCCAGGCCAGCGCCGACACCACCGACTCGGCCACGGGGCCGTCAGGCAGGCTACCGGCACCGGCAGCCCCGTCCGACGTATCTGGGGCCGGGCCCAGAACAACCGGGAAGCCTGCTTCGTCCAGAAGCCCCATCTCCCGGATCATGGCCAGGGACCGGCCGGGGGATCCGTCGAACCCGATCCCGGGGTCCAGGGCGATCCGACCGACGTCGATTCCCGCATCCACCGCCAACTGGGTCGCCTCGCCCAGCTCCACGGCCACCTCCATGAGTAGATCCGAGAAGCCTCCGCCGGACCCCTCGTCGGAATCGGTCCTGAGGTGCATGAGGAGCAGGCCGGCATCGGATCCGGCCACGACCTCCACCATTTCAGGATCGAAACTCAACCCGGATACGTCGTGGATCACCGCCACCCCCTCGGCCAGAGCCGCCCGGGCCACAGAGGCCCGTCGGGTGTTCACCGAAATGGGAAGGTCGATCCGGGCAGCCAGGGTCCGAAGAGCCGGGATCAGGCGCCGGAGTTCGTCGGCCTCGGAAAGCGCCGGCACGGCTCCACCTCCCGGTACGCCAAGATCCAGCATACCGGCTCCCGCCGACTGCATCCGCAGGGCCCGCTCCAGAAGGAGCCCACCCACTGCCGGGTCCCCACCGTTGGAACGGGCATCAGCGGGGAGATCCAGAATTCCCATGACAAGGAATGGGTCCAGGGGGATGCTGCCCCTGGATGTGACCCAGCGATCCGAAGAAGGAAGACGTTGGCTCATCCGTGCGATGCGTCCGGGTCGGGGTCTCTGCGTGTCCGCCTGATGGGGGCGCTCCCCACCGAAGCGGACTCTTCTGCTCGGTCCTCCAGATCCACCGGGTCCGTCTTCTTGTCCTCGGATGCTTCCCGGGCGGAGGTGGGCGACGGGTCCGGAGTAGCGCCCGTACGGGCTTCGGATCCAGTCTCGGGGTCGGAAGCGGACGGGGACGAAGGCACCGGGTCATCGGACCCCGGCACCGGCTCCAGAGGTGGGAGCGGCTCGCCTCGGGCCAGGAGCATCACCTCGTCCCGATCCAACGTCTCCCGCTCCAGGAGCGCCTGGGCGATGCGCTCCAGGAGGTCCTTCTCCCGTTCCAGAAGCTCCCGGGCCTGCTCGTGGGCCTCATCCAGGATCCGCTTCACCTCCTGATCCACCAACTGCGCGGTATGCTCGGACACATCCCGCTTCTGCGTCATCTCGCGCCCCAGGAAGACCTGCTGATCCGAGTCCCCGATGGCCATGAGTCCGATGGCGTCGGACATCCCGAATCGTGTGACCATGCGCCGGGACATCTGCGTGGCCCGTTCGATGTCGTTGCCGGCGCCCGTGGTCACCTTCTCCGGGCCGAAGATCATCTCCTCGGCGACGCGCCCCCCGAAGAGCATGCAAAGCTGCCCTTCCAGCCAATCCTTGGTGTAGGAGTGGCGATCCTCTTCCGGAAGGGACGCCGTGATCCCAAGGGCCCGTCCGCGGGGCACGATGGTCACCTTGTGGATGGGATCGAGCCCGGGGAGGCGGAGCCCGATGACGGCGTGCCCCGCCTCGTGGTAGGCCGTCAGCTTTCGCTCGTTCTCCGTGAGGACCATGCTGCGGCGCTCAGTGCCCAGCATGATCTTGTCCTTGGCCTGCTCGAAGTCCTCCATGGTCACCTTGTCGGCGTCCCGACGAGCGGCCAGGAGGGCGGCCTCGTTGCAGATGTTGGCCAGGTCGGCGCCGGAGAGCCCCGGGGTCCCCTTGGCGATGATCTTGAGATCCACCTCCGACGACAGGGGCAGCTTGCGGGCATGGACCCGGAGGATCATCTCCCGGCCCTGCACGTCGGGGGCGTCCACCACCACCTGCCGGTCAAAGCGGCCGGGGCGGAGGAGGGCGGGATCGAGGACGTCCACCCTGTTGGTGGCCGCCAGGAGAATCACCCCCTCATTGGCCTCGAAGCCGTCCATCTCCACCAGGAGCTGGTTCAGGGTCTGCTCCCTCTCGTCGTGCCCACCCCCGAGGCCGGCACCCCGGTGGCGACCCACGGCGTCGATCTCATCGATGAAGATGATGCAGGGCGCGTTGGTCTTGCCCTGTTCGAAGAGGTCCCGGACCCGGGAGGCACCCACACCCACGAACATCTCCACGAAATCCGAGCCGGACATCTGGAAGAAGGGACGACCGGCCTCACCGGCCACCGCCTTGGCCAGGAGCGTCTTCCCCGTGCCCGGAGGCCCCACCAGGAGCACGCCCTTGGGAAGCCGCCCGCCGAGACGGCCGAACTTCTGCGGGTCCTTCAGGAACTCGATGATCTCTTCCAGCTCGTGCTTCGCCTCTTCGGCCCCGGCCACATCGTTGAAGGTGACCTTGGGGGTGTCGGGCGAGATGAGCTTCGCCTTGGACCGACCGAACTGGAAGGCCTTGTTCCCGCCACCCTGCATGGTCCGGATGATCCAGAACCAGAAGAGGATCAGGATTACCCAGGGGAGAACCCCGATGAGGAAGGTCCACCAGGGGGTCTGCTCCGGTTCACCGGTGATGTGAACGCCCCGAGCCTCCATCTCCTCGATGAGGCCGTCGCTGATGGGGCCCGGGAGGTGGGCCTCGAACTCGGAGTAGTCCTGCCCCTCCCGCTCCACCGAGCGACGGAACTCTCCCTGGAGGGTCACCCCCTCGATCACCTTCACCGACTCGATGTTGTCGTTCTGGAGTTCGGTGCGGAAATCGGTGAAGGAGAACTCGTAACGGGAATCGTCCTCCCCCCAGAGGAAGTTGAAGAGGAGGATGGGAACGAGAATGATCAGCATCCAGAAGGACGCTGCCCGGGACAGGCGTGACCAGCCCGGTGTCTTCTTCTCCTGGGACCTGGGATCTCGGTCAGCCATCGGAGGAAACTCGCGTGGAGGGGGACGCGGCGCTCCCGTCGCTCAGGAGGCTCGCAATAAAGGGCAGGTGGCGGAAGTCCTCGGCGTGATCCAACCCGTAGCCCACCAGGAACTCCCGGGGAGCCTCGAAGCCGACCCAACGGGCGTCGGTATCGCAGATCCGTTTGTGGAGGAGGGCACAGATCTCCAGACTGGCCGGTTCACGCGCTCCCAGAAGCGGAAGGATGTGCTTCATGGTGGTTCCGCTGTCCACGATGTCCTCCACCAGGACCACATGTCGGTCCCGGATGGGAGTGTGAGGATCGTAAAGGAGCTGGACCGACCCCGACGACACCATGTCGGCACCGTAGCTGGCGGCCACAAGGAAGTCCACCTGAAGAGGGATCCGAATGGCCCGGACCAGATCGGCCAGGAAGATGAAGGATCCCTTGAGAAGTCCCAGGACCAGGAGCGAACCATCCGCCGGGTAGTGTCGGGAGATCTCCTCGCCCATCTCCGCAACCCGCACGGCGATCTCGTCCTGGGAATAGACGATCCGGTGGCTTCCATTGACTCCAACTCCCCGCGCAAGCTCGAAGCTCGTCGGCGTGGTCATTCCGCTTCCTCTCCAATCTTCAGAAATACGGCGTGCCCCCCCGCCTCCGACGAGACCGGTGCCAGGGCGCTCCGATACAGGCCGGGAATCCAGAGGATTTCATCGCGGCCATCGACGACGAGAGGGGTGCGGACTCGATCGCGAGCCGGTACCCTCAACTCCCCGAACAGCTTCTTCAACTTCCGACTTCCCGCCGGACCTCTGATCCTGTCACCAGGGCGAGGACTCCTCAAGCTAAGGGGAAACACCAGCCCGGTGAGTTCGATCCGGCACCCCCGGAGGTCCGACGGTCCGGGTCCCATGACCACTTCCTCTCCGGAGACCCGCCCCGAAGCCCACTCAATCAACAGGTGACGGCCTCCGAAATCAATCTCGCTCCGCCCGGGTCGGGCGGGAGGTTCGCGGAGAAAAGGGACCTGATCGCCGGGCCGGACCGCCTCCGATCTGATCCGCCCGACTCCATTCCATGACAGGCGAAGGAGATCGAATTCCCTTTCCAGGTGGAGGGTGTGGGTCAGGTGCAGGACCCGACCGCTGTGGCCCGTCCTGATAAACTCGAGGGCGGCGGCGGTTCCTGTTTCGTCCAGGGGTGGCCCGGCCCTCCGCGCCAGGGCTCGCAGCGCCTCTCCCTGGACGGGTGCCGGGAGGTCCAGGAAAGCTTCGCGATGGAATGTACAGAACCCGTCTCCCCGATCCACCCGGAGGCGCTGTAGCACGGGAGCGAGGAGCGAATCCAGTGCCCGGCCCGTTCGGCGGGCGTTGCGGGAAAGGCGCAGGATGGCCTCCCGGGCCCCGGGGTGGATGTCGGTGATCCGGGGAAGGAGCTCGTGGCGAATCCGGTTCCGGGCAATGCCCAGATCCTCGTTGGAGGGGTCCAGCCGTCCGGGGACCCTGTGCTGTTCCGCATAGGCGACGAGCTCGTCGCGAGCTTCGTCCAGGAGGGGGCGCGCCACTCCCGGTTCCCTGCGGGCCGGAATCCCGGCGAGCCCCTGCACACCGGTCCCCCGTAGGATCCGGAAAATCACCGTCTCCATCTGGTCCTCGGCGTGATGGGCGGTAAGCACCATGCTGGCCTCTTCCTCGGCGCGGACCCGTTCGAGGAAGTCGTATCGGAGCCGCCGGGCCTCGGTCTCGTTGCGCACCGGGCGCTCCGCCTCTCCGATCCGCACCGGCACCCGCCACGCTCCGGCCACTCCGCTGACCCAATGGGCGTCCACGCCGCTGTCTCGCCGCATCCGGTGGTCGAAGTGGGCCGCCACCACCCGGAGGCCCAACCCCGCCAGAGGAAAGCGGAGCAGATGGAGGAGCACGCAGGAATCCAGCCCCCCTGACAGGGCCACCACCACCGTCGACCCGGGAGGCGGGCCACCCCACCCCGACCATGCAGCGTGGACTCGACCCGGAAGGTCGCTTGCCTCCCTCCGGCCGTGCATCCCCCGACTCCGATGCGACCTTGCCCTCGAAGCCCCCGTCATGCCCTGAGTCCCGGTGGAAGGGAGCGGCCCGTGCGCCGGTGGAGGACCTCCGCCAGTAGATCCGGTCGATCCGTCTGGATTCCATCGACGCCCCACTCCAGAAGTTCTTCCATACGCGCCGGATCGTCCACGGTCCACACGTGCACAGGGAGGTTCCGGCGATGGGCCTCGCGAATGAGGGCCGGTGTGGTCACCTGACGACCCTCCCAGCGATATGGGATCTGGAGGGCGTCGGTGGCGGGTGTATACGGACCGCCACCGGGAAGACGGTGGGAGAGGTAGAAAGACCGGATCTGGCGACGGGTTGCCGACACGGGACCGCCGTATCCCAGGGCGTCGGCGCGCCCCTCCTCCTCCGCAGAAGCCAGAAGCACCCGGTCCTCCTCTCCTCGCTCCTGGAGTAGCTGGACCAGCCGGGGCTGGGCTTCCGGATCCTTGGCGTCCACGTTCAGGCGTGTGGTGGGAAAGCGGTCGAGAACCTCGGTGAAGAGGGGAATCCGGACCCCCTGCCCCCGGAAGGAGGTCCGCCCTTCCGGATCCACGAACCGGGCCCCGGCGTCCAGAGCCTGGAGTTGGGCCAGCGTGTGCTCTCGCACTGCGCCGGTTCCATCGGTGGTCCGATTGACGGTAGCGTCGTGAATGACCACCAGTGCCCCATCCCGGGTCAGACGCACATCCATCTCCAGAACGTCCGCACCCCAGGTGTCCACCGCGGCCTGGAACGCCTCCAGGGTGTTCTCGGGAGCCAGCGCCGACCCTCCCCGGTGAGCGAAGAGGAGCGGAGGCCCCGCCATGTAGGGATGCCCCGGGCGAATCCTCATCCGTCGTCGGACGCGGACTCCCGGCCCGTCATCATCTCGGAGGGCCCGAGCGGCCCCACATCCTCGGGAGACACCCCGTGGTAGACCATGAGCACCTGATCCAACAACTCGGAGGTCATGCGAAGCGCATCCGGATCCCTCCTGGCGCCGTCGCCGGATGGCCCCTGGAGCGTGAGAACCCGATCGGCCAGGAAGGCCAGAAAGTCCTCCACTACCTGGGGACGAGGTGCGGGGCCCACCGGCGAATCGCTGGGGACCTCGGTGAGGAGGAGCCCCCGGGTGTAGGCCAGCACGCCTGGGAAGGTCAACTCCGTAAGGGGACCGCCCTCCAACTCCTCTTCACCGGTCACGTTCTCCCACTCCAGATCATTCCAATAGAGATCCTGTGCCTCGCCCAGAAGGTACTCACGGCGCTCGTCGGGAAGGGGCGATCCGTCGGCTTCCGGCTGGCGCAAGGGGCGCCCAGTCATCTGCTGGAGCGACTTGCGACGGGCCTGTAGGAGTTCGTCCGGAGTGGATGGCTGGGGACTCTGTTCCATGGGGATTCGGGCGTCCGGGGGATACGAGGATCCAGATAGGCTTCACGGGGCCGACCGGAACGGCTCCGGAAGGCTTCGATCAGATGGGAGAAGATATCTCGCCACGGGCGAGGGGCAAGGAAGGGCGGACCGTCAGCCTCCGGCGCAGGCTCTTCGCAGAGCCTCGGTATCGGCCGCCGTGGGAAACTCCGACGGCTCCCGTCCTTCGAGACGGGTCCTGGGGTTCATGAGGGCGCCGGTGGCGTCGGTATCGGGGAGCCCCAGGGCGTGACCGAGTTCGCGGGCCAGGAGCAGCACAAGGTGCTCCGGATCCACCCCGGGCCCTATCTCCACAGCCCGTTCCACCGAGATGACCCGGCCGCTCCGGACGCGAACTCGTTCAACGAAGCGCACCACAGGCTCGGCCGGATCCGCCTCGTCGCCCACACCCACCTCATCTCCAACAGCTCCCGAACTGCGGGTGAAGCGCACCGGGAAGCCTTCCGTGGCATGAGCCTGGAAGAGGGATCGTTCCACTCCCGACTCCCAGATCCCGGCCGCCGCACGGACCGCCGCCCAGAGCGTCTCGGCTCCCTCTGCGGCGTCGGAGCCGTCCACCTCGATCCTCCAACGGAGGGGGACATTGCACGGAATGGCCGAGGCGTGGCTGATGCGGAGTTGCTCCTCCTGAGCCGATGCGTCGGGTGGGGCGGGACGCGCACGGTCCGACCCTGCATAATAGAACCACCCTCCCATTCCCGCGAGAAACAGGATGGGAACGATCCACGACAGCGAACCCGGCGCCGAGCGATGGGAATCGGGAGAGGGACGGGACGCGGACACGGCCAGCTTCCTCCGGGAATGTGGAACCTGACATCGGCCAGCGGTCGACCCCTGATTCCATTTTGCACGAACGGCCCTCCGGACATGAATCCAGAGGGCCGACGGTTCAGATACTTGTGAGTGCCGGAGGAGGGACTCGAACCCCCGACTCGCGGATTATGATTCCGCTGCTCTAACCAACTGAGCTACTCCGGCAAACCGAGCCTAAAAGGCTACTCCCCCTCCCCGTCGTTGTCAAGATGGTTTCGACCCTCCGGCGGACCTGCGAAGCGATACACGATCTCACCGTCCCGGATGAGGCCGAAACGCTCCCGCGCCAACGTCTCCAGCGTCCCATCGTGGTTCTGCAGGGAGTCGGCCCGGGCCCGGAGCGAGTCGTTCAGCGCCTGGGCTCGGGCCAGCTCACGCACCGCTTCGTCACGCTCCGCGGCGACTGTGGACACGTCCGCCTGGGTGTACTCCCCTCCGAACAGGGCATAGTAGCCGGCCAGGGCCAGAACCAGGGGAAGGAGGACGCGACGCATGGGTGGGGTGGGTTAAGTGGTCCGGAGTCAGCCCCAGAGCCCACGGCCCGGGTAGCGCGCCCTTCCCCCCAACTCCTCCTCGATGCGCAGGAGCTGGTTGTACTTGGCCACCCGGTCCGTCCGGGAGGCGCTCCCCGTCTTGATCTGGCCGGCACCGGTGGCCACGGCCAGGTCGGCGATGAAGACATCCTCCGTCTCGCCGGAGCGGTGGGAGATGACGCAGCGGTACCCCGCCTCCGACGCCATGCGAATGGTCTCCAGCGTCTCGGTAAGGGTTCCGATCTGGTTCACCTTGATGAGGATGGCGTTCCCCACCCCCTCCTTGATCCCCCGCTCCAGGTACCGGGCGTTGGTCACAAAGAGATCGTCTCCCACCAATTGTACCCTGTCCCCGATGGCCCGGGTGAGCTCGCCCCACCCCGCCCAGTCGTTCTCGTCCAGGGCATCTTCCAGGGAAACGATGGGGTACCTGGAGATCCAGTCGGACCAGAACTCCGCCATTGCGGCGGCATCCCGCTTCTCCCCGGACGACCAGCGGAAGGTGTACTCCCCGTCTTCGTAGAACTCCGAGGCTGCAGCGTCCAGCGCCAGTACGATGTCCTCACCGGGCCTGTACCCGGCCCGTTCCACCGCCTGCAGCACCACTTCCACCGCCTCCTCATTGGATCCCAGGTCCGGGGCGAAGCCGCCCTCGTCGCCCACGGCCGTGTTCTTTCCGGCGCCGCTCAGCACCGCCTTGAGATGGTGGAAGACCTCCACCCCCATGCGGAGACCTTCGCCGAAGGTCTCCGCGCCCACGGGCATGATCATGAACTCCTGGATGTCCACATTGTTGGGGGCGTGGGACCCCCCGTTCAGGATGTTCATCTGCGGGACCGGAAGAAGCGTGGCCTCGTCTCCGCCCAGCGACTGGAAGAGCGATACGCCCCGGGCGGTGGCCACAGCCCGGGCCGAGGCCAGCGAGGCACCCAGGATCGCGTTGGCTCCGAGGCGGGACTTGTTGGGCGTCCCGTCGGACTCGATGAGGGCACGATCGAGCCCTTCCTGGTCTTCGGCGGCCCGACCGGCAAGGAGGTCCCGGATCTCACCGTTCAGGTGCGAAACGGCCCGGCTCACGCCCTGGCCCAGGAACCGGGATGCATCACCGTCCCGGAGCTCCACCGCCTCGTGCTCTCCGGTGGATGCCCCCGACGGTACCGATGCCCGACCCACCGCGCCCGACGTCAGCTCCACCTCCGCTTCCACCGTGGGGTTGCCTCGGGAATCGAGGATCTGCCGGCCTCGTACCGTCCGAATCTCCAGTTCGCTCACCATCTCCTCCTCAGGATTGTGGGTCGAAGGACGGGGCTCTCCCCGCCCCCTGAAATCGTCGTTCGTCCTCGGGGCGAATCACCTCCCGGCCGCCAGGGCGTCCGGGTCTTCCATGAGTTCGGCCACAGCGCTCCGTGCCTGCTCCAGAAGACGGCCCCGATCCGCATGGACCATGCCTGCCGTGGGTATCGGCTCTCCCACCCGGATCCTGATGCGGCCAGGCCGGATCCTGAACGAGCCCTTGGGCATGACGTCCCGGCTTCCGGAAATCCCCAGGGGGACCACGGGGACATCGGTCTGTAGCGCAAGGACGAAGGCGCCCTTCTTGAAACTCTGGAGCCGGCCGTCCGGAGAACGCGTTCCCTCGGGAAAGAAGATCACCGCCAGGGACTCGTCGCGAATCCGGGCAGCGGCCCGCTCCAGGGAGGCGATGGCCTCGGCCCGGTCGGAGCGGTTCACCGAGACATGACCGCACGCCTTCCATGCCCGTCCGAAGATGGGGATCCGCCCCAACTCCTCCTTGGCCACGAAGCGGAGGTTCGCCGGGATATGGGCGAGGATGGCGAAGACATCGAACCACGATTGATGGTTCGCCACCATGACCATGGGCCGGTCCCAGTCCACCCGGTCAAGCCCCTCCACCTCCACCGAACCGCCGGACCAGCGGATCAGGAGCCTGGACCAGAGCCGGGGGAAATCCCGGCAGTGACATCCGAGCTTCGAACTACCCAGAAGTGAACTCAGCACCACCCTTCCGGCCAGATAGAAGGTCAGAGCCAGTGCAGCCGGATAGAGCCAGAGCCCTCGGATCAACGCGTCTCCTCCTCCATTCAGCGGAAGTGGTCCCACCCCCCTCGGGTGAGGGGTACGGGGCTGTGGTGCCCGGGCTCCAGGAGGGATACGCCGCTGCCCTTCCGGACGACGCCCACCCGGGTCAGGGGAAGCTCGAACCGACGGTGAAACGCCTCGGCCCGACCATCCACTGCGGCGCCGGGCGGAAGCGCCACCAGGATTTCGAAATCATCTCCCCCGTGGAGCGCCTCTTCCAAGGTAACCTCCGGATGGGGCTCCAGGGGAAGGGTGGATGCCTCCAGCACCACTCCCACTCCCGAGGCGGCGGCCAGATGGGAGGCGTCTCCGGCCAGGCCGTCCGACAGGTCCAGGCCTGCCCGGGCGCCGGCCTCCTCCACCAGCCAGATGGCCTCGGCGAGCCTGGGTTCGGGACGGATGTAGCGAAGACGGAGCGACGCCGGAACAGACCGCCCGGCGCCCCAGAGTCGGACGGCGGTGGCGGCCCCACCGAGGTGCCCTGTGACCCACAGTTCGTCCCCGGGACGTGCGCCGGAGCGAAGGAGGGGACGTCCGGTCCGACCGACGGCAACCACATCCACCAGGAGGTGGGACGGACTTCGGGTCAGGTCTCCACCCAGGAGCTGTCCCCCCAACGCCTCGACCCGGTCCCGGATTCCGGCCATGAAGGCGGCGCCCCGAGGGGCCCAGAGATCCCCCTCCGGCAGCGCCACCGAGGCCAGAACACCCACAAGGCGCGCTCCCATGGCGGCCAGGTCACTCACGGCGGCACCGACGGCGCGAGCGCCCGCCTCGTGCGGGTCCAGCCAGTCCAGGCGGAAGTGGATACCCTCCACTGCCAGGTCGGTGGAAATCACCAGGTCGGGGTCCAGCACCGTGGCATCATCCCCCGGAGGCACCTGCACCCCTTCCCCTGCACCCGAGGCGCCCCTCAGAACCCCCCGAATCCGGTCGAACTCCCGCCCCGGTCCCAGCGGTGTCGATCCTTTCATGGTTGTCTCGACGGGAAGGTGTGGGAGGGAAGTGGGATCGGAATCGCTGGGGTCGGGCTCACCATGGAGCCGGAAGATCCAGGAGGAGCGACGGGTGATCCACCTCCGACTCACCGTCACCGGATGCTGCCATGGCCCTGGCTACCCCTGCCACCACCTCGTCGGGGAGGGGGGCGTCGGCCGGGGCCCCGCCTGAGGGCGAGACGGGTGTCCAGCGGGGCCAGGCGGCGATGCCGGTGAGATGGAGAGCCACCCCGGCCGCCTCATCCGGTGCGAGTCCCCGGGCCAGGAGGGCACCGGCCACGCCGGTGAGGACATCGCCCATCCCCGCCCGGGCCAGCGATGAGGAGGAGGTGGCGGCGTAGAGAAGTGGGAGCGACGAATCGGGACCGGCCACCACCGAAGGATTCCCCTTCAGGAGGACGGTGGCGCGGGTGCGCCGGGCGATAGCCCGTGCCCGGAGTCCCACATCCAATGGCGGCTCGGGAGGCGTACCCGGTCCGCCACCCTCCAGGCGACGGGCCTCCCCGGGGTGGGGGGTCAGGAGGAGGGGCCCATCGGCGGTGGGGCCAGGATCCATGGACCCGAGTTCTCCCGCCGCCAGGAGGTTCAGGGCATCGGCGTCCATGAGGAGGGGCAGTCCCCTGCCTGGACCCGAAGCCACCTCGGCCCGGGCCGAGAGAACGGTCCGAAGCGTGTGCAGTGCGGTATGCCCGAGCCCCAATCCGGGGCCCACCGCTGCGGCGTCGGATGCATGCAGCGCCTCCGCTACGGCCGACTCCTGGGAGACGTCCACCCAGACAGCCGACGGAACGGCCAACTGCACCAGGTCCCTCAGTTCGGGGGGGGTGGCGATGCGGAGGTAGCCGGCGCCGGCGGCGAGGGCGGCCCGGGCCGAGAGAATGGCCGCTCCGGCCATTCCCGGAGATCCCGCTACCAGCAAGAGCCGCCCCTCGGCGTTCTTGTGGGTGACCAGGGCCCGGTGGGGAACCCTGGCCGAGGCCCAACCCGGGGTGATGAGTCGTCCCGACGCCCGTCCCTGGGACCCGTTCCCTTCCCCTCCCGCTCCACCGCCCCATCGCCAGGGTGGAAAGCCCATCTCCACGGCCAGGAGCCGTCCGGCCAGGGCCCGGCCGGGGTGGAGGAGGGTCCCGCGTTTGGGCGCACCGAAAGCCACGGTCCACTCGGCCTGCACGGCGGCGCCGGGAGCGGCACCGGTGTCGCCGTCCACGCCGGAGGGAACATCCAGGGCCAGGACGGGCCGGGAGGCGGCCGCGGTCTGCATGGCCTGGATGACGCGGGCCTGGGGCGCTCGGGGAGCCCCCCGTATCCCGGTCCCCAACAGGGCGTCCACCACCACCGCAGCCCCTTCAAGTTCCGAGGACCAGGCGGCACGGTCCCGCTCTCCGTCTGGGGCTCCGGCCTCCATGGGGATCCGGATGAAGGTCGCCGGCCGCCATCCGTGGAGGAGCGGGTCGGGGTGGGCCCGGTCTCCCGCCACAAGAAGGGCCACATCCCGGCCCCAGGCGGTCAGCGTCCGGGCCAGGACAACCCCATCCCCTCCATTGTTCCCGGATCCCACCACCACCGCCACCCGTCCCCGGGGCACCAGTTGATGGAGGAGACGTGCGGCCTCACGGCCGGCGTTCTCCATGAGGACGGTCCCGGGAACACCCCGCCTCTCCATGGCCCACCGGTCAAAGGCCGCCGCCTCGGAGCCCGTGGGAAGGGCCACGTCCCGACGGCCAAGGAAGGGGATGCGGGGGGAAGCCCTCATGGGAAGATCATGGGGTGAGGATCGGCCTGGAGTCGCACCGGCCTCCCTCCGGAATCACCCTGTGGTCCCCCACGGGTAGTCCCGTTCGAAGGCCACTTCGAAATCGAAAAGGTCGCGAAAGTCGTCGAGGGAATCGTCATCCTCCTTGATGAGGACCCCGGTATCCACGAGTGCAAACACGATCTCGCCGATGTTCTCGGTGCTCTGGATGCCCCAGAACCCCAGAACGGTCCGGGCCATGGGTCCGAACTCACGAATGGCCAGAGCCCGCACTCCGTCGGCCAGCTCGGCACCGGAGATGTGACGGGGATTCTCAAGCCCGTCCATGACGTAGTGGAGTGCCGAGAGGACAAACCCGTACGCCTTCCCCTGGAAGCGGGGATTGCGACGGGTGAGTCGCTCCAGGATCTCGTCGGCGAACTGGACTTCAGTCATGGTGAGGATAGTGGGGCACGTCGGGAGCCGACGCCAGGGCTTGCGGGCCGAAACCCCCGACGGGAAGCCGGGTCCGGTCGTCGCCAAAGCCGAGCCGCGGCCAGTCAATCATCCAGTAGCTCGGGGTATAGCGGGAATTCGTGGCAGAACGCGACGACCTCGTCGCGTACCCGGTCGCGAATCTCGTCGCTTGCCGGCGCGTCGACGATGTCGGCGATCCAATCGGCCACCCGTGCCATTTCCCCTTCCTTCATCCCACGACTCGTGAGCGCGGGAGTTCCGATGCGGAGGCCCGAGGTAACGAAGGGAGAGCGGGTTTCGCCGGGGACGGTGTTCTTGTTCACCGTGATCCCCGCCGACTCGAGGCGCGCCTCGGCCTCCTTCCCGGTCAGTTCGCCCCGGCTCCGGAGATCCACCAGAACCAGGTGGGTGTCGGTACCGCCGGAGACCAGGTCCAGCCCCCGCTCCATCAGGCGGGCACCCAGCGCACGGGCGTTGGCCACGATCTGCTCCTGGTATCCCTGGAACGATGGGTCCAGCGCCTCGCGGAAGGCCACCGCCTTGGCGGCGATGATGTGCATGAGGGGGCCGCCCTGGGTCCCTGGGAACACCGCCTTGTCCACGGCCCGGGCGTGCTCGGCCCGACTCAGGATCAGGCCACCCCGGGGTCCCCGGAGCGTCTTGTGGGTGGTGGTGGTCACCACATCGGCGTGGGGGACCGGGCTCGGGTGCACCCCGGCGGCCACCAGGCCGGCAATGTGGGCCATGTCCACCAGGAGGGGCGCCTCCACCTCCCGGGCGATCTCACCGAACGCCTCGAAGTCCAGGATCCGAGGGTAGGCGCTGGCCCCGGCGATGATCATGCGGGGGCCGATCCGCCGGGCGGCGTCCCGCACGGCGTCGTAATCGATGAGGCCGGTCTCCTCGTCTACCCCGTAGGAGGTCACGTCGTAGAGAATCCCGGAGGCGTTCACCGGAGATCCATGGGTGAGGTGACCGCCGTGACTCAGATTCATCCCCAGGATGGAGTCCCCGGGTCTCAGGAAGGCCAGGAAGACGGCCATGTTGGCCTGAGCGCCGGAGTGGGGCTGCACATTCACATGATCGGCCCCGAAAAGCTCCAGCGCCCGGCTCCGGGCCAACTCCTCGGCCTGATCGACGAACTCGCACCCCCCGTAGTACCGTTTCCCGGGCAGCCCCTCGGCGTACTTGTTGGTCATCACCGTGCCCATGGTCTCCATGACGGCACGGGACACGAAGTTCTCCGAAGCGATGAGTTCCAGACCGAAGGCCTGCCGCCGGGTTTCGGCCTGCACGGCCTGATAGATCTCGGGATCCGTTTCGCGGAGGTGGGCGTAGGGACGGGTCATGAGTCTGCGACTCCCTTGGGATGGATATCGGGTTGAGGGCTCCCGACGCCCGCCACCGGGCCGGCGCCGGGCTGTGCGGACATCGTGGAATGTCGAAGATGATCACTTTGCCGGACGAGGGGAACAGATCCTCCGTCGTCGGGGATCCCTCAGAGGGTGGAGCGTTGCAGGTGCCGGATCCGCTGGATCCGCTCTTCCGCCAGGCGGTCCGCCGCCGCCCCCGTGGGGATACCGCCCTCCTCGGCCATCTCGAAGATGCGAAGCAGGGTGGTGAAGATCTCCTGCGCCTTCCGCTTGCTCCGATCCGACGTCCAGTCGTGCAGTTCGCCGTAGACGTTGATGAGCCCGCCGGCGTTGATCACATAGTCTGGCGCGTAGAGGATACCCCGCTCATGGAGGATCTCTCCATGGGCTTCCCGGGCCAACTGGTTGTTGGCGGCTCCGGCCACGATGTCCACCTGGAGGACCTTCAGGGTATCGCCGTTGATGACGGCTCCCAGGGCACAGGGCGCGAAGATGTCCGCCTTCACCCCATAGATCTCGTCAGGGGCCACGGCCTCGGCCCCGAATGCCTGAACGGCCTCCTGCACCCGCTCCGGATCGATGTCGGTGACGGTGAGGCGGGCGCCCTCCTCCAGGAGGAAGCCGCACAGGTTGCGACCCACATTCCCGAGTCCCTGCACGGCCACGTGGCGGCCGGAGAGGCCGGCTCGGCCGTAGCGTCGTTCCGCACATGCCCGGATCCCCTGATACGTCCCGAACGCCGTCACCGGCGAGGGATCCCCCGATCCGCCCAGGACCCCCACCACCGAATCCGTCTCCATCCGGACGAACTCCATATCGTCCACCGACGTCCCCACGTCCTCCGCGGTGATGTAGCGACCGCCAAGGGATTCCACCGCCCGGCCGTGGGCCCGGAAGATCATCTCCCGATCGCGGATGCGGTTATCCCCCATGATGACGGACTTGCCGCCCCCCAGATTCACCCCCGCCACCGCGGCCTTGTAGGTCATCCCGTGGGAGAGGCGAAGCACGTCGATGAACGCCTCCTCGTCGGAGGCATAGTTCCAGAACCGCGTCCCCCCAAGCGCCGGCCCCAGGGTGGAGTCGTGGATGGCGATGATCCCGCGGTATCCGAGTTCAGGTTCGGACCAGAAGACAACCTGCTCATGACCCTTCTCGGACAACAGCTCGAAGACGTTCATCCCGTTCGGCTCCGGGTTGGTGTGCCTGCCGGCCCAGGGACCCCGGGACCGGTGGAGGCGGCCCGCGCGGACCGCCCCCGGCTCAGGTGGATTCGAAACGATGAATCCATGGGAGAGGGTGGGCTGAGACGCCCGTGGGGTGAGAGCAAGGATCAGGAGAGACCGGAGTCTCCCACCGCGTCCAGGGCGATCCACATGCGGAGGAGTTCACTGGAACCCTCATGAATCTCGGTCCCCTTGGCATCGCGCATGAGTCGCTCCACCGGATAGTCCCGCATGTACCCGTATCCGCCGTAGATCTGGACGGCCTCATCGGCGACCCAACTGGCCGCCTCGCTGGCGGTCACCTTGGCCATGGCCACCTGCGCCCGCAGGCCGGCCGGGTGAATGCCCTCCGCCGGTGCCTCCGCCTCGGCGGCGGCCGCCACGTGGAGGATCAGGCTCCGGGCCTGGGCGATGCGGATTGCCATCCCCGCCAGCTTCTCCTGGATGGCACCGAAATCGTGGAGCGGACGCCCGAACTGCTCCCGCTCACCCGCGTACCTGAGGGCGTGTTCATAGGCGGCTTGGGCAATCCCCAATGCTACGGCCGCCACCCCGAGGCGCCCCACACTGGCCGCATCCGCCGCCACATTGTGCCCGTCGCCCTCCTCCCCCAGGAGGGCTTCGGGGGAGAGGGCGACCTGGTCGAACCGGATGGTGACGATCTCGGCCGCCGAGAACCCCATGGTACGCTCCCGCCCCATCACCTGGACCCCCGGCGCATCCCGGGGAACGAGGAAGGCCGAGAGGCCGTCGCCTTCGTCCCCGGTGCGGGCCAGGACCAACAGGAGCCCGCACCGATCTCCATTGGTGACCCAGGCCTTCTCCCCGGAGAGGACCCAGCCGGCTCCATCCCCCGCCGGAACCGCCCGAACCGCCAGCGAGTCCAGATCGCCGCCCGCCGCCCCCTCGGCCACGGCGAAGGCACCCAGGAGGTCGCCTGAGGCCAACCGGGGCAGCCACGCCTCTTTCTGGGCGTCGGACCCGTACGCATCCAGCGCGCGGGTCACCGGACCGTTGTGAACCGCCAAGCCCAGCCCCAGCGAGGCATCACCCCAGGCCAGAGCCTCCAGCGCCATCAGATAGGTGGGGAGATCGAACCCGAGCCCCCCGTGGGCCTCGGGAACGCGCATCCCCAGAAACCCCAACTCGGCCATGGCGTCGAACACCCCCTGGGGGATCCGGCGCTCCCGGTCCCATTCCTCCACATGGGGTCGGACCTCGCCCCTGGCCAGATCCAGGGCCAGCCGCCGGACTTCCAGGTGCTCAGCCGTCAGCATGGCGGCGCTCACTGGCCGTAGGCATAGAAGCCACGACCGCTCTTACGACCCAGCCACCCCGCCGCCACATACTTGCGCAGGAGCGGGCAGGGCCGGTACCGGTCGTCACCCAGCTCCCGGTGCAGAACCTCCAGGATGCTGAGACAGGTGTCGAGGCCGATGAGGTCGGCCAGCGCCAACGGGCCCATGGGGTGGTTCATCCCCAGCTTCATGACCGTGTCGATGGCTTCGGCCTCGGCCACTCCCTCCATGAGGGCGAAGACGGCCTCGTTGATCATGGGAAGGAGGATCCGGTTGGACACGAACCCGGGGAAGTCGTTCACCTCCACCGGTGTCTTGCCCAGCGCCCGGGCCAGCTCCATGACGGCCTCGGTGGTGGCTTCATCGGTGGCGAGCCCCCGGATCACCTCCACAAGCTGCATGACGGGAACCGGATTCATGAAGTGCATCCCGATGACCTTCTCCGGGCGTCCGGTGCGAGCGGCGATTTCGGTGATGGAGATGGAGGAGGTGTTGGAAGCCAGGATGGTGCCCGGATCCGCGGCCCCGTCCAGGGTCGCGAAGAGCTTGTATTTGAGCTCCGGCCGCTCCGGAATGGCCTCCACGATGAGTTGGGCCCCGGGCGCGGCCTCAGCCGGGTCGGTGAAGGTCTGGATCCGCGCCAGGGCGGCCTCCTTCTCCTCGGGGGTCATCCGCTCCTTCCGGACCTGTCGATCCATGTTCTTCGAGATGGTGGCCACCCCTGCCTCCACCGCCTCCCGGGAGATGTCCACCATGCGCACATGCAGCCCGCTCTGGGCGCAGACGTGGGCAATCCCGTTCCCCATCTGGCCCCCACCAATCACCGCCACCGTATCGATCGTCATGAAGTTGTCTCTCGCGCGTTGTTGAAGAAGTTCGGTCCCGATCCCAGCGCCTGCCCCACCACTCCCACATGGGCCGGAGCCTCTCCGGCGGAGGTCAGCGCCGCTCCACCGAGAGCGCCACGGCGTTTCCGCCCCCGAGGCAGAGGGTGGCGAGGCCGCTCTGGAGATCCCGATCTTCCATGGCGTAGAGGAGTGTCACCAGGACCCGGGCACCGGAGCAGCCGATGGGGTGGCCCAGCGCCACCGCCCCCCCGTTCACATTGACCCTGTCCGGGTCCATCCCCAGCTCCCGCATGTCGGCGAGAGCCTGCACGGCGAAGGCCTCATTCACCTCGAAGAGGTCGTAGTCACCGATGGCGGTGCCGGCCCGATCCATGAGGCGCCGCACGGCGGTGATGGGCGCGAAGAAGAGGTCTTGCGGCTCGGTCCCCCCCGAGGCATAGCCGGTGATGTGGGCCTTGACCTCGAGGCCGTGGGCCTGGGCGAACTCCAGCGACGTCACCACCAGCGCCGCCCCTCCATCGTTCAGCCCCGGGGCGTTGCCCGCCGTCACCACCAGGTCCTCGATGTCGTCGGGGGCATCCTGGGGGAAGGCCGGACGCAGCCGGCCCAGCGCCTCCATGGAGGTCTCACGCCGGGGGCTCTCGTCGGTGTCGATGACCACCGACCCCTTCCGGCCCTGGATCTCCACCGGGACGATCTCCGCGGCGAAGCGGCCGGCGTCAATGGCGGCCACAGCCTTCTGGTGCGACGACAGCGCGAAGGCATCGGCTTCCTCACGGGTGATCCCCGCCTTGGCGGCGGTATACTCGGCGTGGCCGCCCATGTGACACTGCCCGAAGGCGCACCATAGTCCGTCGTGGATAAGGCCATCCACCAACTTCCGGTCACCGAACTTGAGACCGTTCCGGAGGCCGGGAAGGAAGTAGGGGACGTTGGACATGGACTCGAACCCGCCGGCCACCACCGCCCGGGCATCGCCGGCCCGGATGGCCTGCGCCGCCAGCATGACGGCCTTCAGCCCCGACCCGCACACCTTGTTCACGGTGAGGGCCGGAATGGTGGCGGGAAGCCCGGAGCGGATGGCGGCCTGGCGGGCGGGCGCCTGCCCCACCCCACCCTGGACCACGTTGCCCAGGATGACTTCGTCGATGGCTTCTCCGGGAAGACCGGACCGCTCCATGGCGGCCTTCACCGCACGGGCTCCCAGTTCGGGGGCGTCCAGAGGGCCAAGGCCGCCCAGGAAACGACCGATGGGCGTGCGCGCTCCACTGACGATGACCGGGGTACGGGCTGCGTCGCTCATTGCGGGGACCACCTCTGTCGGGGTTGTGTCGGGATCCGGCGGGAGGGCCTGCGGGCTCCGGAAATCCAGCGCCGGGAGACCCGGTACCGGGGACTCGGGCGACCCGGTCTCCAGGCGTCAGGAGCCGAGCCTGCTGAATATATGGAAAGCCTCCTCGCAGGTCACCCTCGCCCAGGTCCCACGCGCGCCGGCCCGGATCGTCGGATCAGCGCAGACCCCGGCCGTCGGCGGCCAAACGCCCCCACGGCGTGAAAGCGTCGTGCTGGAAGATGAGAAGCCACTCCTCCCGGAGGGCCTCTTCCCAGAACCGGCGTTTCGACTCCAGGGTTACCAGGGGCTCCAGGTCGTAGCCCATGATCCAGGGAAGGCGGACGTGGGCCGCGGTGGGACAGAGGTCCGCCAGGAAGAAGGCCTTCTCCCCATCCGAATCCACCAGGATGCACTGGTGGTGCGGGGTGTGGCCCGGTGCCGGCACCAGCCGGATCCCCCGAGTGAGTTCCACCTCTCCCGAGACCGTGTGCCACAGTCCGGCCTCGGTGATGGGCTCGATGTTTTCCGGGGTGTAGCTGGCCCGGATCCGCTCGTTTCGCCGGCCCGAGAAGGCCAGTTCGCCCTCCTGCACCACATGCCTCGCCCAGGGAAAGGAAGGGGCCAGGCTCCCGTCGTCCCGCCGGAGCGTGGCCCCGCCGGCATGATCGAAGTGGAGGTGGGTCAGGACCACCATCTCCACGTCCCGAGGGTCGAACCCGGTCGCGCGGATGCCGTCTTCCAGACGGGTGGGATCTCCCTCGTTGTCGATGCCGTAGATGTCGCGAAACCGGTCGTCTTCCTTACGCCCCACTCCGGTATCCACCAGGATCAGGGCTTCCGGCGCCTCGATGAGAAGGCAGCGCAGGGCCAGGGGGATCCGGTGGCGCTCGTCCGGTTGGATCCGCCGCTCCCACAGCGTCCGGGGCACCACCCCGAACATGGCCCCACCGTCCAGGTGCTGAAGTCCCGCCTCCACGGCGTGCACCCGGATGGATCCCACATCCATGGACCGGACCAGGGGCAGCTCCGGCGGGGAGTAGGTCGTCCCCTGGTCACGGGCCTCGGTGGGGGCGTTGGGACCTCTGCCTTCGCCGGTAGCGGACGGAGTTCGGGGCGTCTCGGCCATGGGGGCGTCACCTCGTTGGAACATGGGAAGAAGGGAGTGGCGTCGAGTCCGGCGCCAGGCCTCACCGCAGCGGCGACCGCACAGACCGGGGGGCCGAGCGCCGCTGCAGCGCTGCCTCCAGGGCCGGCAGATCCGCGATGCCCTGCGCCTCCGCCTCCTGGAGAAGGTGCAGAAGGAGGCGGGCGGTGGCCAGGGCGTCGCCGTAGGCGCGGTGCCGCTGATGAACCGGAATTCCGAAGTGGCGCGTCAGGGCATCCAGGTTGTAGCGGCGCAGGCCGGGGATGAGGAAACGCCCCAGCCGTACGGTACACAGGAGCGGGAGCTCGGGTGCAGCACCGAGCGCGTTCAGGAGTTCGGTCCGGATGAATCCCCAGTCGAACTGGACGTTGTGGGCTACGAAGATCCGGCCGTGGAGGGCGGCTTCGACCTGGGGCGCGACCCCCTCGAAGGGCGGTGCTCCGGCCACCATGGGGTCTGTGATCCCTGTGAGCCCCTGGATCTTGGGCGGAATACGGCGTCCTGGATTCACAAGGGTGCCGAGGCCGTCCCGGATCACTCCACCGGTGACCGGCACCACCGCCACCTCGGTGACCCGGTCACCCCGCCGCCATGCTCCCCCCGTGGTCTCCACGTCCACCACCGCGTAGGACAGAGTGGAGAGGGCAGGTCCCGGGATCCCCGCTCCCGGAGCCAGGCTCCAGATCCCTCGGGCATCCACCTGGAATCGCGCATCGTCACCCAGAAGGCTGAACACCGCCGACGAGAGGGCGGCGGGAGGGCCGCGCAGGCCCAGGGCTCGCTCCGCCAGCTCCAGCGTGTGGAAGGGGCCGCTCTGCAGTAGAGCGGCCACTCGCCGTCGCAGCCCCGGAGCCGGCGCCCCGGTCCGCGGGTCCCGAGGCCGACTCATGCCGGACCTGCCATGTCCATAGCCCCACCTCCCGGCCTGCTCATGCGTCGGGCCTCAAGGGAAATCCAGGAGCCGAGCCATGGCCACGAACCCTTCGGGCGCCACGGTCTCGGGGCGATCCGTGGGCTCCGCCCCCGCAGCCGCCAGGAGTGCGGCCACCTGCGCCGGCGGGAGGTGGAGATCGGGGTGGGACCCCAGGGTCTTCCGAAGCTGTTTCCTGCGCCACTGGAAGAGGGCTCGCGTCAGGATCCGGAGTGCATCCTCCTCCGCCGGCGACATAGGAGCCGGGCGGCGGGGGCGAATGCGGATCACCGTGGAGTCGACACGGGGCCGGGGCCGAAACGCGGAAGGCGGCACCGAGAGGACCCGCTCCACATCGGCCACGGCCTGCACACCGACGGTGAGGGCTCCGAAGGCACCGGTGCCCGGCTCGGCGAGGATGCGGTCGGCCACCTCCTTCTGCACCATGAGGAGGATATCGGCCGGGCGAGGCGGCGACAGGAGATGGAAAAGGATGGGGGTGGTGATGTTGTAGGGGATGTTCCCCACCACCCGGACGGATTCGGGGGCATCCACCATGTCAACGAGGGCGAGCTCCAGGATGTCGCCCTCCACCACCTCCACCGACCGGTGCCCCTGGAAACGGTGGCGGAGATCGGCGGCGAGATCCCGGTCCAGTTCAACCAGCACCAGGCGCCCCGCCCGCTCCGCCAGCAGGTCGGTAAGGGCTCCCTGCCCCGGTCCGATCTCAAGGACCGTATCGTGAGGTTCGATGGCCGCCTCCTCCACGATGCGACGCCGGAGGTTGCCGTCTACCAGGAAGTTCTGACCGAGGCTGCGCCGAGGCCGGTGGGACCGGGAACTACTCACACCTTGAGGACCACGGCGGTGCGATCATCGGGCGTGGCCTCGGGACGGCCTTCCTCCACCACCAGATCGAAGAGGGCATCCACGATCTCCTTGGCGCCACGGTCCCGCAGCCCCGCCACCTCTTCCAGGATCCGATACTCGCCGGCTCGACGGGATCCGGCCACCAGATCGTCGGACAGACCGTCGGTGAAGAGGACGAGGAGATCCCGGCCCGATGCCCAGGGCACGATGCGCTCCTCGTACTCCATGTCACCGGCGATTCCCATGGGTGGGTTGATGGCCGGCAGGCGCTCAGGGGTATCCTCTTTTCCGCGCATGAGAAAGGCGTGGGGGTGCCCGGCATTGGCGTAGACGAGTTCGCCCCGGGTCGGATCCACCACCGCGTAGAAGAGGGTGATGTACATCTCCGTGCTCTCGAGCTCGTCTCGAAGCGCCCGGCCCATCTCCGTCATGACCCGCGCCGGCGATGAGACTTCGGAGGCGTAGATCGTGGCGGCACTCAGGGTCAGGGCCATGATGAGCGCCGCCGGGAAGCCGTGACTGGACACGTCGCCGATCATGACCCCGAAGCGCCCGCCAGGCAGCCGAAGGAGGTGGTAGAAATCCCCACCAACCGAATCCGCCGGTCGGACGCGAGCCGCCACCTCCTGAGCATCGAAAGAATCCAGCGACGGGAGCAGCTTCATCTGGAGGTCGTGGGCCAACTCCATCTCCCGGCTCACCCGCTCTCGTTGCAGGCTCTCGTCGATGAGACGGTTGTTCTCCAGGGCGGCCCCCACCTGGGAGGCGATGGCGGCCAGGAGCTTCTGGTCCGACGCGCTGAATCGTCCGCCGCGCCTGCGTCCGATGAGGTTGATCACCCCCACTGTCCGGGCATCCTCCTCGGGTGGCGTATAGCGGATGGGCACGGAAAGGACGGAATCTCCCGCCATGGGCGATCCCGGCTCCCCTCCGTCGCCGGCGTCCCCTCTCCCATTGGCCCGGTCGGGCTCCGAACCGCCCCCCCCGGAACCGGAGCCATGGGCGAGCGCCCCATCGTTCTTCGTGCCCCCTTCATAGGAAGAGAGGATCATGGACCGTCCCTCCCGGAAGACCTGGGCGGTGACGGCGGAGTTGTCGTCGGCGGCCAGGGGTCCCTGCCGCCCTCCCTCCCCCACCGATGCCACAAGGTGAAGTCGGTCCTCCACCGGTCGGTGAACCCAGAGGGACCCCCGGCGAGCCCCCATCACATCGCAGACCTCCGACAGGATGAGGTGGGTGGCATCCTTCAACTGCAGGAGAGAGCCCAGCGTCTCGGAGATGGAATAGAGGAGGTTGATCTCCTCGTAGCGCTCCGACATCTCCGCGGTGAAGTAGCGCACTTCTTCCGCGTACAGGTAGAGCTGCTCCAGGGTGGTCCGCAGCGCGTTGGCGGCGGCGCCCCGGATTTCGGAACTCTCCCCGGAAATCTCCAGGATGAGGTCGACCCCGCTTCGGGTGGGGACGTCGAGGAGGGTGGAGTCGGGGCGAGGAATCAAGCCCTGGCCGCCACGAGGGTAGAGGCGGAAGGGATCATCGCCGTCCCGGGGAAGCCAGAGTCCGAGCTCCATCCGGAAATTGCGGCGATACTCTTCCAGGACCTGAACCACCGGGTCCGGGAGGAGCTCCCGGGAAGTCCGGTTTGACGTCATGCGGTGGCTTGATCCCGGAAGGCCGCGGGACGGGTCAGATGGAGAATGAGCGTCACCGAGTTCCCCCGGTCATTGTAGTGGACCTCATCCATGAGTTTACGCATGAGGAAGAGCCCACGACCTCCCTCTTCCAGAAGGTTCTCCGGCGCCGTGGGATCGGGAACCCGAAGGGGGTTGAATCCAGGCCCCTGGTCCGTCACCCGCGCCGTGAGCCGTCCGGGCTGCAGTCGGACCTCGAGTCGGACCCGTTTCGCCGGATCCCGCCCATTTCCGTAAATCATGGCGTTGGAGAGAGCTTCAACCAGGCTGACCCGGAAGTTGAACCGAAGCCTCCGGGCCACATCCTGGCAGGTGGAACAACGCGACACCACGAACTCCACAGCGTCTTCGATGCACTGCAGGTCGTTGGGGAGTTCAAAGATCAACTCTCTGTCCATCAACTCGGCCGCCTCCTCTGGGGACATGATGCCTGAATCCACGGGAATCCCATCCTCGGGGACCCGTGGTCCCCGAGGGCGTGGACGGGTCAGAAGTCCTGCAGGCCCTCTTCCCGGGAATCCGCAATGCGGAAGAGCGTGTCGAGCTTGGTGAGTTCGAAGAGGGTCCGGAGATCCTCGTTGAGGCTCGAGAGACGCAATTCGCCTCCCTGCTCCCGGATCTTCTTGGAGAGGCTCACAAGGACCCCCAGGCCGGAGGAGTCGATGTACCCGGTGTTGGTGAAGTCCACCAGGAACTTCCGGGATCCCCCCTCCAATTCGGCCAGGATCGCCTGCTTCAGCTCCTGCCGATTCCCCACGATGAGCTGGCCCTCCACATCGACGATGACCACCTCACCCGTTTCCCGCTTCACATCAAACGCCATGGCTCTTGTCAGTCTCCTGGGGCCCGAATAGGACCCGGAAGGATGTGCGTTGGAGTCTCCACCCTGGAGGAACCCTCCGTCCGGAGACGTTGAAAGCTACCCATAAGCCGAGGAACCGGGCAAGGTTGCCCCTTCGCCCGGCCGCTCCGCGGAGGGGTCCGGCTCACGGCGCCGTCAGACTCGTGATGCAGGCCACGTTCACGATGTCCTCCACCGAGGCGCCCCTGGACAGGTCGTTACAGGGACGCCGCAGGCCCTGGATGATGGGCCCCACCGCCTCGGCCCCCGCCAGCCGCTGCACCAATTTGTACCCGATGTTTCCGGCGTCCAGATCCGGAAAGACCAGGATGTTGGCGGCACCGGCCACGGCGGAGTGGGGGGCTTTCCGACGGGCCACCGACTCCACCAGCGCCGCATCGAGCTGCAGTTCCCCGTCGGCCGGGACCCCGGGTTCCATATCCCGGAAGAGGGCCAGCGCCTCCCGGACCTTGTCCACCGAGGGGCCGGCACCGCTCCCCTTGGTGGAATACGAGAGGAAGGCCACAGTGGGCGAATCCCCGACAATCCGACGTCTTGCCCGGGCCGCCGCCGCCGCGATCTGGGCCAACTGCGGCCCGGTGGGGTCCGGCACCACCGCCGAGTCGGTAAAGGTCAGGATTTCCGGTTCGCGGCTGCGGAAGGGCTTCACCACCATGTAGAAAGACGACGAGACCGTCCGGATCCCATCGTCGGGGCCCACGCACCAGAAGGCGGCCCGGAGGACGTCGCCGGTGGGGTGGACCGCTCCGGCCAGGGATCCGTCCACCTCGCCGGAGCGAACCATGAGCGCCCCGCGGATGAGGGGGCTTCGAACCGCCTCCCGGGCCCCGGCCCGATCCATTCCCCTGGCCCGCCGGAGCTCCAGGAGGGTCTCCACATGATCCCCGGTCCCCTCACTGCTGCGGGGATCCAGGATCCGGAGGCCGTCCGGGTCACCATCCACCTTCACCAGCCCCGCACGGATGGTCCGGGGATCCCCCAGAAGTACCGGATCCACCAGCGCCTCACGCTGCAGGATGGCCGCCGCCTCCAGGGTCCGAGGGTCACCTCCCTCCGGAAAGACAATCCGTCGAGGCCGCTCCCGGGCGCGATGCCGGATGCTCTCGATGAAATCCATGGATCAGGCTCCTTGCCGCTGGTAGCGCTCTCGCAGCCGACGCATGATGGCTGGAGACACGAAGGACGAGACGTCGCCTCCCAGCGCCGACACCTCCCGCACCAGCGACGCCGACAGGAACGAGAGATGGGTCTCCGGAGTCAGGAAGATGAACTCCATACCAGGGTGGAGTTCACGGTTCATCTGGGCCATCTGGAACTCGTACTCGAAGTCGGATACCGCCCGAAGACCCCGAACCACCACGCTGGCTCCCACCGCCTTGGCGAACTCCACCATGAGGCCGTGGAAGGATGCGCACTCGATGCGTTCCTCATCGGCGAACACCTCGTTGAGCATCTCGAGACGTTCCTCCACCGGGAAGGCCGGACGTTTCGAATGGGTCGCCGTATGCGCCACAGCCACCACGACCTTGTCCACCACCCTCAGGGTGCGTCGGGCGATGTCCTCGTGACCCAGCGTGACCGGGTCGAAGGAGCCGGGATAGAGGGCAATGATGGGGCGAGATGAATTCATGGCGATTCGTCGTGCGGAAGGTCGGCGTGAGGCGAGTCCAGCTCTGCGCCGGGCCGTGGCGGGTCCTGACCGGGACCGGTGGAGTCCAGGGGGGCTTCTTCCGGATCGACAGGGACGGGGGTCGGGCCCTCCCAGTCCGGAGCGTCGAGGGTGGTAAGGGCCGTATCGCCGTAGGTTCGGGTGCGTCCCCCGCCACTCTTGGCGATGGGATCCCGGTTCCCATGCTCCACCCAGAGCTGTCCGGCGAAGGGACGCCTCCGGAAGAGTTCGACCAGACGACCCGCGTCCCCACTGTCGTAGGGGGGATCGGCGACGGCCAACTCGAAGGCCCCAGGGTCCAGCGAGCCGGCCAGGGTGAGGGCATCGCCCACCACCACGCGACATCGATCCTGGGCCCCCAACTCTTCAATGTTCGCCCGGAGTGCCCGAAGCGCCGATCGCGCCCGCTCCACGAACACCACTTCCCGAGCCCCCCTGGAGAGGCACTCGAGCCCCAGCGCTCCGGACCCGGCGAAGAGGTCCAGGACGCGGGCTCCGGGGATGGAAGGCCCCATGGCCGACATCCACGCCTCCCTGACCCGGTCGGCGGTGGGCCGGGTCCCCTTCCCCTTTGGTGTCCGAATCGGGCGTCCCCCCCACTCCCCGGCGATGATTCTCATGACGTTCCGTCTCCGGCAATCCGCATATCCTTCAGTTGAGCCTGAAGGGAGCGGACCCCCCTGAATTCATTGGTGCGCAAGCGGAATAGGACGTCCACCGGTCCCGCCCCCAGCCGCTCCGGCGGCATCTCATGGCCCAGGCCGAACCCGATGGCCTCCAGCTCCCGGCCCCGCTCGCGCAGGCGCAGCTTCAGATGTCCCTTGCCCACGATGCGGGCTCCCCGTGCCACTTCCACCCCCGCAGCCCAGAAGATGGGCTCGGGGTTCCCGATTCCGAAGGGGCCCACATACTGGAGAAAGTGGAGGAGTTCCTCGGAGACCTCATCCAGCCCCAGGGTCACATCGCCCCGGGCCCGGGGGCGCGGCTGAACATCCTGCAGTTGATGGCGGACCGCCTTGTTGAAGGCCTCCCTGAAGTGGGGGATCCGCGCCGTCTCCACATCCATCCCCGCAGCCTGCCGGTGGCCTCCGAACCGGACCAGATGATCTTCTGCGGCCCGAACCGCGTCCAGGAGGTGCACGCCGGGAATGGATCGGGCGCTCCCTCGGGCCCGCCCATTTTCCGTGGTCAGGAGCACCGTGGGTCGATGGATCCGCTCCACGATCCGGGATGCCACGATCCCGATGACGCCGGGGTGCCATCCCTCACCCGCCACCACCACACCGAAGTCCCGGCGGGGATCGTAGTCCGCCGCCAACCGCTCCAGCGCCTCGTCGAGGGTGCGGGCATCCTCATCGCGCCGAAGGGCATTCAAGGCTTCCAGGCGCCGGGCCGGCGTCCGGGCCCGGTCCAGATCTGGAGCCAGAAGGAGTTCCAGCGCCTCCATGGCCGACCCCATCCGACCGGCCGCGTTCAATCTCGGCGCCAGCACGAACCCCACCTTGCCGGCATCCACATCTTCCGCCGCCAGCTCCGTGACTTCCAGAAGGGCCGCCACCCCCGGACGGCGAGCCTGCTGCAGGACCCGGAGTCCGTACCGGACCAGAACCCGGTTCTCGCCGGTGAGGGGGACCAGGTCCGCCACCGTGGCCAGCGCCACCAGGTCCAGATTCTCCAGGAGTTCGGCTTCCGGACGTCCGGCCATCTGCCCCAGGAGCTGGCAGAGCTTGAACGCCACCCCGACCCCCGCCAGGCTAGGGTACGGGTAGTCGCAGTCGCTCCGGTTGGGATTCACCACGGCCACGGCAGGGGGAAGGGTCTCCCCCGGCGTGTGGTGGTCCGTGATGACCACGTCCACACCCCGGGCCCGAGCCAGGGCCACAGCGTCGTGGGCCACGATCCCCGAGTCACAGGTGACAATGAGCGTGGCGCCCAAGGCCTCCGCCCGTTCGATCCCCGCCGGTCCCAGGTCGTATCCGTCGCGGAGTCGGTCCGGAACAAAGGCCTCGACGCGCCCGCCCAGCCGCCGGATCCAGAGGGTCAGGAGCGCGGCTGAACAGATGCCGTCCACGTCGTAGTCGCCGTGGACCAGGATCCCCTCCCCCTTCTCCACGGCCTGCAGGATCCGACGGGCGGCACGGGTCGCGTCGGTGAGGAGATGAGGCGGATGAAGGTGGTCCAGGAGCGGACGAAGGAAGGTTCTCGCCGCCTCTCCCTCCTGGATCCCCCTGGCCACCAGGACCCGACAGAGCGCCGGGGGAAGGTGAAGCTCCTGTGCCAGGGCCTGAACCCGATGGGGATCCGGAGCCGGTGCCAGTTCCCACCGGGGTCTCGGAGGGCGCGGGAGTTCCAGCCCCGGCGCCGGTGCCGGGGAAGTCACGCCGGAGTAGCTCCGTCCTCGTCTCCGTCCTCGTCTCCAGACGTCACTGAGGCGGGCTCGGGCGACACGGCCTCCTCCTCCTCGATGTCGGCGCTCAGGATCACACCGCACGCCTCGCAGCGAATCAGACTCGTCCCCGTACGGATCTCCTGCTGGACCTGGAGCGGAACCACGCTGTAGCAGTGGCCGCACGCCCCATCGTCCAGGAGGCGGGCCACCACCACCGGGCGCCCTGAGCTATGGAAGGAATCGTACACCCGGCGCTCCAGTGCCCCCACGCCCTCCAGCGCCACGTCCCGGCGAGCCCGGAGCTCGGCCAACTCCTCGTCGAGGCCACTCCTCTCCTCCAGGAGGGCCCGCTGATTGGGTTCCACCTCGGCGCGCGCCTCCGCCGTACGCCGCCCCAACTCCTCCACCACCACTTCGGCGCGCTGGATCTGATCCATGAGTTGAAGGGCCTCCTGGTCATCCCCCTCCCGAGCCCGCCGGATCAGATTCAACTCCGTCTGCACAGCCGCCTCTTCCCGGAGATTCTGGA
>REEG01000099.1 GCA_007695195.1 Gemmatimonadales bacterium | reverse complement strand
CCCTCTTACACTGCAGCGTCGCCCTCTACACTGCCGCGTCGCCCTCTACACTGCGGCGTCGCCCGGTGTACCTTATCTGCACCTGGGGACGGCTTGTGGCGTCCCGGATCGACCCTGCCTGAAAAAGAACCTGCCGCACGGACACCATGCGCCTCTTCAAGAAGAAGGACGAGAAGCGAAAGAGCCTCTGGCGCCGGGTCGTGGACCTGGCCCTCACCGACGTCCGGGTCATCTCGGAAGGGATGGACGACGAGTCGCTGGAGGAGCTGGAAGAGCGTCTTCTGGCCGCCGACTTCGGCGTCACCGCCACCCTGCGTCTGGTGGATCACGTGGAGGACCTGGCCCGCCGGGGGAAGATCCGCGGCGGCGGGGAGCTCCGGGACGCCCTCCGGGACGAGGTGGCCCGCATCCTGGCCGACGGCGCATCCACCGAGCTGGCCGAGAACACCGGCGACGGCCCCACCGTCTACCTGGTGGTTGGGGTGAACGGGGTGGGCAAGACCACCTCCATCGCCAAGCTGGCCCATCATATGGTGAAGAAGGGGCGCTCGGTCCTGGTGGCCGCCGGCGACACCTACCGGGCCGGTGCCGTTTCCCAGCTCGAGACCTGGGCCGGGCGGGTGGGCGCCGGATTCATCCGTGGCCAGGAGGGCGGCGACCCGGCCGCCGTGGCCTTCGACGCCGTGGAGGCCGGGATCAAGCGCGGCATTGATGTGGTCATTGTGGACACCGCCGGTCGCCTCCACACGAACCGGGGGCTCATGGACGAACTCCGGAAGGTGGACCGAGTGATCCGCCGCCGCCTCGAGGGCGCTCCCCACGAGACCCTCATCGTCCTGGACGCCACCACGGGGCAGAATGCCGTGGCCCAGGTCAAGGCCTTCCAGGAGGCGGCTCAGCTGTCGGGGATCATCCTGGCCAAGATGGACTCCACCGCCCGGGGCGGGATCGTGGTGGCGCTCCAGGAGGAGCACTCCCTCCCGGTGAAGCTGGTGGGGCTGGGCGAGCGGGTGGAAGACCTGGACGCCTTCGACGCCGAGGCGTTCCTGGACGGCGTCTTCGCCCGGGACTAACCGGTGGGCTATGGGCACTTGGATCGTCCGGCCCAGTTCCTGAAGGGTGTGGGCCCGAAGAGGGCCGACGCCCTGAAGAAGCTGGCGGTGGGCACGGCCCGGGATCTCCTCTACCACACCCCCCGCCGCTACGACGACGCCTCCACCATCCACCCCATCGACGCCCTGCAGGTGGGGCAGGACGCCACCATTCGCGGGCGGGTCCGGTCATCTGGGGTGCTCCCCACCCGCTCGGGCCTCAAGATCTTCCAGGCCGTCCTCCAGGACGACTCGGGGATGATCACCTGTGCCTGGCCTGGTCAGCCCTGGCTGGACCGGAAGATCCGGGAGGGCGATCAGCTCCTGGTCACGGGTCCGGTGAAATTCTTCCACGGGCGCCAGCTCCATCCCCGGGAACACACGCTGCTGGCTCGGGCCGGAAAGCCCGGCGACGGGGACGAGGGGGAAGGTGGGCGCGTCTACACCGCCTACCCGGGCACCGATGACCTTCCCCAGTGGGTGCTCCGGCGCATCTACGACGCCAATCTGGACTGGCTCCTGGCCCACGCCCATGAGGAGGAGTACCTCCCGCCGGGGTGGCGGGAGGGGCTCGGCCTTCCGGAGCTTCCCGAGGCCTTTCGCCGCCTCCATCGCCCGGCCCATATCCATGAGCCCGAGGAAGGGCGCCGGCGCCTCGCCTTCGACGAGCTTTTCTTCCTCCAACTGGTCCAGGCCCTGGCTCGCCACCGGGAGACCCGCCTGGAACCGGGCATCGTTCACACCCGCACCAACGAGCTCATCCGGGGCCTCCACCAGCGCCTCCCCTTCCGCCTCACCGACGCACAGGCTCGGGTGCTCCGGGAGGTGAGCGCCGACATGACGTCGCCGGCGCGGATGAACCGCTTCGTCCAGGGCGACGTGGGTGCCGGGAAGACCATGGTGGCCGTCTTCGCCATGCTCCTGGCGGTTGAAGGGGGGCATCAGGCCGTCCTCATGGCACCCACCGAGCTCCTGGCGGAGCAGCACGCCGGCAAGCTCGAGGGCCTCCTGGAGCCCCTGGGCGTGGAGGTGGCCCTCCTTACCGGGAGCCTGAAGGGACGGGACCGGGATGCGCTTCTGGCGCGCCTCGCCGCCGGCAACCTCCCGGTGGTGGTGGGCACCCACGCCCTCATTCAGGACGGCGTCGACTTCCACCGCCTGGGGCTGGTGGTGGTGGACGAGCAGCACCGCTTCGGGGTCCGGCAGCGGATGGCGCTGGTGGAGCGGGGCGACGGCGGCCCCCGCCCGGACATGCTGGTCATGTCCGCCACCCCCATCCCCCGCTCCCTGGCCCTCACCCTCTATGGAGATCTGGACCTCTCCATCCTGGACGAGATGCCTCCCGGTCGCACGCCGGTGAAGACCCTCCTTCGCTTCCCATCGCAACGGGACGAGGTGTATCAGGGGGTGGAGCGGGAGCTCGAGGCGGGGCGTCAAGGCTACCTGGTCTATCCGCTGGTGGAAGAGACGGAGCGCTCCCACATGCGGGCGGCGGTGCAGGAGTTCCAGCGCCTCTCTACCGAGGTCTTCCCCCACCGTCGCCTAGCCCTCCTCCACGGCCAGCTCCCCGCCGACGAGAAGGAGGCCGTCATGCGCCGCTTCCGGGACGGGGAGGTGGACCTCCTGGTGGCGACCACGGTCATCGAGGTGGGGATCGACGTCCCCAACGCCACCGTCATGATCATCGAACACGCCGAGCGCTTCGGGCTCTCCCAGCTTCACCAGCTCCGGGGCCGGGTGGGGCGGGGAGGTGGGCAGAGCTGGTGCATCCTCATCTCCGAGCCCGGCGAAGCCGCCGCCGAGCGCCTCAAGGTCTTCGCTTCCACCACCGACGGGTTCAAGATCGCCCGGGCCGACCTGGAGATCCGGGGCCAGGGCGACCTTTTCGGCGCCCAGCAGCACGGCCGGGATCCCTTCCTCCGTTTCGCCGATCTCACGCTGGACGAGGAGCTGGTGTCGGCAGCCCGTCGCCTGGCCCGGGAGATCGTGGAGCGGGATCCGGAGCTGGCCGGCCCCGAGCACAGCCGCATCCGCGAGGTGCTCGAGGCCCGGCACGCCGAGCGCTTCCGGATGTGGAAGGTGGGCTGACGGCGGAAGGGGAGGCCGACACCCCGACCGCTTAGTGGGTGCAGGTGCCTTCTGCTGCCCCTCAGCGTTCGTTCTGGGTTGCTGTTGGCGGGTCGCGCGGACCCTCACGTGCACATCCTCACCCCCCTTGCGAACACCCCCATTCCCAGTGGCATAACCTGGTAAGGTGACGCTACACAGGACCCCGCCACCAACACGGTCCCAGAACAAACCCCCAGGGGTGCACTCATGGGGGTGCTGTCCCCCGCGCCTTCGGCGCTCAGGCCCCACGACTCCCCGGGAAGCAGGGGGGGGAGTACCGGGTTCTCTGCCGATTGACTCTATCGAGGATCAAGCCGGTGGTGACCCGGTTCCATGGATATCCCGGGAAGCCAAAATTAGAATCTGGATTCTAATTTCACACGCATGGTGTGAAGAACGGTGGCCCGGTGTGCGGGTGGCATGGTGTGAGAGTGAGCCGGTGGGGCAGGCACAGCTCCCGAGGGTGGACGGGGTGGCCCGAGTATGACCCCCCAACCCCGCCCGGATCATGCCCGGATCGGTGTCCCCGTCGATCACACCTCGGTCCGGGGCGGCCCGCCTTCCGGCACGGGCCGCGCCAACTGGATCCAACCTGCGGCCCCCAGAAGGATCATGGCCACCGACCAGATGAGGGTGGCGGTGGGACTCACCTCGGCCGGATCCGGAATCGCTTCTTCCAGGCCCGTGGTCCGGGTGCCCAGCGTCATGAGGCCGTTCCAGATCCCGTGGAGGAGCACGCCGCTCCAGATGGAGCCGGTGAGGATCACGGCGGCCCCGCAGAAGACCCCCATGAGGAGGGGGACCACCAGGAGGAGTGGGTGGGGTCCCCCGGCGTGCATCACTGCAAAGAGAGCCGATGTGGCCAGCACCGCCGCCACCGGCCCACCCCACGCCACCTCCAGGTGTGCCTGCATCCGGCCACGGAAGGCGAACTCCTCCACCACCGGGATGACCACCGCCGCCGCCAGGGCGAAGGCGAGCCAGCCAAGGGGATCCTCCACGTAGGCCAGGACGCTGCGGAAGAAGGGCGCATCGCCCATGTCCATGGGTCCGGTCACGAGTTGGATGATCTGGGCCACCCCGAACATGAAGACCAGGGTGGCCAGCACCATCCCGGAGAGCCACCATCCGGACCGACCCGGGCGCCGGAGCCGGAGCCGTATGTGCAGGGGGACCGAGCTCCCGAAGCGAGATGAGGACTCCGGGGCGGCAGTCCCTTCCCATTCGGTTGGATCCGCCTGGGAGGGGAGAGGGTCCCGAGCTTGCGCCGCCACCGACGGGGCCGCCGGTTCCGACGGGGCCGCCGCCGCCGATCGTCGGGCTGCCCACAGGTGCCACCCCAGGAAGGCAGCGCCCACCGCCAGCACCCAGAGGATCCCCACCGCCGGGGGGAGCTGGAAGAAGAGGAACACCGTAAGGTTGGTGAGGGCCACCAGGAGGGCGGCACCCAGCGCCACCCCCAGGTTCTCGCTCCAGCGAATGGGAGTCATAAAAACGTTGGCGTGGAGTGTAAGGGCGGCAATTGGGGGTTGGGTACCGACTGCCTCTGACCACAGAACCCCCCGGGCTGTTCCCTCTGCGGCCTGGCACACATCCTCCCTATCTCCGGTCGTTGACCCGACGAGCATACCAGCCGACCTTGCCTTCCAGGTTGGTCGGCCCGATCCCGATGCCCTGAACCCCGGAGGCCCATGTCCTCGTCCCATTCCATTCGGATCACCGGGTTCCCCGGCCTGGTCCTATCGCTGCTACCGCTTCTCCCACTCCTGTTCACCCTGCCTCCGACGCTGGAGGCGCAGACCCGGAACACGGCCTCAGCCCCGGCGGGCCCCCCACCCAGCGAACTCAAGGAACGGGTGGAGCGATTTACCCAGGACAGGGCGGTCCTCCTCCGCTTCCACGACCTGGACTCGGCGGACCGCCGGGAGCGGATGGCCTCCTTCTACCGAACCTGGCAGTCCGATCTCGAAGCCCTGGACTTCGACGCCCTCACCGTGGAGGCGCGCATCGACTGGGTCCTCCTCCAGAACCGGCTCCGCTACGAACTGGAGCGCCTGGAGGTGGCCGGCGAACTGGCGGCCGAGCGCGAGCGCCTTCTCCCCTTCGACTCGGTGGTGACGGCGCTCCACGAGGAGCGGCGCCGACTCCTGGCGGTGGATCCGGAAGGGGCGGCGGACCGCCTTCACGCCGCCACCGGCCAGATCGCCGAGGCCCGGAAGCGGGTCGGGGTGGCGCTGGGAGACGGGGAGGCGCTGGATGGGCAGGGGACTCCAGGCGGTGGGGAGACCCTGGACGGCATGGAGTTGACTCCGGTCACCGTGCTCCGCGCCGTGAACCGGGCCCGGGACCTCCGCCGGACGACGCGGGAGTGGTACGAGCACTTCCACGGGTACGATCCCCTCTTCACCTGGTGGGTCGCCACGCCCTTCGAGGCCTTCGACGAGGCGCTGGGCGACTACATCCGCTTCCTGGAGGCCCGGGGGATGGGGGTGGGAGAAGAGGACGAGCCCATCATCGGAGATCCCCTGGGACGCGATGCGCTCCTCCTGGATCTTCGGAACGAACTCATCGCCTACACGCCCGAGGAACTCCTTGAGATCGCCCGTCATGAGCTGGAGTGGGGCGAGGCGCGTATGCGGGAGGCGGCGGCGGAGTTGGGCTTCGGTGACGACATCCACGCCGCCCTGGAGCATGTGAAGGGCCTCCACGTGGAGCCCGGGGAGCAGATCCATCTGGTCACCGAACTGGCGCGGGAGGCGGAAGCCTTCCTGGAGGAGCGGGATCTCCTCACCGTCCCGCCCCTGGCCCGGGAGGTGTGGCGCATGAACATGCTCTCTCCTGAGATGCAGCGCATCGCCCCCTTCTTCCTGGGGGGTGAGGTGGTGCGGGTGGCCTTCCCCACCGACGGCATGTCCCACGAGGAAAAGCGCATGAGCCTCCGGGCCAACAACGAGCACTTCTCCCGCGCGGTGGTCCATCACGAGCTCATCCCGGGCCATCACCTGCAGGGATTCATGACGGCCCGCTACGGCACCCATCGGAATGCCTTCTCCACGCCGTTCTGGGGGGAAGGGTGGGCCCTCTACTGGGAGCTTCTCCTCTGGGACCTGGACTTCGCCCGGGGGCCGGAAGACCGCATCGGGATGCTCTTCTGGCGAAACCACCGGGCGGCGAGGATCCTCTTCTCGCTGGCCTTCCACATGGAGGAGATGACCCCGGAGGAGGCCATCGACCTCCTGGTGGAGCGAGTGGGCCACGAGCCGTCCACGGCGGAGGCGGAGGTGCGGCGGTCGTTCCTGGGGACCTATCCGCCGCTCTACCAGGCCGCCTACCTCCTGGGCGGGCTCCAGCTCCAGGCGCTGCGGCGTGAGCTGGTGGACACGGGGCACATGACGGACCGGGACTTCCACGACCATATCCTCCGGGCCGGGCGAATCCCCATCGAGATGGTCCGGGCCTCCCTCACCGGCGAGGCGCCACCGCGGGACTTCGAGCCCCGATGGCGCTTCCATCCGGCGGTGCCGTGACGGCCCGCCCCGGGGAGGTGCCTGCTACTCCACCCGGAAGAGCTTCCGGGCTTCGGGGTCCAGCGCCTCCCTGGGGGCCCGGGCACGGACGAGACGGACGAGAACACCCAGGTTCTCCCGAAGAAGGCTGATTCGGACAATCATGGGACCGCGCTCCCCTGTGCCTTCCACCTGAACCACCCGAACGCCGGTGCGGTAGCGGACGACGGTCACGGCCGACCAGGGAAGAAGGGCAGGGGGCTCCTTCCCCCAGATGGGTCCGGCCTCGATTCCGGCCCGGCTCACCCGGACCCGGATGACGGCCTCCCGGAGGAGCCACCAGGCCACCGGCGCCAGCGCCAGCGCCGCCAGCGCCAGAAAGCCCCCGGGCCGTTCCGGGTCCAGGAGGAGGCTGTTCAGCGCCAGGGCAGGGAGGAAGAAACCGAAGAGGAAGATGAACCCCCAACTCTGGAAGCGGTGGCCGAGCTCGGCTCCCTCCGGCTCAGGATCGGGCCTCACCCGTCCGTGGCCGGCCGGCAGTGGGGATAGTCGTCGCCGGGAACCCGGACCCACGCCTGGGAGCGGCCCAGGAGGGTGATGCCGCGGTACCCGCGAAGCTCCATGCGGTCCGTCGCCTCCATGCGGATCCGGGCGCTGTAGGTTCGCCCGTCATCGGCGGCGTACACCTCTCCGCCTCGCCATTCGTCGGGGTTCCCCGGGTTCTGTTCGAATCCGGAGAGGATCTGGAGTCCGCAGAGCGGACGAGCCCGGAGACTCCGGTCCACATTGAGATCGTCCACCGTTCGACCTCCCTCATCGATCCAGTGGATCCAGCCGCAGAGTCCTTCGTCGCAGTGTTCGATGCGAACCACGGCGGTCTCCTCCTCCGTGAGCCAGAAGCCAGCAGGGTCTCCGGCCGTGAGGTCTCCGGCCGTGGGGGCGACGGCCATGGGGGCGACGCCGGGCAAGACCACAAGGAGCAGCGCTACGGCGTGGGTGACGAGAGCGGTCAAGGTCCTCCTCCCTAGGTGGGGGTCTGGAGCACAACCCTTGCAAAGTATGGGTCGGGGGCGTGCACGTCACGTGGGACCTCGCGGCGGGTTGACGAGTATCTCCCATGTGCCGATATTCACCGGCATTTCGTGATCTCTGCAAGGGGCGCCTCCGGCTATCTGGACGGGAGGGCCCATTCGGCGGTCCGGCACTTCGCCCGGGCCTCGCCCCTCTCCTTGCCGGCATCCAGGAGGGTAAAGCCATGGCCAAGACCGGACCCCGCGTGACCATCAAGATGGGGAGCACCGAGAGCTCCCACGTGTTTTCCACAAAGAAGAACAAGCGCAACACGCCCGCTCGGCTGGAACTCAAGCGGTACGATCCCATCCTGCGGCGCCACGTGCTCTACCGGGAACAGAAGTAGGGCGAGTACTCGCTCCAGTCCGTCCCCCCCTTGGGACGGCTGCGCCCCCGTCGGGCCCGACCGGAATCCGGTCGGCCAGGCGGGGGCGCTTCGTATTCGGACGCCGCGGGGACGCCACGGGGGACGCCACGGGGACGCTGCGGGGAGGGTCCAGTCCATTGGACACCTTTCGCCGCCGTGGTCGCTGGACAACCCCGGACTCGAGGCGAACCCGTTGTAGGAACGCCTTTTAGGCCCTCATTTGAGGGGTTTCCGGGTCGGTGACAGGACGAGTTGACGTTTTGGGTGTCATTTTTTCTTGACATCCTCTCTCGTCAATTCTAACTTGCACTCGTCGACGGATCCGAAGGGATCGCGTGTCCTTGTGGTATCCGGCTTCTCTCAAGTCCAGCCAACGAGGTGGTCCATGCGTATCGTGCTCATCCATCCGAACTACCATTCCGGAGGCGCGGAGATCGCAGGAACGTGGCCGCCGTCATGGGTGCCCTATGTCACCGGGGCCATCCGGGAGACCGGGGATCACGACGTCGAGTTCATCGATGCCATGACCGATGAGATCGATGATGAGCCCTTGGTGCGGCGCCTGCAGGAGATGGCGACCCCCGACGTCATCATGGTCACCTCCATCACCCCGGCCATCTACAAGGCGCAGAACACCCTGAAGCTCGCCCGCAAGGTCTACCCCGACGCACTTCTGGTGCTGGGGGGGATCCACGGCAGCTTCATGTACCAGCAGGTGTTCGGCGAGGCTCCGTGGATCGATGTCATCGTCCGCGGTGAGGGCGAGCGCATCGTCCGCAACCTCATTACCTCCGTGCAGGAGGGCACCTTCGAAGAGGACAAGCCCCACATCAAGGGGATCGCCTATCTGCAGAACGGTCAGGTGGTGGCCACGCCGGCCGAACCCCCCATCCAGGACCTGGACTCCCTCACTCCGGACTTCGACATCCTGGACTGGTCCAAGTACATGTACATCCCCATGAACTGCCGGGTGGCGGTTCCCAACTTTGCCCGGGGATGTCCTTTCACCTGCAGCTTCTGCTCGCAGTGGAAGTTCTGGCGGACCTACCGGACCCGGGATCCCAAGAAGTTCGTGGATGAGATCGAGTATCTGGTGAAGGAGAAGGACATCGGCTTCTTCATCCTGGCCGACGAAGAACCCACCATCAACCGGAAGAAGTTCGTCGCTCTCTGCGAGGAGCTGGTGGAGCGGGATCTGGGGGTGCTGTGGGGCATCAACACCCGGGTCACGGACATCCTCCGTGACGAGGAACTCCTTCCCCTCTACCGGAAGGCCGGACTGGTTCACGTGTCCCTGGGAACCGAGGCCGCCGCGCAGCTCAAGCTTGACCGGTTCAACAAGGAGATCAAGCTCGGCGAGAGCAAGAAGGCCATCAAGCTCCTTCGCGATCAGGGGATCGTCACCGAAGCCCAGTTCATCGTGGGGCTGGAAAACGAGACACCCGAGACGCTGGAAGAGACGTATGAGATGGCCCAGGACTGGAATCCGGACCTGGTGAACTGGAACTGCTACACCCCCTGGCCCTTCTCCGACCTGTTCGAAGAGCTCGAGGACAAGGTGGAGGTGCGGGACTTCTCCCGGTACAACTTCGTGACCCCCATCATCCAGCCCGATACCATGACGCGGGAAGAGGTGCTCTCGGGCGTTCTCAAGAACTACCGGCGCTTCTACACCAAGAAGTCCTTCACCGGCTACCTCTGGGACAAGGAGCCCTTCCGGCGCAAGTACCTGCGGGGATGCCTGAAGGCCTTCCTCAAGAGCACCATGGAGCGGCGCTTCTACGACCTGGGCCGGATCAAGTACTGGGGGCAGAAGAAGGTGGATTGGGGCTTCGATGAGTCCAAGATCCTCTCCAAGGACGAGCTCATCCGTCGGCGGCAGGCCAAGGAGGAGCAGCCGCAGCAGATCCAGCTCGTCTACGGCCGGAACAAGAAGAAGCGACCCTCGGCGGCGGAGATGCTCCCATGCGGTGGCGGCCCGCCCACCGGTGTGGACCTGGAAGCGGATCTCGAGAAGAACCGTGCGGTCGAAGAGACGGCCGGTTCGGCATCGTGACGGTGCCGACTACAGAGAAGGGTGCACCGGCCCGGATCGGGCCCAACGCGGTGATCCGGACCGTCCAGGAGCTGGAGGGCATCCTGGGGCGTACCGATACGGAGCGCATGCTTCGTCGGTTCGGGTTGGAGCACCTTCTCGACGTGGAGCCGGACGGGATGCGGCCGGAAGAGGAGTTCCTCCGTCTGGTGAAGGCGGTCACCGAGTCCCTTCCACCGGAGACCGCGCGGGCCGTTCTGCTGTCGGCGGGTCGGAGCACCGGGTCCTACGTTCTGGAGAACCGGATTCCCGGGGTCTTCCGGAAACTCGCACCGGTACTCCCACGCACGGTGCGCCTCCGACTACTCCTCTCGGCCTTCCAGCGACACGCCTGGACCTTCGCAGGAAGCGGCCGCTTCGAGGTGGAGGTGGGGACACCGGCGCGGATGCGCCTGGAGCTGGCCCCGGAGGCCCGCGAACTCCCGTCCCGTATCCCTCTCATCGCCTACTATACGGGGTCCTTCGAAGTACTCCTTCGGGCCATGGTCGACTCGGACCTGACGCTTGAAGGGCCACCGGAGCGCGACGGCGGACCGCCGGAACGGTTCGAGATGACCATCTATCCCGAAGGCCTTCCCCAACCCTGCTTCTTCCAGGAGCGCGGGTTCCGCCGGACTGGAGTTGATCATGGAGCCAATTGAAGCCGGACGACGTCTGACCTCCGATGTGGTGGGCCGCTACTCCCGCCCGGGCCCCAGGTACACCAGCTATCCGCCCATCCCCTTCTGGGATCCGGAGGTGGGCGAGACCCACTACCGCGAGGCGCTGGCCCGGGCCGGAGAGGCGAAGGACGAGCCGTTGGCCCTCTACGTCCACCTCCCCTTCTGCGCCGCCCGCTGCGCCTATTGCGGCTGCAACGCCACCGTCACCAATCGCCAGGAGGTAGTGGACGTCTACCTGGATCGGGTGGTCCGGGAGATCGGTATGGTGGAGGAGTTGGTGGGGAAGGGGCGCTCCGTGAGCCAACTCCATCTGGGTGGAGGAACGCCCAACTTCCTCACCGAAGCCCAGATGGCGCGGCTGTGGGAGACCCTCGACCGGACCTTTGACCTCTCGGCCGCCAACGAGTGCTCGCTGGAGATCGACCCGCGGATCGCCACGCCGGAGCAGGTGGCGTTCTACCGGACCCTCGGCTTTGATCGGATCAGCCTCGGGGTGCAGGATGTGGACCCGAAGGTCCAGGAAGCCATCGGTCGGATCCAGCCCGAATCCCTGACCCGGGAGATCTACGGGGCGGCCCGGAAGGCGGGCTTCCGGAGCGTGAACCTGGATCTGGTCTACGGTCTCCCCTTCCAGACGCCGGAGGTGTTCAACCGGACCCTGGACGTGATGGTGGAACTCCGGCCGGACCGGCTGGCCTGCTTCTCCTACGCCCATCTCCCGCACCTGAGGCCGAACCAGAAGCAGGTGGACGCCTCCGGCCTGCCCGATACGCCGTGGGAGAAGATGAAGCTCTTCCGTCTCTCGGTGGAGCGCCTCACCGAGGCGGGGTGGACGTGGATCGGGATGGACCATTTCGCCCTGGACGAGGACGAGATGGCCCGGGCCCTCCGGGAGCGGCGGTTGCACCGGAACTTCATGGGGTATGTGGAGCGGCCGACGCCCCATCTGGTTGCCTTCGGGTGCTCGGGCATCGGAGAGGTGGCCGGCGTGCAGGCCCAGACCGAGGTGAAGCTGGGCCGCTACCAGAAATCCATCGACGCCGGAAGCTTCCCCATCGTCCGGGGCCACCGCCTCACCGACGACGACCGGCGCAGGCGGAAGGCCATCTACCACCTCCTGTGCAACCTGGAACTCCCCTCTCGACTCCTGGATGCCTCGGTGGGCGAGAGCGGCGAGCACCTACCGGCACTGGCCGAGTCCCGGGAGGGGCTCGATCGGTGTGCACGCGAAGGCCTGCTGGAGGTGACGGAGGAAGGGTACCGGGTGTCCGGCCTCGGACGCTGGTTCCTGCGGAATGTATGCATGGAACTGGACGCCTACCTACCCCGCACCGCCGAGCCCAAGGTGGATGGCCCGTCTCCCCGGCGCTTCTCCCTGACGGTTTGACCTCACGGCTGCGTCGCGATCCTACCGTCCGACCGCCATGCACGTACTTCTGGAGCGTGCCGCAGAGTTTCTTGAGCTCTGCGCCCAGGAACTGGACCGGTCTCCCGATCCCACTCGTTGGGATCAGGTTCGCCGTGAGGTGGAGCACCGGGGAACGTACACCCACACCCTCCAGGAGTTGGAGGTGGGTGCACGAGTGGCCTGGCGGAACAGTACCCGGTGCATCGGCCGCCTCCACACACCTTCACTGGTGGTTCGGGATCACCGGGGCCTCCACGGCGCTGAAGAGATCTTCGGTGCCCTGGTGGACCACCTCCGATTCGCCACCAATGGGGGCCGAATCCGGTCCACCCTCTCCGTCTTCCCACCCCGTGACCCCGAGTCGGGCGAATCTCCCCTCATCTGGAACGGCAAGCTCGTGCGCTATGCCGGGTACCCCGATGGGACCGGCGACCCCGATGAGCATGAGTTCACCGACATCTGCCGGAGCCTGGGGTGGCAGCCGCCGGGTGGGGAGCCCGGGCCCTTCGACCTTCTTCCGGTGGTGATCCAGGCGGCGGGCGATGAGGAGCCCCGCTGGTTCGAACTTCCCGGGGAAGAGGTGCTGGAGGTGGAGATCCGCCACCCACGGCTGGCTTTCTTCCGGGAGATGGGGATCCGGTGGTACGCGGTGCCGGTGATCACCGACATGGTCCTGGAGATGGGCGGCATCGAGTATCCGTGCGCCCCCTTCAACGGGTGGTTCATGGGAACGGAAATCGGCGCTCGGAACCTCTCCGACCCCCACCGCTACGATCTCCTACCGGAGGTGGCCCAGGGAATGGGGCTGGACCCGGGGGACCGGAGCGGCCTCTGGCGCGATCGGGCGCTGGTGGAGCTCAACGAGGCGGTTCTCCACTCGTTCCGCGCCGATGGGGTCACCATTGTGGACCATCACACCGCGTCACGTCAGTGGGAGGCCTTCACGGCGCGGGAGGGGAGGGCCGGACGGCCTGTCCACGGGGACTGGAGCTGGCTTGTCCCGCCCCTTTCCGGTTCCGCCAGCTCCCTCTTCCATCAGGAGATGGAGAACCGTGTCCTGAGCCCCAACTTCTACTACCGGGACGCCCCGTGGAGGGCCGCGGAGCAGGCTGAGGAGCCGTCACCGGGCGCCGGCTGCCCCTTCCACATCCGGTCCCGGCGAGTGGGGCATCCGTCCCACCCGGACCCCGCGGGGGTGTCCGTCGTGGGCTGAGGGGAGTGGGCTCAGGCCGACCGTTCCCGCGGCTTGGAAGCACGAGCGGGCTGCTGCTGCTCCTGCTCCTCGGCCGGCACCACGATCCGGCGGAGCGCCTTGATGAAGGCGGGGTGATCCTTCACCGCCTCAACCCGGACCAGCTCCTTCCCCCCGGCCTCCAGGAAGGTCTCCCTCGCCTCTTCGCCGATCTCCTCGATGGTCTCGAGGCCGTCGGTGAGAAATCCCGGCGTCAGCACCACCACGCGCCGGACCCCCTTCCTCGCCAGCTCTTCCAGGGTGTCGTCGGTGGCCGGACCGAGCCAGGGTTCCGGGCCGAACCGGGACTGGAAGGCGGTGGTGGCCCGTTCCTCGGGCCAGCCGATCCGCTCCAGGAAGGCCCGGGTCGTGGCGTGGCACCCGCCGGAGTAGAGGGCGTCTTCCCGGCGGTCGTGGCGTACCGGGATCCCGTGGTAGGAGAACACCAGGTGGTCCGGTGCCACCGACATCTCGGCGGTGGCCTGGTGGTAGCGGTCCACCAGCGCCTGGATGAGGCCGGGGTCCGCCGCGTCGGGGTGGAAGACCCGCACTTCAGGGGGATTGGCGTGGCGTCGCCGTGCCCGCTCCACCAGTTGGTCGATGGTGCCGGTGGTGGACGAGGTGAGGTGGGGGAAGAGGGAGCACACCGTCACCGGCCCCTGGCGCATGGCCTCGTCCAGGCGGCGCTCCAGAGACGGTTCCCCGTAACGGTAGACCGCCTCGGCCCGGGTCCCCTCCGGAAGTTCGGCGTTCAGCGCCTTCACGATGCTCTCCGTCTCGATGTGGAGCGGAGCCCCTTCCTCGGTCCAGATGGATTCGTACAGCGGACGGATCTTCCCGGGTCGGAAGCGGAGCACCAGGAAGCGCAGGACCGGCTTCCAGAACCAGGCGGGCCAGTCCACCACTCGCGGGTCTCCCAGGAAGTCCCGGAGGAAGTCCCGGATGGCCTCATCCGTTGGAGCGGCCGGGGTGCCGAGGTTGACGATGAGAACGGTGTGGGTCATGGACCGGGAACGACGTGGAACAAAGGGACGGAAGCGGGGGCGGTGGGCCGACCCGCTCACCAGTTCGAGAACCCGGAGCCGAAATGAAGGCTCCAGGGCGGAAACGCAACGAGGAATATAACCCCAAATGGCCTGCGGTGTCCCCACGGACATGCCCGCCGCCGGATTGACCCTCGATCCGGTGGGCTTCTACCTTCGGAGATTCCATCGACCCCGGTTCCTGGCCACGGTCCCACGACCCCGGTCCTGTTCCACGGGACCGACCCAAGCCCGCCCACACCCGACCCGACCCGACGAGGACGCCATGCTGCAGGACCGTTTTGTGGAGGTGCAGGATCTCCCCCGGCACGCCGCCGACCCCGACACCGAGGTAACCATCGCCGGATGGGTCGAGACCACCCGGGTCCACGCCCGGGTGGCCTTCCTGGTGGTAAGGGACGGGACGGGGCTGGTCCAGTGCGTGCTCCCCCGGGGTGAGGTGGACGAGGCCACCTGGGAGCTGGGCACAGGCGACCTTCCCCAGGAGTCCACCGTGGAGGTGCGGGGGCGCCCCAAGGCCGACGCCCGGGCGCCGGGCGGGGTAGAGCTCCTCATCACCGGACTCACCCTGGTGCACCGGGCCGAGACCTACCCCATCCAGCCCAAGGAGCACGGGGTGGAGTTCCTCATGGACCACCGCCACCTCTGGCTTCGTTCGTCGCAGCAGCGGGCGGGGCTCCGGGTGCGGGCCGAGGTCATGCAGGGCATCCACGACTTCTTCCACGACCGGGGCTTCACCCGCATCGATACCCCCATCCTCACCGGCGCCATCGGGGAGTCGGCGGGCACGCTCTTCAGCACCGAGTACTTCGACGAGACCGCCTACCTGGCCCAGACCGGCCAGCTCTATGTGGAGGCGGCCTGCCCGGCCTTCCGGAAGGTGTACTGCTTCGGCCCCACCTTCCGGGCCGAGAAGTCCAAGACCCGCCGCCACCTCACCGAGTTCTGGATGGTGGAGCCGGAGGTGGCCTTCGCCGACTCCGACGACAACATGCGGCTCCAGGAAGAGATGGTGAGCTATGTGGTGGCCCGGGCCCTGGACCGGTGCGCCGAGGAGCTGAAGGTGCTGGAGCGGGACACGTCGGGGCTGGAGAAGGTGGCCCCGCCCTTCCCGCGCATGTCCTACACCGAGGCGGTGGAGTTCCTCCAGTCCAAGGGGAGCGAGATCGAGTGGGGCCGGGACCTGGGCGGCGCCGACGAGACGGTGCTGGCGGCGGAGAGTGAGCTTCCCACCTTCATCTACAACTACCCCAAGGCCGCCAAGGCCTTCTACATGAAGGAGAACCCCGACGACCCCCGCACCGTGCTGTGCAACGACCTCCTGGCGCCGGAAGGGTACGGCGAGATCATCGGCGGGAGCCAGCGCGAGGACGACTTCCACCGTCTCCAGACCCGGATCCGGGAGGAAGGGCTCCCCGAAGAGCCGTATCAGTGGTACCTGGATCTCCGCCGCTACGGCTCCTTCCCCCACTCGGGCTTCGGGCTCGGGATCGAGCGGACCGTGGCGTGGATCACCGGCCGGCCCCACGTCCGGGAGATGATCCCCTTCCCCCGGCTCATGAACCGGCTGAACCCGTGAGCCGCGTCGTCCTGGATCTGGCCGACCGCCGGCCCATCTGGACCGTTCCCGACTGGGCGGTGGATCGGGTGCGGGAGGCCCTCCCTGCCGGGTGGGAGCTCATCCGGATCCAGGCGCCCGCCGACGGATCGGGCGACGGCGGGCGCGGCCCCGTCCCGGAGGTGCTGGAGGCGGTGCGCGGCGCGCGGGTGTACCTGGGGTACGGGGTGCCCCCGGAGATTCTGGAGGCCGGAGCCGGGACGCTGGAATGGGTCCACAGCGGCGCCGCCGGGGTAGGCAGCTCGCTCCACGACGCCATGCGCCGCAGCTCCGTCCTCTTCACCAACTCAGCGGGGATCCACGGCCCCCCCATGGCCGAGACGGTCCTGGGGATGATCCTCCACTTCATGCGGGGACTCGATTTCGCCCTGGCGGCTCAGGGGGAAGGGAGGTGGGATCAGGCCCCCTTCCTGGCGGCGGATACCCCGGTGACGGAGCTGGCCGGGTCCACGGTGGGGATCCTGGGCTATGGCGGCATCGGCCGGGAGGTGGGCCGGCGGGTGGCGGCGCTGGGGGCCCGGGTCCTGGGACTCCGCCGAGGGGGCGGCGAGGCGGCCGAGCCCGGCGTGGAGCTTCTCTCGGGGCCCGCAGGGCTGGACCGCATCCTGGCCGAGAGCCATGTGGTGGTGGTGTCGGTGCCGGACACACCGGCCACCCGGGGGATGCTGACCCGGGAGCGTCTCCGGAGCCTTCGCCCCGGCGCCGTCCTGGTGAATGTCTCCCGGGGGAAGGTCCTGGATGAGGACGCCCTGGTGGAGGTGCTCCGGGAGGGGCGGATCCGGGGGGCCGGGCTGGACGTCTTCCGCAAGGAGCCCCTTCCTGCGGACTCGCCCCTCTGGTCCCTCCCCAATGTGCTCCTCACGCCCCACGTGTCCGCCGTCAGCCGGGGCTTCTGGCGCCGGGAGACGGAGCTCATGCTGGAGAACTTCAGTCGGTTTCTGGAGGGGCGCCCCCTGCGGAATCTGGTGGACCGGGAGGCGGGGTACTGAGGGACACCTTCACCTCGTCCCAGAGCCGGTCCAACTCGTCCAGCGACGCGCCTGGCAGGGGAACGCCCCGCTCCCGGGCCAGGATCTCCAGCGCCTGGAAGCGGGCCTCGAACTTCCGGTTCGCCCGGCGAAGCGCCGTCATGGGGTGCACCCCGGCCAGGCGAGCCACATTGATGACCGAGAAGAGGAGGTCCCCCACCTCCTCGGTGAGGCGGTCCGGGTCGGCGTCGGCCAGTTCGGCGCCCACTTCCTCCACCTCCTCCCGGAGTTTGTGCAGCGCGCCCTCCGCCGTCTCCCAGTCGAACCCCACCCCGGCCGCCTTCTGCTGGAAGCGGTAGGCCCGGAGGAGGGGGTCCAGACTCTTGGGGAGACCGGCCAGGACGCTCGTCTTCCCAGCGCCCTTCTCCCCCTGTGCCCCTTTCTCCCCCTGTGCGCCCTTTTCCCGCGCCTTGATGGCCTCCCAGCTCTCCCGCTCGCCCAGCCCGAAGAGGTGGGGGTGGCGACGGATCATCTTCTCTTCCAGCTCCCGCACCACCTCGTGGCGGGCGAAGTGCCCCGCTTCCTCGGCCACCACCACCTGGAAGGCCAGATTCAGGAGGAGGTCTCCCAGCTCGCCCCTCAGCTCAACAGTATTGCCGGCCTGGATGGCATCCACCGTCTCATGGGTCTCTTCGAGAAGGTGGGGGATGAGGGACTCGGCGGTCTGCTTCCGGTCCCAGGGGCAGTGGGCGCGAAGGTATTCCACCAGGGCCAGGGCCCGGTCCAGCACGCCGTCCACCGGAGGGAAGGGACCGGCGTCGGCGAGTTCAGCGGGGGTGGGGGGCACGGGGAAGCCGTCGGACGGGAGGGAAGGGAGGTGGCGCTCGGCCTTGCTAGAGGCTCATTTTCTCGCATCTTTCACCGACCATGTCAACCGAACTCCGCTCCCGCGCCTGGCTTGAAATCCGGCCCTCCGCCCTCCGACGGAACCTGGAACGGATCCAGGCCCTGACGGGGAGGGATTCGCAGGTGGTCCCCATGGTCAAGGCCAACGCCTACGGGCTGGGGATGGCCGAGGCCGTCCGCACCCTTCGGCCCCTGTCGCCGTGGGGATGGGGGGTGGCCACCGTGGCCGAGGGCCGGCTCCTCCGCGCCCTGGAGCCTGAGGCGCGCATCTTCGTCTTCTCGCCGGCGGCGCCCGACGAAGCCGATGCGGGCCTCCAGGCCGGTCTTACCTTCTGCATCTCCGATCTGGGCTTCCTGGACCGCCTGGCCCGGGCGGCCCGTCGCCTTCGTCGCACCGGGACGATCCTGGTGGAGGTGGACACGGGGATGGGGCGGGCCGGGCTCGACTGGCGGGAGGCCGAACACTGGATCCCCCGGGTGAGGGCCATCCTGGCCGAATCGGGGAACCGCCTCCGCTGGGAGGGGATCTTCACCCACTTCCACTCCGCCGACGAGGAGGATCCGGCCCCGGTTGAGGCTCAGGCCCGGCGCTTCACCGAGGTCCGGCGGCAACTCCCCGACCTTCCGGCCCACCTGTGCAACTCCGCCGGAGCGCTGCGTTTTCCGGAGTTGGCGCCCCGAGGCGTTCGGCCCGGGATCTTCGTGTACGGCGGTTCCGCAGGCGTGGATCTCCCGGATCCGGACGAGGTGGTGTCGCTTCGTGCCCGGGTGACTCTGGTGCGTACTGTGCCCCGGGGTACCACGGTGGGGTACGGCGCCACCTACCGGGCGAGTCGGCCGGAACGCTGGGCTACACTGGGCATCGGATACGGGGACGGCCTGCGTCGCGCTCTCTCCAACGCCGGTCATGTTCTCCTGGGCGGACGCCGCGCCGCCATTGTGGGACGGATCTCCATGGACATGACTGTGGTAGACGTTACGGATCTCCCCTCGGTCCGTGCCGGTCAGGTGGCGACCCTCCTGGGTGCGGACGAGGCGGAGGGGGCGGACGACGGGCGCGAGCCCACCGATCGCATCACCCTGGAAGAGATGGCGCACCTGGTGGGTACCAACAACTACGAGATCCTCACGGGCTTCACGCCGCGGCTTCCGCGGGTGTGGCTGTGGGATGATGCTGAGCGCCAGGGTTTCAGGTCGGACAGCCAGGCCGAAACCCAGAGGGAAGCCACATGAAGGTCGGCGGCATCGACGCGCTCATTCGACGCGCTTGGAGCGTGCGGGCCCACGCCCACGCTCCCTATTCGCGGTTCCGGGTCGGGGCGGCGCTGGAGACGGAAGACGGCTCGATCTTTGTCGGGGTGAATGTGGAGAACGCCTCCTTCGGCCTGACCGTCTGCGCCGAGCGCAACGCGGTGGCGGCCGCGGTGGCGGCGGGGCACCGGCGATTCACGCGGATCGCCATTGCCACCGAGGCAGAGCTGGCCACCCCTCCCTGTGGGGCGTGCCGCCAGGTTCTGGCCGAATTCGCGCCGGAGTTGGAGGTCTACTCCGAGGTGCCTGACCAGCGCTCCATGTGGCACCTGGATGAACTCCTTCCGGCCCGGTTCGCTGCGGACGGATTGCCGGTCCCGAGCACAGCCGATGCCCCCTCGGGTGAAGGCACCTCCTCTCCGGTCACCCCGGAGCCCACTCCGGGGTACGACGCAAAGACCACGACGCACGGTTCCACCATCAAAGGATGAACGGGTGACACTCGAACCTCGCCAGCCCCGCCCCTGGGGCCGCGCACGCTCTCTGCCGAGCTCCCTGGCCACCTTCTGGGGCGCTGTCCTGTTGGTGGCATGGGTGGGCGTCGGGTGCACCGACGCCGTCCCCACCCTGGACGATGGGGATTCCATTCCCGTGGGCGCTCGAACGGTGGAAGTCATCGTTCCGTTCTCGGAATTCGTGGAATCGCTGGATGTCTTCGCCGGGTTCGGGTCGCGATCCGATGCCCCGGCCCTCCACGTGGCGCTGGACTATGAGGGCGACTTCCAGGCTCGCTCCCTGGTACGGTTCGGGGTTCTGCCCCGGACCATTCAGGTCTTCCCCCCCGGCGAGACCCAGAGCGTCGGAGACTCGGCGTACGTTCCGGTGGGCGGGCGACTGGTGGTGACCATGGACACGACTCGCTTCGCCCCGGACGAGCCGGTGGAGCTGGAGGCCGGGGCCGTGCTTTCGGAATGGGACGTGGTCACTGCCGGCTGGGAGGCGGCGGTGGACACCCTGGGCGGCGTTCGGCTCTGGGACGAGCCCGGTGGCGGGCCCGTACGTGGCCTTGGCCGAGCGGCCTGGAACCCCCAGGAAGCCGATACGGTGGTCTTCGCGGTGGACAGTGTGACCGCCACCGCCTGGGCCACGGAGCTGAATCCGGCCCTGCGCGCCGCCCGGGTCTCCAGCGCCACTCCCGGCGCCCTCATGGAGATGCGCACGGCCCGGTTCGTGGCGGACGTCCGCTCATCGGTGAACCCCGATACGGTGGTCAGCATCAGCGCCGGCGCCACCGGCTCCACCTTCATCTACTCGCCGGAGCCGGGGGTCAGCCCCACTGAGATCCGTATCGGCGGAGCCCCGGCGCGACGGGCCTTCCTCCGGTTCGATCTTCCCACCCGGCTCGAGACCGACTCGGATGCCTGCCAGGGCCTGGGCGAGCTCTGCCCGTTGGATATCACCCCGGAACGGGTCATCTATGCGGGTCTCGTCCTGACCGGTAAGGGGTCGGAGCCGGCCGCCTTCACCCCTCGCGATACCCTTCGCCTGGATGCGCGCCCGGCGCTGGCCGAGGCACGGGTTCCCCGGTCGCCCCTGGGGTCGGCCATTCCGGCCCAGCCGCGCCCCCTGCTGCCCGACGTGTTCCGGGACGGGAGGCGTCTCGAGTTGCCCATTACCGCCTACGTGGAGTCGCTCCTGGCACAGCAGCTTGGCACCCGGGAAGAGGAGGCCGGCGAGGTACCCCGAACCGTGGCCCTTCTCTCGCCCTTCGAGCCCACGGGATTCACCTTCGCCAGCTTCGTAGGTCCCGGGCAGGAGGGAGAGCCCTTCCTTCGCCTCATCCTGACCATCTCGGAAGGGGAGCTCCTGCCATGACGCGGCCGACCTGTTCCACGACGCAGTCGACGGAGTCCTTGAAGACGGTTCCCTCCGCCCTCTCGGGGTGCATGTTTGCCATCCTTCTTGCGGTGGTGGTGGGAGTGGCGGGGCTGGCCGCTCCAGCTCCGGCCCAGGCCCAGTCCGTCTTCAACGCCGGTGGCCTGGGGCTCCAGATCGACCCCATGGACGCCCGGGCCCGGGGTCTGGGTGGTGTGGGTGTGGGGCTCTCGGGGTGGCAGATGCTCATGACCGACCCGGCCGCTGCCGCCGGCCTGCGACTGCCCTCCATCTCCGGGACCTTCCAGCCCTCGGTGACCCAGGTCAGCGGGGCGCCGGAGGCGGGGGGCACCCGGTTTCCCCTGCTGGGGGTGTCCTATCCCTTCGGACGCCACGTGTTCACGGCCCAGTTCGGAAGCTTCCTGGATCAGGAGTGGGCGGTGACGGCGGAGCGAGTGGTGGAGTTGGCGGCGGGGCCGACGCCGGCGCTGGATCGGTATGAATCCCAGGGCGGGATCGGTCAGGCTCGCCTGGGGTGGGCCACCCGGATCGGAGAGCAGCTTGCGGTAGGTGTGGGCGTGGGATCGCTGGTGGGATCGGTGGAGCGTCGCTTCACCCGGGAGCTCGAGTCCGGCGCCGTGGAGGGGGGGCTGGAGAACTTCCGGCAGATGGGCGAGTGGCGGGTGTCCGGAGCCACCGCCGTCGCCGGCGTGAACTGGTTTCCCTCTGATCTCCTTCAGGTAGGAGCCTCCGTCGAGTGGGTCGGTGACATGACCCTGGCGCCTGTGCGCGGGACCGAGGGCGTCGACCGGAGCTATACCATGCCCCTGACCCTCCGCACCGGTGGCACCTTCACCCTGGCACCGGACGTCCGTCTCGCCATGGGTATTTCCCGGGCCGACTGGTCCGGGGTGGACGGGGAGTTGGGGGGCGAGGCGGCCCGCGATGTGGTGTGGGGATACGGAGGGGGAATCGAGTGGGGGCGCGGGACGCTCCGCGGTCGGGCCTTCCCCCTGCGGGTGGGATACCGGGTCCAGGAACTCCCCTTCCACGTCCGGGGTGAATCGGCGGAAGAATCGGCCTTTTCCGGTGGGTTCGGAATCAACCTGGCCGATGCCCAGGACGTCCCCCTGGCCCGCCTGGACCTCTCGGTGGAGCGGGGAAGCCGGGATGCAGGGGCATTGTCGGAGGAGTACTGGCGTACCACCGTCTCGCTCCGCCTCGCCGGGGGCTGATTGGTGGGGCGGGCTCCGGTTCGGGTCGCCTACCACACCTTCGGGTGCAAGGCGAATCAGTATGACACCGAGCGGATGCGACAGGAGCTTGAAGCCCGGGGGACCCGGACGGTCCCGGATGGAGATGCCTCGGGGACCGTCCATGTGGTGAACACCTGCACCGTCACCAACCGCGCCGACGCCGATGCCCGGCGCCTCATCCGCCGGATCCGGCGGGACGATCCCCTCGCACGGATCGTGGTGGCCGGCTGTTCCGCCGCTCTCAAAGCCTCCCAGTACCGGGCCATGGACGAGACCAGCGAGGTGGTGCCCGGGCACGATCCGGTGGCGGTGGCCCAGGCGGTGGTGGGCTCGGGGCTTGTGCAGTTGGAGCTTCGCGGGCGCGACCTCCATGAGGTGGACCGGGAGCCGGTAGGGGCCGAACTCCTCCTCCAGCGAAAGGGGGCAGCCCGAGGATGGCTCAAGATCCAGGACGGATGTGACCGCCAGTGCGCCTTCTGCGCCACCCGCCTGGCTCGGGGCCGGAGCCGGTCTCGCTCAATGGACGAGGTGGTGGAAGAAGCGCGCCTCCTGGCCCGAAGCCACGCCGAGCTTGTCCTCACCGGGATCCACATCGGCCACTTCGGCCTCGATCTCTCGCCCCGGGCTTCGTTGGGGGAGCTGGTGGCGCGCCTTCTGGACCAGGTGCCCGGCGTCCGCCTTCGCCTCGGGAGTGTGGAGGCCACCGAGGTGGACGACCTCCTCCTCTCCCTCCTGGCTGATTCCGACGGTCGTCTGGTCCCCCATCTCCACATGCCGCTCCAGAGCGGAGCGGATCCGGTGCTCCGCCGCATGCGGCGGTGGCACACCCGAGAGATGTACCGTGTGCGGGCGTGGGAGATCACGGAGCGGCTCACGGTCGGGGGAGCCGCACCCGTGGGCGGCGTCCCGGTGTTGGGACTCGGGGCCGACATCATCACGGGTTTCCCCGGGGAGACGGAGGAGGACCACGCGGCCACCGTCGCCCTCGTCGAAGAACTCCCGTACACCTACCTCCACGTCTTCCCCTTCTCGCCGCGGGATGACACGGTGGCCGCCGAACTCGAGCGGGAGATGCCTGTGCCCCAGCGGGTGGCGGGGGAGAGGAGCCGGGAACTACGCGACATCGTCCAGGCCAAGGGGGAGGCGTACCGGCGGGCGCGGGCCGGGAGCCGCGCCCGGGTGGTGCTGGAGGGCAAGGGGCGCTCGGCCCTCACCGAGGACTACCTCCGTGTGGCGGTAAGGGGACCGCTCCCGCCGGACCGACGGGGGATTCACGAGGCGGAGTTGGTGTGGGACGATGGGGAGCTTTGGGCGGTTTTGGGCGAGGGCTGAGGGGGCG
>REEG01000270.1 GCA_007695195.1 Gemmatimonadales bacterium | reverse complement strand
CCGGGATCCCCTGCTCCCGGGCCCAGCGGATGAAGTCCCAGGTGATGAGGAAGTACCCGGAGTACCCCGTCTCCAGGATCACCCCCAGCTCGAAGTCCATCCGGTCCTTCACCTCGTCGGGGAGCGGGTCGCCGTAGCGCTCCTTCGCTCCCTCGGTGGTGAGGTGGACCAGGTACTCCTCCTCGGTGGAAACGCCCTCAGGGAGGGGGAAGGCGGGGACGTGGTACTTCTTGTCGAAGGTGAGGTCGACCTCGTCACCGATGCGGAGCGTATTCTCGATGACGTCGGGACGGTCGGGGAAGGCCTCCCGCATCTGGTCGGGGCCCTTGAAGTAGAGCCCGTCGTCGTAGCGCATCCGGTCGGGGTCCGACTTGTCCTTTCCGAGCCCGATGCAGAGGAGGGTGTCGTGGGCCTCGTGGTCGCCGCACTCCAGGAAGTGGGCGTCGTTGGTGGCCACCACCGGGAGGTCCAGGTCCGACGCCAGATCGAAGATCCGCCGGTTCAGCTCGGCCTGCCCCGGCGTGCCGTGGGCCTGCACCTCCAGGTAGTACCGGTCCTGAAAGACGTTGGCGTACCACTGGGCCGCATCCCGGGCCGCCTCATCCCGCCCCTCCATGAGGTTCCGGGCCACCTCGCCGGCCAGGCACGCCGAGCTCACGATGAGCCCGCCCGAGTGCCGGGCCAGGACCTCACGGTCCACGCGGGGTTTGTGGTAGAAGCCTTCCGTGTACCCGATGGACGAGAGCTTCACCAGGTTCCGGTACCCCTCCCGGTCCCGGGCCAGGAGCACCAGATGGTAGTAGTTCCGCTCGGCCGAGCCACGGGACCGGTCCCGGCGGTCGCCGGGGGCCACGTAGGCCTCCATCCCGATGATGGGCTTCAGCCCTTCCTTCCAGGCCGCCTTCTGGAAGGCCCATGCGCCGTACATGCATCCGTGGTCGGTGAGGGCCAGCGCCGGCATCTCGTAGTGGAGGGCACGGCGGACCAGGTCTCCCAGACGGTTGGCTCCGTCCAGGAGGGAGAATTCGGAGTGGGTATGGAGGTGTACGAACGACACGTTATGGGTGGCAGCGGAAGGTATTGAGGATGTTCTGGAGTTGTAGCACGTATTCGTACTTCTCACGCTCGGGGGCGTAGACCCACCCGTCCATGAGATACATGCGGTCCTGCTCGGGGCAGCGGAGGGCACGAACCATGAAGGGGCCTCCGGCGGGCCAGGCGTCGGGGAGGCTGCGCCACGCCGACTGGAATTCCACCCCCTGGATCCCGTTCACCGAGATGGGCTCGAAGGTGACCACGGTGAGGTCCAGCTCCTGGGGATCCACATAGTACTCGGCCGCCAGCCCCATCCGCCACGCCTCCAACTCTTCCTGGGTCGGATCCTCGGCCGGCGCCGGCTCGATCCACGTCACGGCGATCTCCCGGATGAGCTCGCGGGGGCTGGGATTGTCATTCCGGAAGCGGAAGACCGAGTCTTCCACCGTGTAGCGATACACATTGGGGAGCGTCATGGAGAAGCCCACATTGGTGGCCAGCGAGTCGGCCAGGAGGGTGTCCCGTCCCGAAACGAACTGACGGGTCCGGACAAACTCGCGGAACTGGGCGTCCATGGTCTCCAGGATGGTGCCGGCCAGGTCGGTCACCGCCTGGCCCGGGTCGTCGTCCGGGACCAGGAGGATCCAGACCCTCTGGCCTCGGGCCCAGACATTCTCCAACTCCAGGAGGGCGGGGGCAGCGGGAACGGGACCCGATACCTTGCCCAGGGCGTCTTCCATCCAGGGTGTGTCCGTCGAACCCACCAGGACGAGCTGGCGGAAGCGCCGCAGTTGCCCCCATCCGCTCTCCACGTCCGGATCCACCGGTGTGACGCGGAAGGGCCGCTCCTGGCGAACCGTCTGGATGGGCGGCTCCATCTGGGTCCGGAACTCATCTTCGATGGAGTACCAGAGTTCGGTCTCCGCCGCCACAATGATCGCGGTCTGGTCGCCGTGGGCTCGGGGCTGCTCGCAGCCGGCGGCAACAAGCCCCATCAGGAGGAGGCCGGCCAGGCCGGCCAGGGCCGGGGGGCGCCGGGTGCCGTTACCGGGTACCCGGAAGGCGGGGGTAGGAAAGGGTCGTGCCATGGCGCACCTCACAGGGAGAAATCGTCCGGGACCGGGGCCGCAACGCCACCGCCCCGACAGGTCCCAACATAGGGGGAGGAAAGGAGGATTTCCATTGCCGGAATCTCCCTCTTCCTAGCACCGCACAGCCGGCCCCGTTCCCGCTTGACTTTCCCTTGGGGGGAGGTAGAATTGCGGCCAGGGATCGGAATTCTTCGCGCTCCCTTCACCTTCCTCGCTGACCGGAGGTATCTGGAGATGATGGACCGCTGGGGCTGGCTCGACGAGACCCTCGAGGCGAGCCAGGGTATGGTCGCCCTCGACGAGGACGATGAACTGGATGATGAGGAGTGGGAAGACGAAGACGAGTGGGACGATGACGAGGACGAGTGGGACGACGAAGAAGAGGATGAGGAGGACTGGGACGAGTGGTACGATGACGACGAGGCCCTCCTGGATCCCCGCGTGAGTCCCGCCGACTGGAGCTGAACCGGTCCCTCCGGACGATACAACGACCAAGGGCCGCCCCTCCCCCGTGGAAGGGCGGCCCTTTTTCGTAGCCGGTGCCGGCGTAGCGGCCTTCACGCCGCGTCGGGTGGTACCGGGACTCAGCGCTCGATGGGCGCCCGTACCAGATTCCCCCACTCGGTCCACGACCCGTCGTAGTTCCGGACGCTCTCGTACCCCAGGAGGTAGCGGAGGGCGAACCAGGTGTGGGACGAGCGCTCGCCGATGCGGCAGTAGGTGATGACATCCTCACCGCCGTCCAGGCCCTGCTCCTTCTCATAGATGGCCCGAAGTTCGTCGGCGGGGCGGAAGAGGTGGGTGTCCGGATCCACGGCTCGGGCCCACGGCACGTTCCGGGCGCCGGGGATGTGGCCACCCCGGAGGGCGCCCTCGTTGGGGTAGTCGGGCATGTGCATGCGCTCGCCCGAGAATTCCTGGGGGCTCCGCACGTCCACCAGCCGGCCGGAGCGTTCCACATGGGCCAGGACGTCTTCCCGGAAGGCCCGGATGGCGGCGTCGTCCCGCTCGCCCACCTGAATGCCGCCCGGTTCGATGGCGGGTACCTCCTCGGTCATGGGGCGCCCCTCCGCCTCCCAGAGAGCGCGGCCTCCGTCCATGATCCGGAGGTTGGGGACGCCGAAGAGCTCGAAGACCCAGAGGGCGTAGGTGGCCCACCAGTTGTTCTTGTCGCCGTAGAAGACGATGGTGTCCCCGTCGTTGATGCCCAGGCGACGGATGAGCTCCTGGAAGTGGTCCCGGTCCAGATAGTCCCGGGTGACGGGATCGTTCAGGTCGTTCACCCAGTCGATCTTCCGGGCACCGGGGATGTGACCCATGTCGTAGAGGAGGACGTCCTCGTTGGACTCCAGCAGCTTCACGGTGGGGTCCTGGAGGTGCTGAGCCACCCACTCGGTGGAGACGAGCTTTTCAGGATGGGCGTATCCGCGCTTTTCGATGGGCTGGGCCGAGGTGTCGGTCATGGGAAATCCAGGGGTTGGGGGTCGGGCCGGAACGGGTCGGGGGTTCCGGCTCCAGGGCTTCCGGGTTGAAGGTTTATAATAAGAATCATTCCGGATAAGGCAACGGAGGCGCTGTGCCCCAGGACGGCTACGAGGTTCCCAGCGGCTTCCACCGGGTGGAGGAGGTGATCCGGGGAAGCCGCTTCATCACCACGGTGGATCGGGCCCGCTCCGAGGAGGAGGCGCGGCGCCACATCGACGCCGTGCGGGGGGAGTTCGCCGACGCCACCCACAACTGCTGGGCCTATGTGGCGGGCCCTCCCGGCGACACGGCCCGCATCGGGATGAGCGACGACGGGGAGCCCCACGGGACGGCGGGACGCCCCATGCTGGAGACGCTTCTCCACGGCGAGGTAGGGGAGATCTGCGCCGTGGTGACCCGCTACTACGGAGGGACCAAGCTGGGCCGGGGCGGTCTGGGGCGGGCGTACGCCGGGGGGGTGAATCTGGCGCTGGCCTCCCTTCCAACCATCCTGCGGGTGGATCGGACCCGGGTCTGGGTGGAGGTGGCGTATCCGGCGGTGGACCCCCTCCTCCGGCACCTGGACGAGCTGGGGGCGGTGAAGGAGGAGGAGGTCTACGGAGCCCGGGTCCGCCTCCTGGTGGCGGTGCCGGATCGGGCCCTGGACGACCTCATCCGCCGGGTGGCGGACTGGACCGCCGGCGACGGATGGGTGGAGAAGGTCAGACCTCGCCCTTGAAGAGCATGCTCCGAACCTGCCGGCCGATGAAGGGGAATTCCCACTCCTCGCCGCTGTAGCCCTTGTACATGAGGAAGAGCCAGAGGGCCAGCCCCACCAGCGTCATCCCCAGGGAGACAAACAGGAAGACCAGGGCGAAGAGCCAGCCCAGAACCGGAATGGCGCTTAGGGCGCCGCTGATCACCGTCAGAACCACGGAGACGATGAGGAAGGCCACCCAGACGCCGATGCTCTGCGCCGCGTGGAAGCGGACATAACGGCTGTCCTTCTCCATGAGAAGAAAGACGATGCCGGTAATGGGACCCAGGAGGTAGGCCAGGGCGCCGGAGACGTTGGGGGCCAGGCCCGTGGAAGTGGTGGAGACGTGCTCGAGAGAGTCGGACATGGAACTCCTCCCTGATGGGGGATGCAGCCGTGGATGTGGGGTTCCGGAAAACGACTCGGACCCGTCGGTACTTGGGTGGAGCACAACATGGGGGGCGCAGACGCCTGAGGCCAGGGGCGTGGTGGGGCGGCAACGGGATGGGCCTTGAAGGATGGGGCGTGACGCGGTGGTCCGGCCGGCTCCAGGTGGATCTTGAAACCCGGATCGAAAACCGATACCTTTCGCGTTCTCTGGCAACAGGGCCTGTAGCTCAGGTGGTTAGAGCGCACGCCTGATAAGCGTGAGGTCGGTGGTTCGAGTCCACCCAGGCCCACTGATGGTAAGCCGGGCGTTCCAGGTTCAATCCCGGGGCGCCCG
>REEG01000156.1 GCA_007695195.1 Gemmatimonadales bacterium | reverse complement strand
GATGGCCACGGCGATGAAGGCGGCGGTGAGCCAGGGGGAGCGGGGTTTGGGCATGGGGGGAATCTGGCGGGAACGTCGAGTCAGTGTAAAATGGGAGCCGGGGAAGCGTACTCTGGATCGGTGTCGGTATGACCGGCAGACGGCAACGGTTTGAACACCGGTGTGATGCTTCGATCAGGTGTTCATGAGGCAGGGCCGTGGCTGGATGACATGGGCTTGACGCCAAGTTGACGCCAGGGTCCTATGATTCGGGCATCTCTTCGAACCGTAGCCGATTGAGATCGAAAGACACGTTCCTTCTGACTTCCGAATCATGCACTCAGGCTCAATTCCCGCTACAGGAGTCGTACGCCCCGCTGTGCCCTCCAGTGTGTCAGGGACCGACCTGGCCCAGCTCATTCATCGCCGGGACGTCCTGGAAAACCTCGAACGGGAGACCGCTGGGCTTGCGAACGCCTTCGGGTTCATGATGCACGAACCCGAACGATGGCTCCCCATTCTCACCCATACACATCTCCTTCTGGCACAGCATGAGTCTCTGATCAAGAAGCTGGCGACCGCTGTGCGGGATGCCGGCTTGGTTGACCTGGATCCCGATGCAGTCGACCGACTCTGGGAACTCGGATCGGCGGCCCTGCCCGTCTTGAACAAGGCTCGACTAGCCATTGAATGTGCCACCGGACCGGCCGGGGTCATTCTAGCTGCTTCAGAAGCGGCCGTTAAGCCTGTGGTAAAGAAGATGGGCAAGGAAGCGTTGGCCTTCGTGGGGAGAACGGCAGGAGCAAAGGCCGAAGCCAAAGAGGCGCAACTGGCCCACCTTCGTTCGGAGATGACGGGAACGATCGCCCGGGTTGGGCAGATCCATGAGGATCTAACCCGGGTGAGGGCTCAACTGGACCTGGCCATTGATCGGTATTCGCCCTGACGCTGGAGCAATTTGGGACATGACGAGACCACGTCTGCAAGGCCTCACGCGCCTCGCCTTCCTGGCCCTCCTTCTCATTGTCGTTGCCTGGGATCCCCAGCCGGTCTCGGCGCAGACTCCGCAAGACGGCTACATCGTGGTGCTGGACCCGGCGCAGTGGACAGGCGAAGGCGTCCGTAGCGTGCCGCAGACTGTGGGTCAGTCGCTGCGCATCCGCGGGCTGGCCTACCATCCGTCGGGCATCGCCAGCGTCCATGTGAATGGGCATCGGGCGGTCCTGACCCCGGTGGATGAGTCGGGGCTGAACGAGTTCATCATCTTCCTTCCGGTGGTGGCGGGGACGGAGGAGGCGTTCTTCGTGGCCGCTCCCCGCGAGGGGTCGGCCATCATCGTCTCCCACTCCCTTGAGCTGCTCCCGGCAGATGAATTCGAGAGCGTGTCGCCGGGGCTCCAGCGATTGGACGGGCTGGGACGCCGGTGGGCGGTGGTGGTGGGGATCAGCGAGTACGACGATCCAGCCGTGCCGGCCCTCCGCTTTGCCCATCGGGACGCCGAGGCGCTCCGGGACTTCCTGGTCTCCGAGTCGGCGGGGCTGGGAGGGTACCAGCCGGAGAACGTCGTGCTCCTCACCAACGAGCAGGCCACCTTCCGAAACATCCGAACCGCACTCCGCGGCTTCCTCACGACGGCAACGGAAGACGACCAGATCGTCTTCTACTTCGCCGGGCACGGGGTCCGCGATCCCACGCGTCCCGATGAGTACTACCTCCTCACCCACGACACCGAGTTCGACAATCTGGCGGGAACGGCTCTTCCCATGTCGGATCTGGAGCAGTCGCTGGCGAGTCTCAACTACCGGGATCTGATCCTCATCGCCGATGCCTGCCACAGCGGCGAGATGACGACCCAGGTGGCGTTCCGCGACGCCTTCGCCTTCAACAACATCAACGAGATCTTCCAGGAGCGCTTCCGGGAGCGGCGCGGCGGTGAGGTGGTATTCACCGCCGGAGAGGGAAATGACCTCTCCCAGGAGGGTGAGCGGTGGGGTGGGGGCCACGGGGTCTTCACCTACCACCTTATCGAGGGGCTCCGGGGCGCGGCGGACCTGAACCGGGACGGGATCGTGGATCTCGGCGAGGTGATGGAGTACGTGCGGGACCGGGTCCGTCGGGACACGCGGGGTGCCCAGAACCCCGCCATCGCCGGGGGCACCTTCGACCGCCACCTTCCCATGGCGGTGGTGCCGGCCATCGATACCCCCGATCGTGTGGCTCAGCTCCCGGAGCCTGCAGTGGAGCCGGAGCCCGCCCCGGAGCCGGTCGCTGACGAGCCCGCCGGGACGGTCGAGCCTGACCCCTCCACTGAGCCCTCTCCGGAGCCGGTGATTTCGGAGGATGCCCTTCCTCCCGTCATTGACGAAGGCGACGGCGTAGAGGACGAGGTCGAGGTCCGGGAGGTGGAAGAGCACCTGTTCCCGCCCGACTTCCAGCCCGGAGGAGCCCTGGCGCGGGGGCTGCTGGTTCCCGGGCTGGGTCAATGGCATACCGAGCGGCGCTTCCTGGCTGTGCTGGTGGCCGGGGTGGCCGGAGGCGCGGCCTTCCTGGCCTCCCGCTCCGACATCGTGGAAGAGACGCGAACCTACGAGCTCCCCTTCGGCGGTTCCTATCAGGACACCGTCGTCATGCAGACCTATCCCCACCGTGAGCTTGGTGTGGGAGTCGCGGCGGCGGCCATAGTGGCGGGGGCCGTTGAGGCCTACATGCATGCCCGCGGTCGTCACGAAGCAGCAGGTCGCGCCCGCTTCAGCCTTGAGCCGACTCCCCACGGATCCGGCCGGGGGACGGCCTGGGATGTGGGCCTTCGCCTCTCCTTCACCGGGCCGGGATTGCGGTGACCCTTCCGGATTATTCTCCCGGGACGCTGGTCGCGGACCGCTACCGCGTTGTCCGGCCCCTGGGCCAGGGCGGCATGGGGGCGGTTCTGGAGGTGGAGCATGTCCAGTTGGAGGTCCGTCGGGCACTGAAGGTCCTCCTGCCCGAGGCGGCGAAGGATGCGGAGGGGGCGGAGCGCTTCCTCCGGGGCGCCAGGAACGCGGCGCGGATCCAGCACCCCAACGTCTGTCAGGTCTACGACTTCGGGGTCATGGACGACGGGCGGCAGTATCTGGCCATGGAGTTCATCTCCGGCCGGTCGCTGGGCCAGGCCATGAAGGCGGGAGAGGTCTTTGCGGTGCAGCAGGCGCTTGTGGTTGTCCGAAGCATCGCCCTCGCGCTGGAGGCGGCCCACGAGCTGGGGGTGGTACACCGCGATCTCAAGCCCGACAACATCATGCTGGGTCCGGGCTGGGAGAGCGGGGTCGGGGTGAAGGTGGTGGATTTCGACATCGCCCGGCGCATGGGAGAAGGCGAGGTCCAGGACCTGACGCTGACCCGGCCCAACTTCGCCGTGGGGACCCCGGAGTACATGAGCCCGGAGCAGGCGGCCGGCCAACGCCTCGATGGCCGATCCGACCTCTACTCGTTGGGGCTGATCCTCTACCGCATGATCTCGGGCGTTCTCCCGTTCCAGGGATCGAACAGCCAGGAGGTCATGGTCAGTCGTCTGATCCGGGATCCCATCCCCATTCAGCAGGCGGTTCCCCATGTGATGGTTCCGGCCGGCGTCGTCTCGCTCTTCTCCCACCTCCTGGCCCGGCATCCGGCTGACCGGACACCCTCGGCGCGGGATGTTCTGGAAGAGCTGGACCAATTGATCCGGACGCCGGGCGCGGAGACGGTGACGGCTCCTGGAGGGGACGGCGCTGAGGCAGATGGGGAGGCCGGTCAAGAACCCGAAGGAAGCACCAGAGATGGCCGCCGGGCCAGCCGGAGCCTGTCTCCATGGGGGGCTGGGGCTGGGGCTGTTCTGGCAGTGGCCGTTGTGATTGCGCTCTGGGTCGTCGCTCCCGGCTCCGTCGACGAAGGCAGCGGGAGCGATCTGTCCGCCTCAGCTCCCGAGGTGGCGGTGGGGCTCGAGCCGGTGAGGGGAGATCCGGACCTTCCGCCTCCTGGGGTGGCGCCTGATGAGTCATGGGAATCCGAGGGGGGGGATGGCGGGGATTCCTCGGTGGAGGAACCGCCCCCTCGGGCCGAAGATGAGCGCGCCGCCAGGGAGACGTGGGACGAGTCGGACACCGTCCTTCGACCCATCACGGATTCAGGGGTGGACCAGTTGCTGCCCACGGGCCAAGGGCGGGATGCCGGGGCGAACCCGGTCGAACTCCCCGAGGCACTGGATGATCTCCTGGTATCGCTGGCGTCGGCTCTGACCGCCAGGGATGAATCGGCCGTTCGTTCACTCTACCCGGCGGTGACGGAGAGTGAGCTCGACGTGTGGTGGGGCCTCCTGGGTGCAGATGCGGGTCCCGGGCAGGCATCTCTGGACTTCCACCCCCAGACCCCGCTGGAGGTGGATGGAGAGGTGGCTCAGGTTCGGGCGCTCATGGCCCGGGTCCGAAGGGAAGGGGAGGAAGAGGCCACCCCGTGGCCTTTCCGGTTGGTTCTGGACGTTGGAAGCGATGGTTCGCTTCAGGTCCGTGAGCTTCTGAGACTCTGGAATTGACGAAGGAGAGCATCATGGCGGGTCACCAGTCCACGTCCCATCGACGGAGCGGCCCCATCGGGGGACTCCTCTGGCTCCCGGTCGCCCTTCTGGCCGCCGTGCTCCTGGGTCTTGCGAGCTGTGACGCCGTCATCATGGAGGTGGAGCGGGTGGAGGTAAGCCTCTCCACTCCAACCCTCACCGTGGGGGAGGAAGCCCAGGCCAGGGCGCAGGTGTTCGCCTCCGGAGGTGGCGGGTCGGCCAATCACTCGGTGCAGTGGACCTCGGAGCGGCCAAGTGTGGCTACGGTGAGCTCCGACGGATGGATCACGGCGGTGTCTCCCGGTGAGACCCGGATTGCCGCGTCTGCGGGGGGAAGCCACGGGATGGTGACGGTCCGGGTCGAGCTTCCACCCGAGCCCCCGGAGATCACCACGAGTTCGCTGCCTGACGGGACGGTGGACGAGAGCTACAGTGCGACGCTACAGGCGAGTGGAGGGGAGGCGCCGTACCGGTGGACGCTGGCGTCGGGCAGTCTGCCGGTGGGCCTGAGCCTGTCGACAGGCGG
>REEG01000303.1 GCA_007695195.1 Gemmatimonadales bacterium | reverse complement strand
CCCTTCGAGCCCGGGACCGGCACGGTTGTGGCGCTGACCTTCACGCTGCTTGGACTCTTCCCCGCCGCCACGGTGGCCTTGGGTCTCCTTCTGCAGCGGGAACTGACCTGGATCCACGCCCGCGACAAACTGCGACTGCAGGGAAGCGCCCTGGAGGCGGCGGCCCACTCCGTGGTCATCACGGACCGACACGGCGCCGTGGAGTGGGTGAATGGCGCCTTCACCGAACTCACCGGCTGGACCCTGGAAGAGGTTCAGGGCAGGAACCCTGGAGACGTGCTCAAGTCAGGGTATCAGGACGACCGATTCTATCGGGAGATGTGGCAGACGATTCTGGACGGACGGGTCTGGCGGGGACGCCTCACCAATCGGCGCAAGGACGGAAGTCTGTACCTGGAAGAGCAGACCATCACCCCGGTCCGGAGCGGCGGCGGCGAGATCACCCACTTCATCGGCATCAAGCAGGATCTGACGGAGGCCCGGAGCCTGGAAGAGCAATTCCGCCAGGCTCAGAAGCTCGAGGGCGTCGCCCTCCTGGCCGGTGGAGCCGCCCACGACTTCAACAATCTCCTGGCCGTCATCAATACCTCCCTCGATCTGGCCATCCAGGAGCTGCCCAGCGACTCCGATCTGAAGGAAGATCTGGTGCGGGCCCGGGAAGCTGGAGATCGGGGCCGACACCTGACCCGGCAACTCCTGACCTACAGCCGGCGGGGCGAACGCTCGACCCAGGTGTTCGACCTCAACGCGCTGGTTGCCCAGGCCATGGCCATGTTCGACCGCCTCGTGGGCCGGGGGCTACATCTCGAGCTGGATCTGCACAAGGAACGACTCCCGGTTCGGATGGACCCCAACGAATTCGAGCAGGTCCTCATGAACCTGGTGATCAATGCCCGGGACGCCATGGAGTCCGGAGGCACCCTTACCATCCGGAGCTCCCGGGAAGCTCCTCCGTCCCAGGACGCCCTGAGTCCCGGGGAGATGGGGAAACGAGGTTGGGTCTGTCTCGAGGTTCGGGACACGGGGATGGGCATGGATGAGGACACCGCCTCCCGCGCCTTCGAGCCCTTCTTCACCACCAAGCCCGCCGGCAAGGGAACCGGTCTGGGGCTGAGCACCGTGCACCGGGTCATCGATGAGGCGTCGGGTATCATCACACTGGAGAGTGGGGTGGGAGAGGGCACGACGTTCCGGATCTTCCTCCCACGGGAGCGTCGTGCCGAGGTGAGGGGACTGGTGCCGTTTCCCGGGCCGAACCTCATCGGAACAACGCCCGCGCCTACCGCACCCTCCCTGTCCAATGGGAGAGGAGGCATCCAGCCGCACCTCCTGCTTGTGGAAGACGACGCGACGATCCGGCGCACGGCAGAACGCGCCCTCCGGCGAATGGGCTACCGGGTCAGCATCGCTTCCTCCGCCGAGGAGGCGGAAGCCCTGGTGGAGGGGTGGCGCCGGCCCGGCACCCCGGATCGGCCCGGGCTGGATGTGGGCGGTGGATCCCCCGACCTCATCCTCACCGATGTGGAACTCCCGGGGATGAGTGGCGCGACCCTGGTGCAGCGCCTCAGGGAGTCGGGAATTCGGAGCCCGGTGCTCTTCGTCACCGGCCGCGGTGAGGAGGAGATCCATCCGGGCCTCCTCACCGACCTGGAGGCGGGACTCCTTCCGAAGCCGTTCACCATGGAGGAGTTGGAGACGGCGACACGGGAAGCGCTGGGCGAGGGGGGCGCATCCAACCGGACTGTCGCCTCTACCGCCGAGGAGGGAGATCGGAAGGAGACCCTGCGGCCGGGTCCCTGAGGCGCTCGAGGCGGGTGGGGAGCCACTCCGGGAGGAGGAGGGAATCCGAGATGGCGGCCAGCTCTTCGGCTTCCTGCCACTCCAGTTCCAGCCGGAACAGCTCCCCTTCCAGGGCCAGTCGCTCCACCTCCTCATTGGCGGCGATCTCCACCGCCAGCCGAAGCACCGGGTCCGCTCCCTTCAAGAGGGTGGGGGGGCCCCATGGCCATCCCAGATGGCTATCCCATCCTCGCCCCTCCGCCAGCGTCCGAGCCGCCTGCGCCACCAGCCGGTAGGGGTCACCTGCCGCCGTCAACCGATCCAGGGCCCGCTCCACGTGGGCGGGCTTGGTGTCGTTGGAATTCAGATCCAGGAGGGAGTACCGGAGCGCCCGATTCCGAAGCTCCGGTGGTACCATGAGCGGCGCTCCGCGCGCGGGCTGCAGAATCAGACCCCATTCACCTTCGGGATCCTGGGGAAGCGGAGGAACTGCGTCTGAAGGTCCTCCCCCCAGCCTGGGCAGCGGGGATCCGAGCTCTCCCGCCCCACCCTGCTGCAGGGCCTCCAACCGGTCCCGGGTCACCAGATGCAGGGCCCGAAGCGTCCGCCCCCCCACAGTGCGTGATGCGCCTCGCCCTTCCTCGGGTCCGCAGACCTCGAGCGTCAGGGTCCGCCTCCGGTTCCTCACCTGCGTCCAGGCCAACTCCATGGAGCCCAGGGCCGCTCCCAGCACCAGGATGGTCCCCACCGTCGGTGACGCTGCTCCCACAGCCAGGGCCGAACCCCACCCAAGGAGACGCTTCCGGCGCCGGCGGCGACTAAGTCGCTGGGCGTACCGCCACCCGGCCACCTCCACCTCCGGCGCCCCTCCAATGCGAATCAGCTCGGTCCCGTCCCGAAGACGCCCGAGGGCAACCCGCTCGGTGGCCGCCCCCAGGGCGGCGGCCTCGAAGGCTCGTTCCGCCTCCTCCACGGCTTCCCAACGTTCTTCGATTGGAGCCAGGTTCCACGCCCGGCATCGGAGACAGAGAACCCAGAGGCGGCCCTGCCGTCCATCGAAGGCGAGACGGCGGCCCACGGGAAAGTGCTCCAGGATCTCGTTGGATCCCAGACTACGTGTGCACGACGGACAGTGACGATACATGGGCTTCACGGAACAAGGGCAATGAGGCACCTCGTTGCTCTAGATCAGTATGGCTCACTAGAGGCGATCCTTCTATCCGGTCGTGTGAACGGTCCTGCCGGTGAGGGTGGCATATGGTACCGGCCGATGGTGGCGCCAGGGATTGAATCTTTGGAACTGTTCATTGCCTACCCGTTCACCGTCAACCTCAAGAACCAGATGGTTTCGGTCGATCCCTGAAGGGCCGACGAGACCCCGCTCCACTGGAGGGCGGCAGGTTCCGGCTTCCGCGTCCGTTCATCCCAGAAGGCTCCGTCGTGTCTGCTCCGCTCCCTCCGACCCTGCGCCGATTTCGGGCGTGGGCAAGTAGCGCGCTGTTTGCCGGGTTGGACCTGGACAGCGGGGTGGACGAGTTACGCCGGGTGCTCCTGCTGAACGTCACCATGCTCCTCACCGCCCCCTTCCTGGTGGCACTGGGGGTCATCGCCCTGCTCCAGGGAAATTACGTTCTGGCCGTAGCCGACGGCGTCTTCTTCCTGGTGATGCTGGCCCTCATCGTGATGATCCGGCGGAAGCGGTGGATTCCCGTGGTGGCGTCAGCGGGGATGAGCCTGACCGGACTCTTCTTCCTCTTTCTGGTCATTAACGGCGGGGTGGAGCAGTCCGCGTATGTATGGGTGTTGGCGTTCCCTCTCGTCTCCATCTCCGTCCTTGGGGTGGGGCGGGGCAGTTTCGTCTCCTTGGTCTTTCTGGCGGCTCTGGTTGGCGTGTTCTTCGCCGGTCCCCAGCTGGAAACGGTAGCGGTCTACAACACGAGCCTCGCCATCCGGGTCTTCTTCGTCTACATCTTCATCACCCTGAGCGTGGTGATGATCATCTACCTCCAGTCCATGATCCAGCGGCGGCTGGAAGAAGAGCGGACGCGGGCCAACGACCTGGCCAAAAGAGCCGAGATGGCCAACACGGCCAAAAGTGACTTCCTGGCCAATATGAGCCACGAGATCCGAACCCCAATGAACGGCATCATCGGGATGACGGGCCTTCTCATGGACTCGGAACTGACCGCCGAACAGCGAAAACGGGCCGAAACAGTGCGATCCAGCGGCGAGTCCCTCCTCCGCATCATCAACGACATCCTGGATTACTCCAAGATCGAGGCCCGGAAGCTGGAACTCGAAATCGTTTCCTTCGATCTTCATGCTCTTCTGGAAGACTCGGTGGAAGCCATCTCCGTGGGGGCGGATCAGAAAGGTGTGGGGATCGAACTGGACATCTCGACCACCGTTCCCACGTGGCTCCTTGGCGATCCCGGTCGCCTCCGGCAGATCCTCTCCAACCTCCTCCACAACGCCGTGAAATTCACTGTTCGGGGCCGTGTGGAACTGACCGTGGAGACAGAAACCCATAGCGAGGACAGAGTCCGCATACGCTTCACCGTCCGCGACACGGGTATCGGAATTGCCCACGAGAAGCTGACACACCTCTTCAGCAAATTCACCCAGGCCGACACATCCACCACGAGGGAATTCGGAGGGACCGGACTTGGACTGGCGATCTCCAGGGAGTTGACGGAGCTCATGGGCGGAGAGATCGGTGTGAAGAGTCAACCAGGAAAGGGATCCGAGTTCTGGTTCGCCATCCCGTTCCAGGTGTCCGATGCCCCGGTGCGCGAAAGGGCTCGGGACCGGGATTCCGATTCCTCCTCGCCCCCTCCGAACCGGCTCGAGTCCATCCAGGACCGCCGCGCCCCCTCTACCTTCGTGGGGCTCTTTGCCCACGTCCAGGCCCGTATTCTCCTGGTGGAAGACAACATCATCAATCAGCAGGTAGCGCTGGGCATCCTCCAACGCATGGGACTCCGGGCCGACGCCGTGGCCAATGGTCAGGAAGCCGTGGAGGCCCAGGAGTTCACTCCCTATGATCTCATCCTCATGGATGTCCAGATGCCGGTCATGGACGGTCTCGAGGCCACCCGGATCATCCGATCCACCGAGGGTCCGGACCGACCTCGACCCGTGATCATCGCCGTGACGGCCCACGCCATGAAGGGCGATGAGGAGGCGTGCAGAGCGGCGGGGATGGACGACTACCTGTCCAAGCCGCTGACGCCGGCTGAGATGGCGGTGAAGTTGGAGGCTTGGCTGGGAGGGGAAGGCGTCGTCTCACCTCCGGACAGGGTGCCCACCGGGGTCGCTC
>REEG01000301.1 GCA_007695195.1 Gemmatimonadales bacterium | reverse complement strand
GGCCACCCGGATCATGGCCTGGATCAGGTCCCGGCCCGTGATCATCTCGGTGACGGTGTGCTCCACCTGGATCCGCGTGTTCACCTCGATGAAGTAGATGCGGGGCTCCCCGTCCACGTCTTCCACCAGGAACTCCACCGTGCCGGCGCTGGCGTACCCCACCTCCCGGGCCAGACGGAGGCTGTATTCGTAGAGCTTCTCCCGCACCGACTCGGCCAGATTGGGGGCCGGCGCCAGCTCCACGATCTTCTGCAAGCGTCGCTGCACGGAGCAGTCCCGCTCGAAGAGGTGGACGTGGTTGCCGTGGTGGTCCGACAGGAGCTGCACCTCGATGTGCCGGGGGTTCACCACGTAGCGCTCCAGGAACACCTCCGGCGTCCCGAAGGCGGCGGCGGACTCCCGGCGCGCCGAATCCAGGGCGTCGGCGAGTTGGGCCTCGGAGCGAACCACCCGCATCCCCCGGCCGCCCCCGCCGTGGACCGCCTTCACCAGGAGAGGATATCCGATCTCCGCCGCCACCCGGTGGGCCTCGTCCATGTCGGTGATGCTCCCGCCGGAGCCCGGGACGATGGGGACCCCGGCCCGCTCCGCCACCCGCCGGGCCGAGACCTTGTCGCCCAGCGCCTCCATGGCCGCAGGCGGGGGCCCGATCCAGATGATGCCGGCCTCCTGGCACTTCCGGGCGAAGTCCGCGTTCTCGCTCAGGAACCCGTAGCCGGGGTGGATGGCGTCGACGCCCTTCTCCCGGGCGAGCTCGATGATGGTGTCGCCGTCCAGGTACGCCTCCACCGGACGCCCCCGCTCGCCCACCTGATAGGCCCGATCCGCCTTGTACCGGTGGATGCTGAGGCGGTCTTCCCAACTGTAGAGGGCGGTGGTGGCGATTCCCAACTCGGTGCAGGCCCGGAAGATGCGTACGGCGATCTCGCCCCGGTTGGCGGCGAGGATGTCCTGGATCTCCCTGGGCATGCGGTCTCCTTCCCCGACGCCGGGCCGGGGAGTGGGGTGGGTGGTGTGTGCGGGGGCGGTGGAGAGAGCGCAGGCGCGGCCTCGCCGTACCGAAGGTCTCTGAGATTAGAAAGTCGCTTCAGTCGGCACAACTGCGGTGGCGCGCCGTCACCGCCTCGGCGGCGGCTGGTCTTCCGGCGCCGGACGTCCCCGCACCCGGGAGAGGAGTTCGAGCCCCAGCACCAGCGCCGCCGCCACCGCCATGACCACCACCGCCCCCACCACAGCCGGATCCTGCCCGGTGAGAGTCTCCCAGGCGCCGGGGGTGATGGGGCGGGTCACCAGGGGCACTTCCTCCCCCGACGAATCCGTGTACGACGTCACGGTCTCCCGCCAGGGCCAGAGCTTGGGAAGGGAGCCCACCATGAGCCCCGCCAGGAAGGCGAGGGTGGCCTCATATCGGGTGCGGATGAGCCAGGTCAGGACCCGGGCGAAGGCCAGGATCCCCACCGTGCACCCCGCTCCCAGCGCCGCCAGGAAGGCCACATCCAGCTCGCTCAGCGCCCGCACCAGGAGGGGGTACTGGCCCAGGAGGAGGAGGATGAAGCTCCCCGAGATCCCCGGGAGGATCCAGGCGCACACGGCCACGGCGCCGGCCAGGAAGGTGGAGATCCAGTGCTCCGGGGCCGGGAGGGGCTGGATGGAGGCCAGCGTCACCCCGGCGGCCATCCCGGCGAGCCCCATGGCCGCCCGGCCCAGGTCCCACGGACGGACGTACCGCCCCACATAGATGGCCGAGGCCACGATGAGCCCGAAGAAGAAGGCCCAGAGGTGGATCTCCCGGTTCAGGAGGAGCCAGTTCACCAGCGCCGCCAGCCCGAAGACGCTGGTGGCCATCCCCACCCCCAGGATCCCCAGGAAGGGGAGGTTCACCCGCTCCGAGGCGGCCCGGAGGTCGCCCTTCAGCACGGTGCGAAGGAGATCCAGGTCCAGGGCGCGGATGGAGCGTACCAGCTCCACGTAGATCCCGGTGATGAAGGCGATGGTGCCCCCGCTCACCCCCGGGATGAGTTCGGCGGCGCCCATGGCCGTCCCCCGGAGGTAGAGGCCGATCCACTCCAGGGGTCCCCGGCGCCGGTTCGGGGCGTCCAGTTCGGCCGGGTTCACGGACGCACCGCCGCCAGCGCGTCCCGGAGCGCCTCCATGTCGCCGGCGTCGTTGTAGAGGTTGGGCGAGATGCGAAGGGCCTGGCCCCGCACCGACACCACCACGCCCCGCCGTTCCAGCTCCCGGGCCACCGCGTCCGGCTCCACACCCGATGGGAGGCGGAGACCGAAGAGGTGGGGAGCGCGCCAGGCGTCGTCTTCCACCCCCCACCCTTCCTCCCGCGCCCAGGCCACCAGCGGGGCCGAGAGCTGGGCGGTGTGGCGGGCCACCACCTCCGGGGTCCACTCCAGGAGAAGGCCAAGCGACGCCAGCGTCATGGGGAGAAGGATGAAGTTGCTCCGTTCGCCCACATCGTAGCGGACGGCGCCGGGGTCGTAGTCGTCCCGGTAGTGGACCAGCCCGCCGAAGTTCCGGCTCCCCTCCCGGGCGATCCACGTCTCTTCCAGGGGGACGCCGTCGTCGAAGGCGGGGCCCATCCACGCCAGCGCCACCGAGTAGGGGCCCAGGAGCCACTTGTAGGCGGCGGTGATGAGGGCGTCGGGGCGAAACTCGGGGAGGTGGAAGGGGAGGGCGCCTACGGACTGGGTGCCGTCCACCACCAGGAGGGCCCCCACCTCCCGGGCCCGGGCGCCGATGGCGGCCAGGTCGAAGCGGGTGCCGTCGGTCCAGTGGACGTGGCCCAGCGAGACGACCCGGGTGCGGGGTCCCATGGCTTCCAGGAGGCGCTGGTTCCACCGGGCGCCCCGGGGGGGCGGGCCGTCGGGGCCCACCATGCGGATGACGGCGCCGGCCTCGGCGGCGGCCCGGCGCCACCCGTAGACGTTCCCCGGGAACTGCTCCTCGGTGAGGACGATCTCATCGCCGGGACCCAGCCTGGCGTTCCGCGCCACCATGGCCACCCCGTACGAGACCGAGGGGAGGATGGCCACCCGGCTCGGGTCGTCGCCGCGGATGAGGCGGCTGAAGGCGCCCCGGACGGCGTCGCTCTCCCGGAAGAAGTCGTCGGGGCCCATCCCCGCCGGGTTCCGCTTCCGGGCGATCCCCGCCACACCTGCTTCCTCCGCGGCCCGGGGCAGGGGCCCCATGAAGGCGCAGTTCAGGTAGTGGAGCTCCGGGGGGAGGGAGAAGTGGGCGCGGAAGGGGGAGGGCATGGAGGAGGACGGGAAGTGGAGGGGGGTGCCGAGGGGGAACCTCGATGGATGGTCAGGACTTCCGTCGCAGCCGCACGTTTTCGTGCCCTTCGAAGTCTGCGTCCTGGGTCCAGAGCACAGCATCATGAGCACGGGCCGTGGCGAGCATGATGCTGTCGGCCAGCGCCAGCTTCGTTCGGACACTCAGTTCCGCGGCATCGAGTGCCAGGCGATCATCGAGATCGATGACGGTCCCCTGACGCATTGCCGCGATCACGGTGAGCGCGTCATCCCTTCCAAGGTGGCGAATCAGGTGTCGGTAGACCTCAAACAGGCTCAGCGCAGGAACGAGGAGGGCTTCCTCGTCTTCGATGGGGTCGCTGAAGAAGGGCGCATTCGGGCCTCCGGACAGATATTCGATCCAACCGCTCGAGTCGACGACGTTCATAGTCGGTCCGACTCGCGCTCCAGGGGCGGCAGGTTGGGAAATTTTCCCCGGAAGGTCCGGATCGACTCCACCGGAACAAGCTCCACCCGGTTGCCCACCGCGAACGCTTCGACCTTCTGCCCGGGTCGGATTCCCAGCTTTTCACGGACATCTTTCGGGATGACCACTTGGTACTTGGAGGATACGGTCACTAGGGACATGCTACCACTCCTCGATCGATGGGAAAACCGTAAAACCCCAATCCCTGGCGGAGGATCCGTCACCGATACCGAGCTCCACCTCCTGGAATCACCGACGGCCGGTTACCGGGGTGACAGGGGTCATGGGCCAACTCCGCCGGAGGACAAGACCCCGGTACCGGATGAACCCCTCCCTGAGCCCGTCCTGGAGGGCGTCCCCCCCGATCATGTTGGCGAAGAAGGGGACCCGGACCAGACCCAGCCCCCGGAAGGCCGGGGAGAGCGCGGCGATGACCCGGTCCCGGGGGCGGCCCGGCCGGGTCCAGTGGGTGAAGTCGAAGCCGGACACCAGCTCGAGCCCGGCGCCGGCGGCGTCGGACTCGAGGGTGTCCACGGTGCAGAGACTCCCCAGGTGCCACCCCCGCTCGAAGTGGCGGACCCGAGCCTGCTGCCTGGGAGTCAGCCGGGTGCGGGGGGCGGTGAGGAAGTCATCCACCAACACCATCAGCCCTCCCGGAGCCAGGTGCCGCGCCACCGAGCGGAAGAAGGCCCCGGCATCGCCTGAGTGGACGAAGGCTTCGATGGCCACCACGGCGTCGGCCTGGATGGGGAGATCCAGGGAGTCGAAGTCGCCGGCGTGGATCCGCAGTCGTGCCGCGTCCGGACCGAGCTGCTCCCCCACCAACTGCCGCGCCAGCTTCACCTGCTGGGTGCTGATGGTGACCCCGTGGAGCTCGGCTTCGGGGAAGGTGCGGGCCAGATCCACCAAGGTTCCGCCCACCCCGCACCCCATATCCAGGATGACGTCGGGGGTTGCGAGGCCGTGGTCCCTGAGCATCTCCCCGATCCAGCCGTGGATCCACGCCCCGGCCTCCCCGGAGTTCGTCACCCCCGGCGCCCAGAGGGCCCGGTGGATGACGCCCCCGCCCCGGATCCGGCCGAAGCGCAGGAATCGACGGGTGTTCCGGTCGTAGTACCGGGCCACCGGGTGGGGAATACTCATACCGGGAGGTGGGGAAGGGGCAAGGGGTGGTGGGTGGATTCGTCACCCCTGACCGGGTCCGGCGTTCCCGCTGGTTGGAGCTTCGGCTCCTGCCGCGCCCCTCAACCCTTTTCCCGGCTCGGGGCGTCAGCCACCAGCCGAGCGGCGGTGGCCAGATCCTGGGCGGCGAGCCCCAGCGACTTGAAGAGCGTGATGTCTCCGGTCTCCTGCCTTCCCGGCGCGGTGCCCTCCAGCACCTCCCC
>REEG01000248.1 GCA_007695195.1 Gemmatimonadales bacterium | reverse complement strand
GGAGGGGGGGCATGACGGAGACGCAGGAGGATAAGAAGAGGGAAGGGATGGAGATGGCCCGGGCTGCCCGGGCCGGACAGCGGGCTCTGGCCGCGGCGGACGGGGAGCGGCGGTCGGCGGTCCTCCACACCCTGGCCCAGATCCTGAGCGCCCGGGAAGGGGAGATCCTGGGTGCAAACCGCCAGGATCTGGATGAGGCTGAGCGCATCGGTCTGGCCGGTCCCCTCCTTCACCGCCTGTCCCTATCCCCGGGCAAGCTGGCCACCCTTCGGGATGGAGTCCGCACCCTGGCTGCCGGTCCGGATCCCATCGGGGCGGTGCAGCGGAAGATGGAGCTGGATGACGGACTGGTCCTGTCGCGGGTGTCGAGCCCCCTGGGGGTGCTCCTCATCATCTTCGAGAGCCGCCCCGACGCCGTGGTGCAGATCGGGTCGCTGGCCCTTCGGTCCGGGAACGGACTCCTCCTGAAAGGGGGCTCGGAGGCCCTCCATTCGAATCGCATCCTGGTCCGTTGCCTCCGGGAGGCGCTGGAGGCAGAGGGCCTTCCCGGGGGCGCCGTGGCCGGGGTGGAAGGGCGGGAGGCGGTGGCCCACCTCCTGGAGATGGACGATCTGGTGGATCTGGTCATCCCCCGGGGCTCGGCGGAACTGGTGCGCGCTATCCAGTCCTCGACCCGGATCCCCGTGCTGGGCCACGCCGACGGCATCTGTCACCTCTACCTGGACCAGGCGGCCGATCCGGCCATGGCGGCGCACCTGGCGGTGGATGGGAAATGCGACTACCCCGCCGCATGCAATGCCACCGAGACCCTTCTGGTCCACCGGGACTTCCTTCCCCACCTCCCCGGCGTGGCGGCGGCGCTCAATGAGAAGGGCGTATTGCTCCGCGCCGACGCCGAGGCACGGGCCGTGATCCCGGAGGCGGAGGCGGCCGGTCCCGAGGACGGACGCACCGAGTACGGTGACCTGATCCTGGCCGTTCGCACCGTGGCCGGGCTGGACCAGGCCATCGACCACATCCACCAGCACGGAAGCGCCCACACCGACGCCATCGTGACCGGCGACGAGGCCGCTGCCCGACGCTTCCTCCGGGAGGTGGATTCGGCATCGGTGTTCTGGAATGCCAGCACCCGCTTCGCCGACGGCTACCGCTACGGGCTCGGCGCCGAGGTGGGGATCTCCACCGGCCGGATCCACGCCCGGGGTCCGGTGGGAGTGGAAGGGCTACTCACCACCCGCTGGCTCCTGGAGGGGCGGGGGCAGGGCGCCGGGGACTACGGCCCGGGAGGCCGAGCCTTCACCCACCGGCTTGTGGAGGAGTAGGCGCGACGAACCGGAGCCCGGGGGAAGTAGGTCCGGTACCTCCGGGCGTCACGGCGGCGGCACGTGAAATGCGAATCTGGATTCGCATTTGTCCCATGGGAGGGTGCACCCCATGATGGCGGCACGTAGGCCGTGTTTCCGTCGATAGGCCAACGCCACGGCGGGAGCTTCGATCCCCATGTCCGGAGTCCCGGTGGAAGAGAGCATCCTGGTCACCCTTCTCCTCCCGGTGGCCCTCATCGTCATCATGGTGGGGCTGGGCATGTCGCTCTCGGTGGCCGACTTCCGCCGAGTGGCGCGCTTTCCCAAGGCGGCAGTGGTGGGGCTCGGATGCCAGCTCCTCCTTCTTCCCCTGGTGGGACTCGGGCTCGCCCACCTCTTCGGGCTCTCGCCCATCTGGGCGGTGGGGCTCATGCTCATCGCCGCCTGTCCTGGTGGCCCCACCTCCAACCTCATCACCTTCGTGTCGCGGGGCGACACCGCGCTGTCCATCACGCTGACGGCGCTGAGCAGCGTGGCCACCGTCGTCACCATCCCCCTGGTTCTGGGGTTCTCCCTGGCCCACTTCGGGGTGGAGGCGGGCGCCATCCGCTCACCGGTGGGAGAGATCATCCTCCAGATCGTGGCCATCACCGCGGTACCGGTCTCTCTGGGGCTGGGGATCCGCCACTTTCTCCCGGATCTGGCCCGACGGTCGGATCGCACCATTCGAGGGGCCTCAGCCGGGATCTTCCTCCTGGTGCTGGGCGCGGTGATCGTGGATCAGCGGCAGGTCATCGCCCACCACTTCCTCTCCCTGGCAGGGGTCACCGGGGCCCTCAACCTCATCACCATGGGCTCCGCCTTCGGGATGGCCCGGTTCTTCGCCCTGGACCGGCGGCAGGCCCTCACCATCGCCATTGAAGGAGGGATCCAGAACGGCACCCTGGCCATCGTCATCGCCCTCTCCATCGTGGGATCGTCCCAGATGGCGGTGCCGGCAGGCGTCTACAGCCTACTCATGTTCGTGTCGGGAGGCGCGCTCATGGGGTACTTCGGGTGGCTCCGGACGGCGGGAAGGGCCGACGCGTCCGCTCCCGCTCCCGGCGAGTGGGGGGAGGTGTCCATGGAGAGCGGAGCAGGAGAGACCGGTTGAGGGCGGACGGAAAAAATGCGAATCTGGATTCGCATTTTCCGGTGGCACGATGGTGAGTGGGATCCTCCATACCCCACCAGGCCATGAGCCGCGACGATACGGAACTCCCATGATACATCTTCCGCCATGTCGATGGGGGCGGAGTCCCTGACCCCTCGGATCGCCACCCACCATCGCCGGATCCACCACCACCGCCACGCCGGATCGACCACCCACCGCCATGCCACCCGACGCTGAGAAGACCCGCTGGGGGTTCCGGATCGCCTATCTGGCGGTCCTCCTCCTGGCCACCCTTCCGCCCCCGGTTTTCGACCTGACCCGGGAGGGGTTGTCGGCGCGCCTGTCCGGCGCCTTCGATCTCACCTTCCGGGGGAGCGACGTCATCGACGCGGTTCGGAACGTCCTCCTCTTCGCCGGATGGGGTGCGGTGTGGGCGGCTTCGGCGCCCCGCTCCGCGGCCCGGAACGCCTTCCTCCGGACCATCGTGGTGGCCACCGTTGTGGGCAGCGCCATCAGTCTGAGCATCGAGTCCATCCAGCTCCTCTCGCCCTACCGCGACACCAACATCTGGGACTTCATCACCAACACCACCGGAAGTGCCCTGGGGGCGGCGGTGTTCCTGGTCCTCATCCGTTCCATCGACCGGACCCGGCAGGACCGCTCGTACGTGGGGCTTCCCGCCTTCGTCCTGGCTGCCGGCTATGGGTCGGCGGTGCTCCTTGAGGCCCTCATCCCCCTCCTGGCGCAGGGGGTCGTTCCCGGGTACGGCGGCGGACCCCTGGCTCGGGCCGGGCGGGCCTTCCAGCACTTCTCGTGGAGCACGCTGGGCGACCTGCCCCTCCTCTCGGCCATTCTCGTTCTGCCGGCAGGGATCCTGACGGTGGCGGCGCTGGCGGAGCGTGGGATGGGCCGGACCGGAGCCCGGAATCGGGTTCTGGTCCTGGTGGTACCCGTCTTTGCCGCGGTGGAGGTGGTGGGTGGGATCCTGGGTCAGCCCATCTCAGCAGGGGCGCTGGTCATGCACGCCGCCGGAGTGGCGCTGGGCGCCTGGCTGGCGGACCGCTTCCTTCCCGCCTTCACCCAGCGGCTTCGGGGACGGCAGCGGCCGGCGGCGATCCTGGCGGCGTACCTGGCCTTCCTGGTGCTGTGGAGTTGGCGGCCTTTCACCTTCGCCACCTCCTTCGCGGCGATTCAGGACGGGCTGGCTGTCCAACAGTTCATCCCCCTCATGTCCCACGCCGTGCGTTTCGACGTGTTCAGCGCCCTGGACATCGCTCGCCAGTTCGCCCTCCTGATCCCGGTGGGGGCGCTCCTGGCGGTCTGGCCCCTCAAGGCCCGCGGCCTCCTAGCCGGTCCCCTTCCGGGCATCTACGCCGCCGTGCTCCTGGAGCTTGGACAGATCCTGGTGGACGGGCGCCACTTCGACATGACGGATGCCCTGGTGGGGAGTGCGGCGGTGCTGCTGGGGTGGGTGGTGGTGCGGCGGGGTGGGCTCAGGCCCTGGGGAGAGATCCTGGACCGGCGGTGACGGGGCGGTGACGGTAGCGGTTCCGGTGGCGGTTGCGGCGGTAACGGCGGCGCATGGCAGGCCGGGTCAGGGCCTCTCCTGACCTGGGGGATGTCTGAGCGGGCTCGGACGACGCCTTACCGCACCGGTGCCATGTCCGCCTACTGGACCAGCACCGTGCGGTTCACCGAGATGACCTCGCCCGACGGCCTCCGCTGACCCCGGATGGTCACCCGGGCGGGCCCCGCGTGGTCGAATCGCAGCTCCGCCTCATGGGTGAAGTGTTGGAGCACGGCGGTGCAGATGGTGTTGGGTGGGAGGGTGACTCTGCGGTCTGCCCTGACGTCGTAGTCGTAGGGACTGACGGTGGCTTGTCGGCCCGACAGGGACACCTCCACCTCGCCCTGGGATACGCAGCCGCCCCCGTAGGTGGTTACCGTGACGGTGAACGGCTCCCCTGCGGAGACGTGGCTGGGCACCTCGATACGGGCCGGATCCCCGTAGTGCTCGATGGCACCGAGAACGCGCCCCTCGTCGTCGGGCCCGACCAACTCAACCGGCGACGAGCAGGATGCGAGAAGGAGGAACACGGTGAGGAGAAGCGCCGGGGGGAGAAGCGCGCGGGGGAGGAACTGAGAGCGCATGGTTTACCCCAGGGGGGAGGAACTCGGAAGCGAACTCATTCACATACTGTCGCTGCGCTGCCTTTTCTGATCATAGGTGGGAACCCTCGGAGCAGCAAACGTCCGGCCGCTCCGGGTCTGGGGCTGGTGGCGCCGGAGCGGAGTCGCCTGGCCCCCCCCAGCAGGAAGAAGTCTTCAAGAGGCGGCCTCGGCGGAATCAATGAAGGGAAATCCCCGGAGAAACGGGGTGAACTCTACGATGTTCGCCGAGCCCCAGAGTTGCTCGAAGGCTTAACCCTCTATACGGGGGGTAAGTCTACAACGAAATCTTCCCCCTGCGGCCATTGAAGGGTTCCCGGCGATATTGCGGGGAGAAGTCTACAACGAAGGCCTTCGTGTGACCTCAATGTAGAGATTCCCCCTTGCATAGGGATCCCCTGTGGCCTTGAGGCCTCCTGTGTCTTGCGGATGCCCTCTGCCCCACGAACGCCGACTTCCGTTCGGCCGAGGGAACCCGCCTTCCCCGTCACCGCAGGAGCTCACCTGCCTGCGGC
>REEG01000300.1 GCA_007695195.1 Gemmatimonadales bacterium | reverse complement strand
GGCACTCCTCTCCCAGGGCACCCCGCTCTTCCAGGCCCAGGGGACGGTCCGGCTGATCCCCGGCGAAGCCACCGAGACTCAGCTCACCCTCGTCGGCGTGGTGGCCCGGATTGAGGTGGGTACCGGACCTGTGGCCTTCGATGCCCTGGGATCTCAGGCCCCACTCTCGGCTCAGGGTGTTTTCGTCACAGGCCAGGCGGTGCCCGGTGCAACGCCCACCTGGGAAAGTCTGAACCCCGAGGTGGCCCGTATCGTCGGGGGCAATCGGGTCGAGGCGGTAGCGGATGGTGAAACCCAGCTGGTGGCTCGGCTGGGTGAACTGGTGGCGGGACTGTCGGTGCGGGTGGAGCAGCGCACCGCCTCGGTCCGGGTAGAGCCCAGTGTCGTGGAGTTGGAGGTGGGTGGGAGTGCGGGGTTCAGTGTCGCCCTGACCGATGGAAACGGATTTCCGGTGAACCCATCGGGCCGGAGCGTCCAGTGGACGTCGTCGACCCCGGCCGTGGCCAGTGTGGACGGGACCGGTCGAGTAACGGCGCTGGCACCGGGGAGCACCACCGTCACCGCGCAGGTGGACGGAGTGAGCGGCAGCGCCCTTGTTACCGTCGTGGAGGAGGAGCTACCGCCCGAACCCCCTCCCTCGGAAGGCGATCTGCCCGGAGGCTGGGTGGCCCACACCTGGAACGGTGAGGAATTCCCGGTGCTGGATGAGCAGGATGACGAGTGCACCTTCTGGATTGATGGCTTCGGGATGGACCTGGCCCCGGACGGCGGGTTCCGGATGCGGCTCGATCAGCGCGACGTCTGCGACGGAGAAACATCCATCTTCGTCGTCGACTATGCCGGCCGTTGGTCCACGCCTCCCGCAGGAGCCCTGCGGTTGGACTTCACCTTCGCCCGCTTCTTCCTGGATGGGGAGCTCTTGTTCGAAACGGAGGTGGACTTCGTGGAGCTCTGGGAATTCCGATTCGAGGGGGATGCGCTGGTGGTGGACGCAATCGACGACGAGGAGGGGGAGGTCTACGTCATCGAGATGCGGAGGGGCGAGGTAGTGCTACCGGCGATTGACGAACCGGCTCTCAGCGAAGCCTACAACCTGAACTCCCTCAAGAGCCGCTTCTTCTCGTCCCCGTTCAGGAACGCCTGGAACTCCAGGTAGGGTTCGAGGTCGGTGCCCGACAGCCTATTCCGGAGGAGACCCAATGTTGGGAGACATGGGGATGGCTCGCCCAGGTCCGGGCGATGACGCGCAGACGGTGGTCCGGGCGTGCCGGTCCCCGGGTGCGCCCCTGGTCCTGCTCCTGGTGGTGGTGGGACTGGCGGTGCTTGCGGGCTGCCGGGACATCCTGACGGAGCCGGCGCCGGCGGGTCCGGCCTCGCTGGCGTTGACCATGATGATGCCGGAGGGTGACCCGGCTGGTTCCACGGAGGGAGTGGCCGCCCGGACGGGTCCGGCGGCGACCCCCGGGGCGGCGTTCGACCGGGCGGACCGGATCCGAATCCAGCTCCGGGGGACCCGGGGAACGCGGGTGGATCTGGACCAGGAGTTCCAATCGGAAGGGGCTTTGACCCGGATTCGCCTGGAGCTGGACCTGAGCGAGGACGAGGAGATGGCCATCGCCGTGGATCTCCGCTTCCAGGGCAGGCCGCTCTTCGAGGCCGAGGGTACCGCACGCATGACCCCGGGCGAATCCACCGAGGCTCAACTCACCCTGATGGGGGTGGTGGACCGAATCCAGGTGTCCGAAGAACCCATCTTGATCTTCGCCCTGGGCGACGAGGTCGCCCTGTCGGGACAGGGCGTCTTCGCCTCGGGTCAGGCGGTTCCCGGTGCGGTGCCGACGTGGGAGAGCATGAACCTCCAGGTGGCGCGGATCGTGGGGGGCAACCGCGTGGAAGCGGTGTCCAACGGGGAGGCTCAGGTGCTGGCTCGGGTCGGCTCGCTGGTCGAGTCCATCTTCGTGCGGGTCGAGCAGAGGGTGGCAACGGTGGAGCTGGAGCCGGCGCTCCTGGAGCTGAACGTCCTGGAAATGGCCACCCTGACGGTGCGGCTTCGGGACAGCAACGGGAATCCCATTTCCCCGGGGCCCCCGGTCCAGTGGTGGACGACGTCGGACCCCGGCGTGGCACGGGTGGATGGGAACGGAAGAGTGCAGGCGATGGCGCCGGGTTCGGCGGAGGTGGGTGCCCTTGTGGAGGGGGTCACCGGGACCGCCGCTGTGGTGGTTCGGGAACTCGCACCGCCGGAGATCGTGACCCACCTCCTCCCCGACGGGCGGGTGGGGGAGAGCTACAACGCAACCCTGGAGGCAACCGGAGGAGAGACGCCGTACACCTGGTCGCTGGACTCGGGGTCTCTGCCCGCGGGCCTGACTCTGTCGCCGGCAGGGGCAATCAGCGGGACGCCGACGGCGGACGGCACGTTCACCTTCACCGTGCGGGTCACGGGAGCGAACGAGTTGTCGGACACAAGGCAGTTCACCCTGGTCATCGATCCCGCCCCCGAGCCGCCCACCATCAGCACTAGTTCATTGCCTGAGGGAATGGTGGGCGAGAGCTATGGTGCGACGATGGAGGCCAGCGGAGGCTCCACCCCGTACAGTTGGTCCCTGGCGTCGGGGTCACTCCCGGCGGGCCTGAGCCTGTCGACGGGCGGGGTGATCAGTGGGACACCGACGACGGCCGGGAGCCGGACGTTCACGGTGCGGGTGACGGGAGCCAACGATCTGTCGAGCACAAGGCAGTTCACCCTCCAGATCAGCGCCCCTCCCCCCACCGGGGCCGACCTGGGTGTCGGCTTCGGCGACGAGCAGTTCTCCCTGATTCCGGCCGGCACATTCCAGATGGGGAGCGAGAGCGGCATGAGTGGCGAGCGCCCCGTCCACTCGGTGACCCTCACCCGATCGTTCTACATGCAGCGAACGCCGGTGACGCAGGGGCAGTGGCGAGAGATCATGGGTGGAAGCCCGAGCGCGTGTGGGGATACCTGCCCGGTGGCGACGGTCAGTTGGAACGAGGCACAGGAGTTCATCCAGCGGTTGAACCAACGGTACCCGGGGCGGAACTACCGGCTACCGACGGAAGCCGAATGGGAGTATGCGGCGCGGGCGGGAACCACGGGGGATTACGGGGGGACGGGCGTGCTGGACGACATGGGCTGGTACTCGGGCAACTCCGGGGGCGAGGCGCATCCAGTGGCACTGAAGCAACCGAATGCCTGGGACCTCTACGATATGCACGGGAACGTGTGGGAGTGGGTGCAGGACTGGTTTAGAACGTATTCGGTAGAAGCCCAGACGGACCCGACCGGACCCGTGAACGGGACACAGAAAGTCTTACGCGGGGGCTCCCATGCCAGCGGTGCCGACAGCGCCCGGTCGGCGTACCGCTTCCTGCTCGCACCTACGATCCGGAGCGGCATCGTCGGCTTCCGGCTCGCGAGGACCCCGTGACACCAGACTCCAGACTACTTGTCCGATTTGACCGCGGCTATCCCATCTGAGCACCGAGGTGGAGGCCTCGATTTGGGCGTTGTAGGTGGGCCTACCCGGCCGGCTGAAGTCCAGCTTCACGCGGTTCCAGTACGCCTAGTGATCCAGGGCCTTCGATGTGAACTCAGTCCCACAATACATACGGAAGGCGCTGGCCAGCCATCGGGATCAGGTCCATTCTGGGGGTATCCCAACCTCTCAGAAGGAGTGCCAACTATGACTGACCAGCCGGTGGCCCCACTCACTTGGGTCGCAATCGACATCGCCAAACGAACCCACGTGGTACTCGTCGACTTCGATCCGGAGTACAGGGCCCGCGCCAACCGGAGACAGCGAGAGCTCGATGATTCCCTTGGCGGGTCGCTCCGCCGCTTGAGGGAGGCCAAAGGGGTTTCACGCTCCGATTTCCCATCGGTCTCTCCGAAGACCATCGCGAGAATCGAACGGGGCGAGGTGCAGGCAAGGCCCAAGACCCTGCAGAAGATCGCGCGTCGGCTTGGCGTCGAGGTGGAGGAGATTTCGACCTATTGATGCAGCTCGAACCGCTGCCATGCCCTGCACCCCAGTCGGGCCGACGGGGCTATGAAGCCCTCCTTCGCCAGGATCACCCGCTGGATGGCGTGATCTCCGATAAGGTCGAGCGTGGTTCCCGGGACAAAGAAACGATCGCTTCCTAACGACCTTGACTGTGAAGCGATCGATTCGTAGTCTGGACCTCTCTGAACGGAGCGTTTCCCAGCCATGACCCGCCAGACTGGCATATACCGAACGAGCACAACCCACGGCGAGACCGTGAAGGCGTTCGTACCACACCCGCTGCCGCCATCGGATCCGCCTTTGGTGATCGAGGGCGATCTGGCTGTTCTGCACGCCGAAGCCGTCGCCGCTATTGGTCTCCTCCGCGTGGCCGGGGCGATGGTACCCGACCCGGGCTGGTTCCTCTACGGCTTCGTTCGCAAGGAGGCCGTACTGTCCTCGCAGATCGAGGGCACGCAGGCGACGCTCCGAGATGTCGCGACCTTCGAGGCCACCAGCAGCACAGACCGCCCCGACGATGTCGAGGAGGTCTGTAATTACGTTGATGGGCTGAACTACGCCCGCGGCACGATCGCCGACCGCGCCGGTCTGCCGCTCAGCACGCGCCTCCTCTGCAATGTGCATCAGCTCCTCATGCGGGGTGTCCGCGGCGAGGACAAACTCCCCGGCGAGATCCGCCGCAGCCAGAACTGGATCGGAGGCAGCCGTCCAGGCAACGCCCGCTTCGTCCCGCCGCCCCACGAGGAGGTCGCACCCGCGCTCGCCGCCCTTGAGAGGTGGATCCACTCGGACGACCCGCTGCCCCCTCTGGTCAAGGCCGGGCTCGCGCATGTGCAGTTCGAGACGATCCACCCTTTCCTCGACGGCAACGGGCGCATCGGTCGCATGCTCATCACGCTGGTTGTCGAGCATTGGGGCCTGCTCGACCAACCGCTTCTGTACCTGAGCGTGGCGTTCAAGCACCGCCAGCAGGAGTACTACTCACGGCTTGCCGCGGTGCGTACCGAGGGCGATTGGGAGGGATGGACCGCGTTCTTCCTCGAGTGCGTCAAGGATGCGGCCGACGACGGCGTGCGCATCGCACAGGCCATCCACACGCTCATGGGTCGCGACCGCAACCGCGTTGTT
>REEG01000292.1 GCA_007695195.1 Gemmatimonadales bacterium | reverse complement strand
TCAATCTGCTTCGTTCTGGAAAGCTATCCCGGTGTCACCTCAAAAGGGTACAGGGGGGGCTTGTCAAGATCGATGGAATCTGTTTGCCCAGCCGCATCGGGACGCGAGGCCTGGCAGGCAAGGTTGTCGTGAACCTGGTCGTACAATCCATCTAATCCGCGTAAGCGCGATCCGGACGGGCCCCCTCCACTCGGCGCCTCTACTTCGTCTTCCTCCCCTTCCTCGAGCGGAACGCCCGGGAGGGAATCCTGAGTGATGGTTGATCCTGTTCGCGCCCGCAGCCTCCGAGAGGAGCTGGGCGACGTGGATGCGCGGGTGGAGGCGATCCGCCAGCGATTCCGGTCCCATCTGGAGGGGCGCGGCTCGCCTCCCGGCTGAGGGGCCTGGGGCCCGGGAAATTAGAAGCTGGATTCTAATTTTGGCCCACCCTCATGGTCCGGGCAGGCTCACTCCATCCCAGTGGTCCCGGCCGCCGTCCGATCCCGGATCAGATCCACGATGACCTGCTCCAGGAGCCCCGAAGACCGGCATTCGCTCCGGCCTCCGGCGCCTCGGGGGGTGGCCACCGCCGAGATCTGCGTCACGATGGACGCCGTCCCGTCGGAGCGGGTCCGCACCGTGGTGATGATCTGGGCGTCGATTCGTCCCTGGTTTGCCAGAGGCCGGTTCATGCCGGGTTCCACGCCGCAGTTGAAGAACTCCGACGGACGCCGATCCAGGATGCGGGCGGGGAAGCGGTGGCGGTCGACCCCCAGTTGGCGGATGGAGGGATTCCGGATGTCCGGATCCAGGCCCACCGCCCGATAGACGGCTGGAAGCGCCGCCCACGCCTCCTCGGGGCTGATCTCCAGTCGCTGGTCTGCGGGGGGTGTGGTGGTTCGGCGCACCTCCAGCCTTCCTCCATCGCCGGCGGCCAGGGTGACGGTCTCGACCCGCTCGCCGGGGACGGCGCCGGCGCCTCCCCCGGAAGCACACCCGGTGAGAGTCCAGGCGACGACGAGGAGCGTCCCGATGACGGCGAGCCGGCTCGTAACGGTTTGCGGTCGCGCCGCCCCGGCTACCTGTTGGGCCCGCCGAGGAGCTGCTGGGCGCTGAGCTTCTGATCGGCCCCTTGATTGGTGCGGTACCCTTTCATTCATGATGAGCCCCCCTTTCGCAAGCGTACCTTCATGCCCGGTTGATCCGAACGTAGGCTTCTTCCGCCGTCAGGGCGAGCGGACCCAGAGCCGTGCCCACCCCGAGAGGGCCGCGCGGTTAGCTGAACGCTCTCCTCTGGTGCCCACCCGCCGAACCCCTACCTTGAACTCAGCCGATCAACCCGCGCCTGTCTGGACTTCGACGAAGGGAGAATCAACCATGACCGACCGCGAAAGGCTCACCACCGCCGTCCAGGCGCTGGGAGAGGATGAGCCGGAGGTGGCGGTGATCTATCTCTTCGGTTCGGCCGCGACAGGCTCGGCCCACCCCCGGTCCGACGTCGACCTGGCCGTGGTGCTCATGGACCCCGAGGCGCCCTCGGTCCAGGATCCCCTCCTGGCCGAGCGGCTGGCGGCGACGCTTCAGCTCGCCCTGCCGGCGCACGAGATCGACCTTCATCTGACGCACCGGCTGCCCCTGCCGGTGCGGGGGCGGGTCGTCACCACTGGCCGTCCCCTCTTCGTTCGTGACGACGCGGTTCGGGTGGAGTTTGAGACCTCCACCCGGCGTCTCTACTTCGACTTCCTCCCCTTCCTCGAGCGGAACGCCCGGGAGGGGATCCTGAGCGATGGTTGACCCGGTTCGTGCCCGGAGCCTGTTGGCTCGCAACCGGAATCTCCTCGTGCACCACTACGCCGAGGTCGATGATGTCCAGGTGATCCAGATCCTCCGTGGGGAGTTGGATGACGTGGATGCGCTGGTGGAGGCGATCCGCCAGCGATTCCGGTCTGATCTGGAGGGTGGTCGGTAGGCTCCGTGGGGGTGGGTAGGCTCCATGGATCGGGCCCTGCACCACGTCAAAAATAGAATCTGGATTCTATTTTTCTACATCCACCCTGCGCACCATCGGCCCCAGGCTGCCCTGCTCCCTCCCCCTACCCCTTCTTCCCCCCACCGCCATACAGCCGCTCGGTCCCCGTGGCGTCCATGGCCTCACCCAGCCGTTCCAGCGCCAGGACCCACGCCGCCGTCCGGAGCGGGATCCCCCGATCCTCGGCGAGCCTGGCGACCCGTTCCGTTTCCGCCACCATGCGCTCTTCCAGCCGCTGGGCCACCCGGTCCGGTTTCCACCGGTCGCCCTGCCGGTTCTGGACCCACTCGAACCAGCTCACCGTGACCCCGCCGGCGTTGGCCAGGATGTCGGGGACGATCTCGATCCCCCGCTCATCCAGGATGTCGTCGGCGGTGGCCGTCACCGGCCCGTTGGCCACCTCCACCACGGCCCGCGCCTGGATCTCCCAGGCATTGTCCTTGTGGATGGCCCCCTGCAGCGCCGCCGGCACCAGCAGCTCCGTCTCCAGGGTCAGGAGCTCGGCCGGATCGTCCATCTCGCGTCCCACCGGGGGATCGGTGAGCGCCCCCGTCTCGTCCTTGTGCTTCCGGAGCTTCGCCACATCCAACCCGTTCGGGTCGTGGACCGCCGCCCGCGAGTCGCTCACCGCGATGACCCGGTACCCGGCGTCGACGAGCAAGGAAGCGAGCTGCGCCCCCGCATTGCCGAACCCCTGGATCACCACCCGAGGCGCCTCCGCCCCGCCGGTGAGTCGCTCGCCCAGCGCCTGGATCACGTGGAAGGCACCGTCGGAGGTGGCGCTGCTCCGCCCGGGGATGCCGCCCAGGGCCAGGGGCTTCCCGGTGATCACCGCCGGAAGGGACTGTCGCCGGATCTTGGCGTACTCGTCCACCATCCACCCCATCTCCAGCTCGCCCGTCCCCACGTCGGGGGCCGGAACGTCCACATCGGGCCCGATGGTGTCGGCCACCGCCGCGATGTACGCCCGGGAGATCCGCTCGATCTCCGCCACCGACAACTCCTTGGGGTTCACCGCCACGCCACCCTTCCCCCCTCCGAAGGGGAGGTCCATGAGCGCCGTCTTGAAGGTCATCCAGAATGCCAGGGTGGTGGTCTCGTCGACCCCCACATCGGGGTGGAAGCGGATCCCGCCCTTGGCCGGCCCCCGGGTGGAGTCGTACCGCACCCGGTACCCGGCGTAGACCGCCAGCGACCCATCGTCCCGCCGGATGGGGATGGAGACCTTGAGGGTCGAGCGAGGCATGGCGAGGCGGGCCCACGCCTCGTCGGAGATCTCCGCCTCGGGGCGGGCCATCTCCAGGCGGCGGCGGGCGTCATCCAGAAGGGAAGGGGACACAGGCGATTCCTTGGTCAGGGGTTTAAGTGGGGAGGCGCAGGAACACGGGGTCTCGGGACTCGACTCGTCAAGCGCGGCCGGGGGGCGTAGCTTGGGCTCCGATCCCTACGATTCACCCCGGAGTCCCTGCAGCGGTCCGGCCCTGCGGCGGCCCTCCTGTCCACACGCCGAGTCCATGCTTCCACGTCTCCCAGCCTCCATCCGCTCCATCTTCCCCCTTTCTCGAAGTCCGCGGCAAGGCTTGGCGGCGGCGGGGTGTGTCCTGGCGCTGGGGGTGCTGGTGGGTTGGGCGTCGGCGAGGCCGGGAGCGGAGCCGGCCCCCACACCCCCGGCCATGGAGGTCACCGAAGCCACCATCGCCGACCTTCAGCGCGCCATCTTCCAGGGCCGCGCCACCTGCGTCCAGATCGTGCAGGCGTATCTGGACCGCATCGAAGCGTACGACGAACTGGTGGGGCTCGGCGCCATCACCGAGGTGAACCCCCGGGTCCTGGCCCAGGCCGACTCGCTGGACCGGGCCCTGGAGGCGGGGGAGGCCCCAGGCCCCCTCTTCTGCGCGCCCCTCCTGGTGAAGGACAACTTCGACACCCACGACCTCCCCACCACCGCCGGCTCCATCGCCCTGGCCGGGTTCATCCCCCCGGAAGACGCCACCATGGTCCGCCGCCTCCGGGAGGCCGGCGCCCTGGTCCTGGCCAAGACCAACATGGCCGAGTGGGCCTTCAGCCCGCGGCAGAGCATCTCGTCGTCGTACGGCACCACCGCCAACGCCTACGCCCTGGACCGGACGCCGGCGGGGTCCAGCGGAGGCACCGCCTCGGGGGTGGCGGCGTCGCTGGGGGTGGCCGGGCTCGGCTCCGACACCGGCAACTCCATCCGGGGGCCCAGCTCCCACCTGGCGCTGGTGGGGATCCGCTCCACGCTGGGGCTCACCTCCCGGGCCGGCGTCATCCCCCTGGCCTTCGACCGGGATGTGGCGGGCCCCATGGCCCGGACGGTGGAAGACGCCGCCCGCATCTTCACCGTGGTGGTGGGGGAGGACGATCGGGACGCCTACACCCAGGTGGTTCGGGGAAGGGAGCTTCCCGACTACACCACCTTCCTGGATCGGGACGGGCTCCGGGGCGCCCGCATCGGGGTGCTGGAGGCCTTCGCCGATCCGGAGCGGGGCGACCCGGAGGTCCTGGCCATCTTCGAGGAGGCGGTGCGGGAGTTGGAGGCGGCGGGGGCCACCGTGGTGCGGGGCTTCGAGATCCCGGACCGGGAGGCCCTCATGCAGGGGAACCTCTTCTGCCGCCGCTTCCGCTACGACATGGGGCAGTACCTGGCGGCGCTGGGCGATGCGGCCCCCTTCACCGATGTGGTGGAGGTGCTGGAGCGCGGGCTCTACGGCCCGGATGTGGAGGCGGGGCTGCAGCGGTTCCAGGAAGGCCCCCTGGATGTCCACCCCGGCCGGGAAGACCCGCCCTGCCCCGACTTCCGGGAGCACCCGGGGCGGCAGCGCCTCCTGGACGCGGTGGTCCGGGCCATGGACGCAGAGGGCGTCGACGCCATGGTCTTCCCCTCGTGGACCCACCCTCCGGCTCCCCTGGACCGGGCCAACGAAGAGTACCGGGGCGACAACTCCCAGGGGCTCATCCCCGCCAGCGGCCTCCCGGCCATCACCGTCCCCATGGGGTTCCTGGCGGATGGGCTCCCCACCGGACTCCAGATCGTGGGGCGTCCCTTCGACGACGGCCTCCTCTTCCGCTACGCTTATGCCTACGAACAGGCCACCGGGCATCGCCGCCCGCCGAGCCTCTTTCCGCCCCTGACGCCGCAGCC
>REEG01000297.1 GCA_007695195.1 Gemmatimonadales bacterium | reverse complement strand
ATCTCCTTGTCGTTCACCGCCCAGAAGAGGAGCGCGGCGGTGATGGGGAGGCCGAAGACGCCGTTGAAGGCCGGGAAGAGGGTGACCATCTGCACCACGCTCAACCCCGTAACCTCCGACACCAGGGGTGACAGCATGCCCACACCGATGCTGGCGGCGAAGATGATGCGGAACAGGCGCCCGGTGCCGTCCTCATGGTCGTACTCCACCGCCTCCAGGATCATGTAGGGAACCGTCCACATGATGGGGATGATGCTGTTGAAGGCCGCGCACGCCACCCCGATGAGGAAGACGATCATGGCCCACTGCCCCAGCACTTCGGCGAGCGCCTCGCCAGGCGCCACGAAGGAGGCCAGTTCAGTGTACCCGGCGGGGCGCAAGACGGCGGCAGCTACCAGGACGATGCACAGGGTAATGATGCCGCCCACGATGTAGCCGATGGTGAGGTCAATCCGCATGGGGCGGATGTGTTCCTTGGACCGCCACCCCTTCCGACGAACCAGGATGGATTCGAGGAAGAAGTTGGGCCAGAGCGCCGTGGTCCCAAGGATCGCGGCTCCCACCGCCAGGGCGGCCAGGTCCAGCGCTTCCACCGAGGGGACCAGTCCCCGAACCGTGGCGCCCACATCAGGGCGCGCCGCCACCGCCACCCAGACGTAGAGGGCCAGGAGGAGGAACATCATGGCGGTGATGACCTTCTCCACGGCGGAGTAGTTCAGCACCCCGATGATGATGGCCACGAGTCCCGTGGCCACGGCCAGGGGCTGCCAGGGGATCAGTCCACCGGAGAGGAGTTCGATGCTCTTCCCCACCGCCGCCGTGAGGGCCAGGGCCCAGGCGATACAGCCGATGGAGAGGAAGAGGGCCAATCCCAGGGCAACCCCCTTCCCCAGCCGTCGCCGGATGAATCCCATGAGGGTGTCGCCGAAGATGCCCAGGCGGGCGCTCATGTCCTGGGCCATGAAGCCCAGGAGCACGGCACCCACCACGGCCCAGATCAGGGTATATCCGTACTCCACCCCGGCCAGACTGGCGATGAAGATGGATCCCGAGCCGAAGTAGCTCGCGACCATAACGAACGACAGACCGTAGTTCTTGAAGAAGTCCTTGAGCACAACTCACCCGATGCTGGAGTAATCCATTCGCTTCATTGTTCAATGCTGGGTCGCCCCGCGGGGGCCGGATACCGGAGAACCGGTGGGCAGGTGACCCACCTCATTCCCGGAAGGAGGGAGGCGACCGCCGACGTGGTCGAGGCCAATTTGGTGCCGACGGACTATGGTCCCACCCTGCCGAAAAGGCAAATGGAAGGCTGCAAATCCGCCCTAAACCCTTGTAAACAGAGAAGTCGCGTTGGCAGGGGGGGGCGCGGGGCCACCGGAAACGGGACGTGTGAACCCACGAACCGCCTTCCTACCCGGCCCGGCCCAGGAGGGCCCGGATGCGCTCCCTCTGGAGCCGGTAGAGCCAGCCCCCGAAGAGTGTTGCACCCACCGCCAGCAGGGCCACCGTGTAGCTGGCGCCCACCCCATCCACGAATCCTCGCCCCCCCACCAAAGCAGTGGCCAGGAGCACACCCACCACGCCGGCACCGGGAACCATCCCGGTCGACCGTGACGAGTCGCCCCCGCTCCTGCCGCGAAGCTCGGCCCCGGCGTATCCCACCACCGTGAAGGCGCCCAGGAGTTCCAGCGTCGCCATGAGGAGTCGGAGGTCGGGCCCGTCCCCGCCGGGCACCAGCGTCCACCCGCCGGTCCATCCGGAGGCGGAGGGCGTGAGGGGCCACAGGGCCATGGGCACTAGATAGAGGACGAAGAGGGGGAGGCCTCGCCGCAGGGTGGGGAGCTCGACGCGTCGATCTGAGCCCTCGGCTCGTCGTTTCAGGGTGCTCCGCCGAGCGATCTCTGCGGACAGGGCCGCGCCCAGGGCCCCTGTCAGCAGGACCCTTGGGGCCATCCACGCCCCGGGAAGGGCGGCCACGACGAACCCCGCCGCCGCCAGAAGAGGAAGCATGCGACGAGGGAGTCTCGACGCCCCAAAGAGGTGTCCCCCATGGATGGCCCCGGCGAGCACCCCGCCGAAAGCGGCCAGGGGAAGGAAAAGCCAGACCCGGGCCGTCCCGCCGCCGGCGAAGCCCCCGGCCCACAGGAGAGGCACCAGGAGGAGGAGGAGCCCGGCCAGAGGCAGATCCAGCGCCAGAACCCCGGGATGCCGCGCGTCGAGGCGCACCCGTGGCGCGATCCGGTCGAAGGCCCACGCTCCCAGGAGCGCGCCGGCTCCGTTGGTTACCATGTCCACCGGCGAGGAGAACCGGTCCGGGAGGAAGAGTTGCCCCACCTCGATGGCGCCGCTGAACGCCACCCCGACGAGTCCCACGCGCCACACCGTCCCACTTCCGGTCCAGGGTCCCGGGGCGGCAGCTCCATCCGGACAGCCCCTCAGTCGTCCCGGGGGGCGGGCCGCCCGCCAGAAGAACCCCAACGGCATGAACATGATGACGTTGAGCACCACATCCGCCGGATCCACCAATGTGGAGATCACCACCGCATCGGGGACCCGGAAATCGAAGGGAGCCCAGGTCACCACCAGCGTCGCCACCGCCAGATAGAGCACCAGGGCCGCAGGCAACCGACCCGCGTCCGGAGTGCCCGCACCCTTCCCACCCATCGCCGGAACCCTCCCGCTGGAACCGGGGGTGGTTCCCCGGTTATCCTTGGCCATGTTCACCCTCAAGCGCGGCATCTACCTCACCCTTCTCGCCGTGATCCTGGGTGCCTGTGGCGAGCGGGAAGACTGGAGCCCCCTGGACGGTCCATGGGACCCGAACCACCCCGACGCCGCAGCCATCCTGGCCCCGCCGCCCCCCGGATCCCCCATCGACCGGGAGATGGCCGAGGCCGGTGAGCGCTGGTACCGGATCCGCGGCTGTCTGGCGTGTCACCCCATGGAGCCCCCCCACGCCGCAGGGCCCGTCATGGGAGGCGTCACCGAGAGACGAAGCTACGAGTGGTTCCGGGCCATGGTCATGCGCCCGGACTCCATGCTGGTGCACGATCCGGTAGCCCGGGAGCTTCTGGAGATCTACCGGCTCCCCATGCCGGCCCAGGGGGTGGACGAACTCCGGGTCCGTGCCATGTGGGAGTACCTCAGGGACTACGACAGCCGGCGTTAGATGGAGGCCGGAGTGGAGGCCGGAGCCTCGGCCTTGGCCTCGCCGTACCGGCGCTCGATATAGTTCAGAAGGATCTCCTTGAACTCGCCCACCAGCCCTTCCCCCTTCAGCGTCGTGTAGTGCTCGCCGTCCACGTAGACCGGCGCCTTTGGCTCTTCGAAGGTCCCGGGGAGCGAGATCCCCAGGTGGGCGTGCTTGGACTCGCCGGGGCCGTTCACCACACACCCCATCACCGCCACCTGCAGCTCCTCCACGCCAGGGTGGGTCTCGCGCCAGATGGGCATCTGGTCCCGGATGAAGCCCTGGATGTCCTCGGCCATCTCCTGGAAGAAGGTGGAGGTGGTGCGCCCGCATCCGGGGCACGAGATGACCTGGGGCTCGAAGTTCCGGATCTGGAGTGACTGGAGGATCTGCTGCGCCACCCGGACCTCCTCAGCCCGGTCTCCGCCCGGCCGCGGGGTGAGGGACACCCGGATGGTGTCGCCGATCCCCTCGATGAGGAGCACGGAGAGCGCTGCGGCGGTGGACACCACTCCCTTGGTGCCCATCCCCGCTTCCGTGAGTCCCAGGTGGAGGGGATAGCGGGAGAGGGGGGCGAGCTGCCGATAGACGTGGATGAGCTCGGGCACCTCCGACACCTTGGCCGACAGGAGGATGGCGTCGGAGGGAAGGCCCGTCGCCTCGGCCAGCTCCGCGGACCGCATGGCGCTCTCCACCATGGCGTCCCGCATGACCGCCTTGGCGCCTCGGGGTTCGGGAAGCGCCGCATTCCGGTCCATGAGCTCGGTGAGGAGATCCTGGTCCAGCGATCCCCAGTTCACCCCGATACGGACCGGCTTTCCGTTGTCCACCGCCATGGCGACGATCTTCTGGAAGTTCTCATCCCGGCGCTTCGTCCCCACGTTCCCGGGGTTGATGCGGTACTTGGCCAGGGCCCGGGCGCACTCGGGGTGCCGGTGGAGGAGGAGGTGGCCGTTGTAGTGGAAATCGCCGACGATGGGCGTCGTGACTCCCTGGTCGCGAAGGCGGGTCACGATCTCCGGAACGGCGGCGGCGGCGGCATCGTTGTTCACCGTGACACGCACGATCTCACTTCCGGCGGCGGCCAGCTCCGCCACCTGCGTCACGGTGCCGGCGATGTCCGCCGTGTCCGTATTGGTCATGGACTGCACCACCACCGGGTGCCCCCCGCCCACCTTGACCCCACCGATGTCCACCGTGTAGGTGTCCCGTCGCTTCCAGGCGCTCACAGAAACCTCATGTCGTATCTGAAGTGTACCTACCCGAACTCTCCCTTTCGGGAGAAGCTACTGGACCCCCGCGCCGGGACCAAGGTTCCGGCGCCGTTTTCCTTATGATCCAAGGATCCTGTATATTCGGGAGGGGTGAGTATGTCCGATGAGGGTGAGCACGTCTCAAGAGGTCGAACCTCGCTGGAAACGCCTCGTCACCATCGAGCTCTCTTCTCGCCATCTGGCTATCCGTCCATCCGTCGCCCGAGTCGCGCCGTCGCCCGTTTCGCGCGTCGCCCATCGCCCATGTCGCGACCCCGCTTCGCGCTCCCCTTCCGGTGAGGTCCAACCATGCCAGCGCTTCGTCGTATCCCTCTCCTGCTCTTCCCCTTGCTGCTCCTCGCCGGGTGCGGCGATGCCCCGGACACCGACGACATCTCGCCGGCGGCGGAGGTCGCTCCGTCGCCGGAGCGGGAAGCTCGCGGTGAGATGTTCCAGACCTCCATGGCGCTCCGTCCCGTGGAAGGATCGGGGGTGACCGGTGAAGTCATGGCCCTACACGATGCCGACCTCGTCACCCTGGTGGTGGAGCTGGAGGGACTGCCCGCCGAAGGGGAGTACCGCATCCGCGTGGGCCAGGGGACCTGCGCCACCGGTGGACCGGAGATCATGGAGTTGAATCCGGTTCTGGGTGTCGCCGACGGCACCGGGATCAGCACCACGACGCTGGAGGCCGACGCCCTCCCCACCGATGAGGCCCAGTTCATCGAGGTGCTGGGGGAAGG
>REEG01000295.1 GCA_007695195.1 Gemmatimonadales bacterium | reverse complement strand
GGAGAACAATCTGCGGGGCAACCGGATCCTGGCCGGCCAGCGTCTCCGGGTTCCGACCTATGTGGATGCGGCGCCGACACCTGCCGCGGCGCCTGTGCAGGCGCGGGCCGCGGAGGTCGCCGAGGATGGTCCCGGAGGCGTGGCCGCAGCGCAGAGTTCGGCTCCGGAGGCTTCGCCTGGACGGAGTGCGGCGTCGGCTTCGGACGAGTCGCCGGCGGGAGCGGGCGCGCACCGGGTGGCGCGGGGCGAGTCGCTCTGGACCATCGCGCGGCGCTACGGGGTGACGGAGGCGGACCTTCGCCGGGCCAACGGGATCAGCGGGAGCCGGATCCTGGTGGGGCAGGAGTTGACCATTCCCATCGGTGGATCGGCGGCCCCCGCGTCGCACCGGGTGGCGCGGGGCGAGTCGCTGTGGACCATCGCGCGGCGCTACGGGGTGACGGAGGCGGACCTTCGCCGGGCCAACGGGATCAGCGGGAGCCGGATCCTGGTGGGGCAGCAGTTGACCATTCCCGCCGGTGGGTCAACGGGTCCCGCAGTGCACCGGGTGGCGCAGGGCGAGTCGCTCTGGACCATCGCCCGTCGCCACGGGACCACCGTCGATGACCTTCGCCGGGCCAATGGGATCGGGTCCAGCGGGCGGATCCTGCCGGGGCAGGAGTTGCTCATCCCCGCCGGGCGCTGAGGAGGTCTCCCCCCCTCGGCCGCTCCAGAACCCCGATGGATGGCCGATCCTTGGAAGGTGTGGTTGAAGGTGACGGTGGCACGCTCCGGCGGGGTTGCACTAGACTTGGTTGATAAACACCCCACATCCGAGTCCCCTCTACCGGAAGTTCGAGGTTCCATGGCCACGGATCGCCCCACCCACCGGATCTCCCTGATCATTCCGGGGCTGGATCTCGACCCCGAGGAGTCGCGACTCCTCCAGGTCCTGAACCCCTCGGCGGGTCCACTGACGCCGGAGGAGATCCCCGAGAATCTTCCCAGGGGGGGCGGATGGCTGATCGTCGTGGAGCGGATCTTCCGGAACATCCCCATGGGGATATGGCTCGATCTGGCCCGGAGCCCGGATCCATGGGCCATGCTGATCCTGTCGGGGAAGCTGGGCGAGGAGAGGGTGGAAGCGAGAGCCCTCTCGCTCTCTCCCGGGTACCCCGAGCCGCTTCCGGAGACGGCGAGTCGCCTTCGGAATCCCGACGTCCGCAGCGGGTACGTGAACCATCGGAGCTTGCTGCAGGATCTGTCCCACCACCGCCACGACGTGAACAATGCCCTGACCTCGGCGCTGGCCGAGACGCAGTTCATGCGCATGGACGCACCCCCGGAGTCGGAGATGGCCGAGGGGCTGGAGTTGGTGGAAGACCAACTCCGGCGGATCCGGGATCTGGTGGCGGAGCTGACGTCCCTGAGGATCCGACGCAGTTGAAGGTTCTGCCGCCGCCCCGCCGCGGACTCCGGGGTCGGGTGCTTCGAGGGGACGAGGTGCCTGGAAGTGTGGGTATGGGCCTTCGGTTCTCCACACCCATCCTCCTCCGGTGGCTCATCCTGGTACGTCTCCTGGTGGCGGCGGTCCTCCTGGCGCTTGCGGCCGCCGGCTGGAGGGGCATCGCGGGTCCCGAGCGGTGGGCGCTTCTTCTGCTCGTGGCGGCGGCCGCAGGCATGGCTTTGTGGGGTCGAGGTCGGATTCGCGACGACATGGGTCCACCGGGGCGCGCCTTCCTCCTGACCCAGCTCGGCTTCGACGTGCTTCTGGTCACGGGCCTGGTGCACCTCACCGGCTCCACCGCCAGCCTCTTCGCCGCTCTCTACGTCCCCCTCCTGGCCCTTGGAGCTATTCTACTGCCCGCTACGGGAACGCTCCTTCTGGGGGCGTGGACCGTCGTGGTCTACGTGGGGAACGGGTTCTGGGCCCACGGCCTCGACCCCTGGACCGGGCCGCTCTGGCTCCAGCTCGGCCTCTTCGCCCTGGTGGCCTTCATCACGCTTCTTCTGGCCGATCGGGTGCGGCGGGCGGGCGTGGCCCTCGGGGTGGTGGAGTCGGAGCTCCGCAGACTCCAGATCGACACCGGAGACATTCTGGCCACCGTGAGTTCCGGCGTACTCACCATCGACCTCCGGGAACGCCTGGTGTACCTGAACGCCGCCGGCGAGGAACTCCTTCAGGTGGACGCGGCCTCATGGTTCGGTCGTCCCATCCTGGACCGGGTGGAGGAAGATTCACCGCAATTGGCCAGCTTCCTGCGGAGTTCGCTGCGAAGCCGATCGCCGGTGAATCGGGAGGTGGCCGAGGTCTTCCAGGATGGCCGGAAGATGGCACTGGGGGTGACCACCACCCTCCGGGAAGCCGACGATGGCCCACGGTCGGTGACGGCCATCTTCCAGGACATCACGGACAGCCAGCGACTGGCCAACCTCGATCGTCAGACCCAGCGCCTTGAGGCGGTGACGGAGCTTTCCGCCTCCATGGCCCACGAGATCAAGAATCCACTGGCCTCCATCCGGAGCGCCGTGGAGCAGTTCACCAGTCCCCATATCACGGACCTGGACCGGGAGGTGCTGAGTCGGATGGTGATCCGGGAGTCGGATCGCCTGAGTCGGCTCCTCTCCGACTTCATCGACTTCAGTCGGGTCCAGATCAGCCGGCCCGACGCCCTGGACCTGAACCAGGTGGTGAGAGACGCCCTGGCGGTGGTTCGACGGCACCCGGAGATCGGGAGCCGCAGGGTCGAGGTGGTGGTGGACGTACCGGCCGAACCGGTGGAGATCGAGGCCGACGCCGACATCCTCCACCGATCCATCCTGAACCTCCTGCTCAATGCCGTGCAGTTCTCTCCGGCCGGCGGCAAGGTGGAAGTCTACCTGGAAGGACGGAAGCCCGGCAGCACCGAGTTGGGCATCCGGGAACCGGTGAGTCTTCGGGTGCTGGACCAGGGGCCCGGCGTGCCGCCCGAGGACGCCGCCCGCATCTTCGACCCCTTCTTCACGACCCGGGAGGGGGGCAGTGGGTTGGGGCTGGCCATCGTGCACCGTGCCGCCGAGGCCCACGGTGGGGCGATTCTGGTGGAACCCCGGGCCGAGGGCGGAACCGAGTTCATTCTCATCCTTCCCGCCCGCTGGATCGGTGCACCGCCGGGAAGGGGTGACCGCCAGGGCGATGGAGCCGGGGTCGGATCCATGGCGGAAGCCGCGGCCCGGTTGGCGGACGGGTCAACCACCGGGGACGGGTCAACGCCTGGAGACCGGACAGGAGATCATGAACGGGAGATGGAACATGTCGGATGAGAAGCCCAACATCCTGGTTGTGGATGACGAGACCGGGATCCTGGAGACGCTGGAGATCCTCCTCCGCAGCTCCGGGCTCCGGGTTCGCACCGCCGCCGGAGGGAAGGCGGGGCTCGCGGCTCTGGACGAGGAGGTGCCCCAGGTCCTGCTCACCGACATCCGCATGCCCGGAGTGACCGGGCTCGAGATCCTGCAGCGGGCCCACGAACTGGACCCGGAACTCCCGGTGATCCTCATGACGGCCCAGGCGTCGCTCCAGTCCGCCATGCGGGCGGTGAACGAGGGCGCCTTCTACTACCTCCAGAAGCCCTTCTCCAACGACGAGCTCCTGGCCATCTGCCGTCGGGCCATGGAGGTGCGGAATCTCAAGGTGGAGAACCGGAAGCTCAAGAAGGAGATCCAGTCGCAGAGTCGCGGGCGGGGAGCCCGTCCCATCGGCCGGAGCCGGTCCTTCGTGGATCTCCTGCAACTGGCCGAAACCGCCGCGCCCACCGAGTCCACCATCCTCATCACCGGCGAGAGCGGGACGGGGAAGGAGGTCCTGGCCCGCTACATCCACGCCCGCTCGGCCCGGAGCGAGAACGCCTTCCACTCACTGAACTGCGGGGCTTTGCCCGAGAGCCTCTTGGAAAGCGAGCTCTTCGGCCACGTGAAGGGGTCGTTTACCGGGGCGGTGCGGGACAAGGACGGTCTGTTGGTGGCGGCGTCGGGGGGGACCTTCTTCCTGGACGAGATCGGCGAGATGGCGCCCAAGACCCAGGTGAAGCTCCTCCGGGCCATCCAGGAGCGGGAGGTGACGCCGGTGGGAGCCACCGAATCCAAGCAGGTGGATGTGCGCATCATTGCCGCCACCAATCGGAACCTGGAAGAGGAGATCCGGAGTGGGCGGTTCCGAAGTGACCTCTACTACCGGTTGAACGTCATCAACCTGACGCTTCCTCCCCTTCGCGAGCGCACGGAGGACATTCCGCTCCTGGCCCGCCACTTCCTGACCCGGTTCTCGTCGGATCCCGACAACCCCCGGGGGCTCACGGACCAGGCCATGGCCGTCCTCATGGAGTACGACTGGCCGGGGAATGTGCGTGAACTGGAGAACGCCCTGGAGCGGGCGTCGGTGCTGGGGCGGGGCGACGAGATCGGGGTGGAGGCACTGCCGGTTCGGGTGCGGGAGCGTCCCGAGCCCCGGGTGGTGTCCGACGCGCCGCCGCCCAACCCCACCATGGAGGTCATCGAGCAGGCCTACATCCACTGGGTGCTGCAGGTGGCGGAGGGGAACAAGAGCAAGGCCGCGGAGATCCTGGGGATCGATCCGTCGACCCTCTACCGGAAGATCAACCGCTACGGAACCGGCGGAGGCTGATGGGCGAGGTCATCCTCTCGGTGGTGATCCCCGTCTTCAACGAGGTGGAGACGGTGCGGCGGGTGCTGGAGCGGGTGCGAGAGGTGCCGCTGCGGACCGAGGTGGTGGTGGTGGACGACGGATCCACCGACGGGACCCGGGAGCTCCTGCCCGGCCTCGAGGCCGAAGGGCTCATCCACACCTTGGTCCTGCACCCCTCGAACCGGGGGAAGGGCGCGGCGCTTCGGACCGGATTCGAGCGGGCTACCGGCCATGTGGTGGTGGTGCAGGACGCCGATCAGGAGTACGACCCGGCGGAGCTTCCCCAGCTCCTGGAGCCCATCGTGGAGGGGTGGGCCGACGCCGTGTACGGCTCCCGTTTCCTGGGTGGGCCGCACCGGGTGCACCTCTTCTGGCACTACCAGGGCAATCGCGCCCTCACCTTCCTGAGCAACCTCTTCACCAATCTGAACCTCACCGACATGGAGACCTGTTACAAGATGGTGCGGCGGGATCTCCTGGTGACCCTTCCCCTCACCCGGGACCGGTTCGGGATCGAGCCGGAACTCACCGCCCGGCTGGCGCAGGCCGGCGCCCGGA
>REEG01000294.1 GCA_007695195.1 Gemmatimonadales bacterium | reverse complement strand
CCGACGGCCGACGAGGGCGGTTCTTCCTCTTCTTCTCCCTCACCCTCGCCGGGAATGTGGGCCTCATCGTCGCCGGCGACATGCTGGGCTTCTACCTCTTCTTCGCCCTCATGACCTTCGCCGCTTACGGCCTGGTGGTCCACGCGGCGTCCGATGAAGCGCTGAGGGCCGGACGCATCTACATCGTCATGGCGATCCTGGGGGAGGTGGCGCTCCTGGCGGGGCTCTTCAGCCTGGGAGGAGCCTTCGGAGGCGTCCCCACCTTCGGCGGGGAGATGGAGGCAACCTGGGTGAAGCTGGCGGCGGGAGAAGGCCCCACCTTCGGGGGCAGTACCATCGCTCTCCTCCTGGCGGCGGGATTCGGAGTGAAGGCCGGGCTCATCCCCCTTCACCTCTGGCTCCCCCTGGCCCATCCCGTGGCCCCCACCGCCGCCAGCGCCCTCCTGAGCGGGGCCATGATCAAGGCCGGCCTCCTGGGGTGGGTGCGCATGCTCCCGGCGGAGACGGCGCTGCCGGAGGTGTCGGGGGTGTTCCTGGCCGTGGGGGCGGCGGCGGCGCTGTATGGGGTGGTGGTGGGAATCTTCCAGGACGACCCCAAGACGGTCCTGGCCTACTCCAGCGTGAGCCAGATGGGATACATGGCCATGGGGACCGGCCTCCTGGTGGCCCGTCCCGAACTCATCCCCTGGGGCGGTGTCGCCGTGGCCGTCTACGCCATGCATCACGGGATCGCCAAGGGAGCCCTCTTCCTCTCCGTGGGGCTGGCGGACCGGGTACCGGGCCAATGGTGGATCCTCCCGGGTACCGCGATCCCGGCCCTGGCCCTGGCCGGCCTTCCCCTTACCACAGGCGCCCTGGCCAAGAACACCCTGAAGGGCGGGCTCGAAGCGCTGGGAGGCCCGGCCTACACCCTTCTGGACCTCTACCTCCCCGTGGCGGCGCTGGGCACCACCCTGCTCCTGGCCCGGTTCCTGGTGACGCTGCGGGAGCGGAGCGAGGCGGCCGACCCCGAGGGAGGAAGGGAGCTCCCGCTCTCCTACGGTACCTGGACCATGGTGGTCCCCTGGGCCTTCCTGGTGCTTCTGGTCGCCGGAGGCACGGCATGGCTCCCTCAGGTGATGGCGTCCCCGGACGGCGTCACCCTCCCCGGTCCAGACACGGAGGTGATGGTGGGATTGGTGCCGGTTCTCCTGGGGGCGGTGCTGGCCGGGCTGGCCGTGAAGGCGTCGGGGAAGGCGGCATCCGCTTCCATTGCGGCGCGCATTGCCCGCCTCCGGATTCCGGCTGGAGATATTCTGGTGCTCCTGGAAGCCCTACTGCGTCGCCTCCCCCTTCCTGATCAGGAAGCCGGAATCGGGAGGCTCGAAAGGAAGAGACGCCGGGCCATGGCCTGGGCTCGCCTGCAGGCCCGCCGGCTGGACCGGCTGGCGGCATACGATGTGGAAGTGGTGAATACCTCACTTCTGGGCGTCATCCTGGTCCTCCTGGCCGCAGGACTCATTCTTCTGGTCGGGGGTATCCCTGGGGTATGAAGCGCAACGCCGTCTTTGCCCGTGACGACCACCTCTGCGTCTACTGCGGCCAGGGGCCGCCGGAGGTGGAACTCACCGTGGATCACGTCGAGCCCCGGCGGAAGGGTGGGGACAACAGCTCCGGGAACCTGGTCACGGCCTGCGAGGCATGTAATCGGGCCAAGGGCGGAAGGCCCGCCTGGGCCTGGCTTCGGGATCGCACCCCGGAACGCACCCGATTCCTCACGGTGGCCCCCTACGTCTGGCCCCGGCTCCGGGAGGCGGTGCGGGAGGCGGCGAGACTTCATGGATGACGGGGCCGAGGGGTTCATGGGGGCTCTTCTCTGACGTCCTTCCGCCATGATCCACCGAGACCCCCACAGGAGGCCAGTGACACCCGTGATCAGCGCAGCCCTGCGAGCCGTCACACCTGTCATGATTCTTCTCCTGGTGGGGTGTCAGGCCGTTCGCTCCCCGGGGGTGGGGGAGCTACGGGATCGGTATACGACCGCTTCGTCCCGGATGGTGGAGTTGGACGGGGTACAGGTCCATCTCCAGGACGAAGGTGAGGGCCCGGCCATCCTTTTCCTGCACGGTGCAAGCGCATCCCTCCACACCTGGGAGCCCTGGGTACGATCCCTACGCCACGAATTCCGGGTATTGGCCATCGATCTTCCACCATCCGGACTGAGCGGACCCCGGCCGGACCGGCGCTATGACCCGGAAGCCTACGTGGCTCTGGTGGACGCTGTCCTGGACCACGCGCGAGTGGACCGGGCGATCCTGGTGGGGAATTCCCTGGGCGGCTACATCGCCGCCCGCTTCGCCGCCCGGTATCCACATCGGGTCAGCGGTCTGGTCCTCATCAGTCCGGCGGGCTATCCCCAGGAACTCCCCTGGCCCCTCCGGCTTCTTACCATGCCTGGGCTCGGACGGCTCCACACCTGGATCACGCCCCGCTGGGTGGTGCAGCGAGGCGTCGCCTCCGCCTACGGCGACCCGGCCCGCATCCGCCCCGGGATCGTGGATCGGTACTGGGACCTGATCCGTGCTCCGGGAAACCGACAGGGACTACGGGAGCTGGCACGGACCATGGATGATGTCCGCCTCCAGGAGCCCGAATGGGTCGAGGACGTTCAGGCGCCCACACTGGTGGTGTGGGGCGACTCGGACGACTTCACCCCCTTGGAACTGGCAGATCGCTGGAAGGAGGACCTCCCGCACATGCGACTGGAAATCCTGGAGGGGGTGGGCCACGTGGCCATGGAGGAGGTCCCCGCCCGCAGCCTCGAGGTGATTCGACCCTTTCTGGCGGAACTCCGGACTCGGGACTCGAAGCTCGATCCCTGAAACAGGATACGGATGAGGAGACTCTGGAAGACGGCCAGGCGCCACGTGGAGCGGCTCAGCCAGAAAGACCGCCGAGCGGCTCTTCAGTTCCTTGGACTCCTCGCCGTCCTACCCCTGTTCCCGAACCGGGAACTCGACTGGCTCCTGGACCTGAATCTCCGGGTCATCTGGCTCGTGGTTGTGTTCATAGCAGGCATGAGCCTGACGGGATACGGGCTGTCCAGATTCCTGAGTCCCCGGAAGGCCATGGGAATCACGGGCTTTCTGGGAGGATTCGTCTCACCGAGCCTCACGGTGGCGGCCCTGGCTGAGCAGCATCAGCGGAATCCGCGATTCACCCTCGCCTTCTCATTCTCCGCCGCCGTGGCCGCCACGGTGCTCTTCCCCCGGGTCTTCGTTCTGGTCTGGATCGTCAGTTGGTCACTGGCCCGGTCCGTCGCCCTTCCCCTGGGAGGCATGACGGCGGCCGGGATCGCCGTCACCGTCGGCCTCTGGCTCAGGATCCGGGGGATAGAACCTCCGGAGATCGACATGGAAGCCCCGTTCCGGATCGCACCGGCCCTGGGGATCGGTGGAGTGGTGGCCGGGATCCTGGCAGTCATCAACTACTTCCAGATCTCCCTCCCTTCCCCCATGGCCGAAACCGGGATCGTGCTGGCCGTGGTAGGAAACCTCCTGGCTCTGGTCATCATTGCCGGGATCGGAGGATCGAAGGGAATGGCGGGGGTGCTGGCCGTGGTGACCGCGTTCTGTTCGCTGGCCGGCCTGGTCCTGGTCTGGCTGGTCTGACCTGAGATTCCCACCGGGCGCATAAGAACGGACGGGCCGGCGTTGCCGCCGACCCGTCCGTTCCGCCGCTGCTTCATCGCAAGGGACCCGGATCCGGGCCCCGGGGGGCTATCAAGCCTCCCGATCGAAGCAGGCCTCGAAGTTGGGGTTGTTCTCCTCATCCACCGGGATGGGGAAGTTCACGTCCGCCCCGAAGGCCCCGCCCTTGTGGTACTCCTGGCTGGGGAAGACGTCGTCGGGCGCCCGGTCGTACTGGCGAATGAGCCGCCGAAGGTCGCCGAGCCGGTGCCCGGTCTGCCAGAGCCACAGGGCCCGCTCCTGGAAGTGGAGATCCACCAACTCGTCGGTGGTCAGACCCGCTACATCCTCTTCGCTCATGGGCTGAAGCCCGTCCAACCGCGCCCGCAGATCATTGTGGATCTGGAGGAAGGTCCCCTCGTCTCCGCCCTGCAGCGCCGCCTCCGCCTCGATGAGGCGGGCTTCCACCCCCGTGGCCACCGGCGTCGGGTCTTCCCGGTCCGCGAAGCGGAGTTGGCTGAACTGGGTCACCTGGTTGTCGAAGGCCGGCCCGTCCTCGAACCAGACCACCCGGGGATCCCCCTCCCGGAGAATCTCGCCCCCGGCGGTGGCCTCGGTGCCCAACGAGCGGTAGGGCAGACCGTTCCCTCCGGCGGCGTCGGGGATGCGCCAGCGCGCCACGTTGTTCACGAAGTTCCAGGTCCCGTTCCACTGGCGCCCGGTGGCCCCGTCGTGGCGGATCACATACTCGAAGTCGGTGGGCACCGTCGCCGCGGCGTCCGCCGCCTGGTCCCACTCACCCCGGTTCAGATGGGCCCGGGCCACTCCCAGCGAGGCCAGGTGCTCCATCCCGGCCGAGCCCGCCTCCAGGGCGGTGCCTCCGGCCATGGTGTACCAGTCGATGGCCTCCTGGAAGACCTGCTGCGTCGTGAGGGGTTCACCGTAGATGAACTCGCCGTCAGGGGTGAGTTCACTGAAGGGCTGTCCTGAACAGAACATCTCGCCGAAGGCGTTCATCATGAGCCCTGCCAGCGCCTGAACCTCGGCCTGGCCCGGGGCCCCGGCGTCGTGGCGATCGTAGGCCCGGTCGGCCCGGATGGCGGCCAGACGGGCCCGATGCATGAGCCGGTAGGTGGTCTGCACCGTGGCGTTGGTGGTCTGGATGTTCCGCTGGTCCACCTCCACCCGGGTCGTGAAGGTCCCCGAGGCCTCGTACTCGTCGCTCAGGAGCCCGCTCATGAGGATGAAGGAGTTGTCCTGGGCCCCTCCCCGCCCGGCGTAGGCCACCTGCGCCTCGCCCACGGCGTGGGCCCGGAAGACCGGAACGTTGTCGGGATCGTCGATGTCCTCGAGCTGGGCCGTGTCCGGATCGTCCACATCCAGGACCCGGTCGAAGTCGCACCCGGCCAGTCCCAGGGTGCCGGCCACCGCGGCCAGCCCCAGGGTCCCGAGGAGTCGCCCCCGCCTCCGGGAGCTTGGATTCGTTGGCGTTCGCATATCAGTCACCTCGCTCATCTCGGAGTCAGAAGTCCACGCTCACCCGGGCGGTGAAGTACCGCAGCGGGGGCTGGGT
>REEG01000138.1 GCA_007695195.1 Gemmatimonadales bacterium | reverse complement strand
GCACACTCCCTTCCCCCACCCGGCCGCAGTGGGCTCGTCCCTGAATGGTGGAGCCACTGGAGAGGGCGAGCTGAACCGCCCCTGGGAACGCATGAATGGCGAGCGGGGGATGGAGCGGGCTGGAGAGCGCATGGCCGAGCGGGCCGCGGAACGCGTCGCCGAGCGGGCCGCCCCCACATCCCCACCGGCCCGAGGCGCCGGATGGGCGCCCAACGGCGTCGCCCGCGTGGCCTCGGTGGCCCGGGTAGCCCAGGTGGCCCGGGTGGGGGGAGGCGCTCCCATGGATACGGGGCGCCTCGCCCGGACCGGCGCCTCCACGAACGGGAGCGGCTCCACCGGCGTCGGTACACCGGCCACCGGTGCGGCCTCGGCCCATGGATCGAACTCGGCGGCAGGGGCGGCTCCCCCGCCCATCCCGCCTGCGCCCCCGCCTCCCGAGATACAGGCGCCCACCCTCCCCGCGGCGGCCCAGACCGCTGCCGCCCAGAGCGAGGGAGAGGTGCGGGTGGCCACCGGCGGTGGCGGCTCCCTCTCTTCCCAGCACGGATCCGACAGCGAATCGGACAGCCGGGGCCGAGGGAACTCCGCCCCAACCCGAACCGAACGGGAGGGCACCCGCAGTCGCGACACCCAGGCCCAGGCCCAGGCCCGCCTCGACGGCGAGCCGTCCACCCGTCAGGCCCAGGGTCCCGCCTCCGAGGCCGAGCGCACGGCCACCGAGCGCACCCGCACCGGCGGCGCCGAGCGCTTTGAACTCCCCCACCTCTCCACCGCCGAGGCTTCGGAGTCCCGCATCGCCCGGGTGGGAGGAGCAGGCGGGCCGGCGGGTCCCGAGGGCCCCTCCACCGCCCAGCGGGTGGAGCAGATCCGGGCACTCCAGGACTCGCTCCGGCCGCCCGGCGCGCTCCGGGTGGACCTCACCAATGTGGACGGGAACGGCACCGACCTGCGGCTGGCCATGCAGGGGCGCGGCGTCGCGGCGCAGATCGAGGTGGCCGACGCCGTCCGGGCCCGCTTCCTCCAGTCCCGCATCGGCGAGCTCCGAAGCGCCCTGGAGAAGCGGGGGCTGGAACCCGAGGCCCTCATGGCGCGCCTGACCACCGCGGGCACCGATCAGGGCCCTGTGCGGGAGGCCACCCGATCCGAGTCGGGTCACCTCCACAACGGGGACCAGCGGGACCGGGGAGCCGAAGACGAGACGCCTTCCCACGGCAACCAGAATTTTTCCGAGAATCCGGCCAGGAGGAACGATGATCAGTGAGATCGGCGGCAGCTTCATGAGCAACGGCGCCGCCCCGGCTCCGTCGAATCCCGGGGGTGACCTGGGCAAGGAGGAGTTTCTCCAGCTCCTTGTGGCCCAGCTCCGGAACCAGGATCCCATCAACCCACTCCAGGCCGAGGAGTTCGCGGCCCAGCTCGCCCAGTTCTCCCAGGTGGAGCAGCTCATCAACCTGAATGAGTTGGGGGTTGAGCAGCTTGCGGCCTCCCAGCGGCTGGCCGAGGCGCAGCACCGGTCTACCGCCCTCGGGGCCGTGGGGCGTGAGGTCTTCGCCGAGGGCAATGGCCTGGTCATCCCCGAGGAGGGTGAGGTGGAGATCAGCTTCGCCGTGGCCCCGCCCGGCGGCCCCGCGCTCCTCCGGATCTTCAGCCCCGGCGGCGCCGAGGTGGCGCAGATGGAGATGGGCTTCATGCCCGGCGGCCGCCACGATATCCGCATCGACGACCTGGTGGCCGACCTGGAGCCGGGGAACTACCGCTTCGAAGTGGAGGCGGTGGGCGGCGACGGCGGTGAAGTAGAGGTCACAACCTTCATGAGTGCCCGAGTGGAGGGCGTGCGGTTCAGCTCTTCGGGCCCGGTCCTGGTGGCAGCCGGGATCGAGATCCCCCTGGGCTCGGTCATCGAGCTCCGGGACATCATCCTCCCGCAGGCGGATGCAGGGGAGGACGCCGACACGGACGACGGTGAATCCGACACCATTCACGAGACTTCGGACGGCTAGTCCGATCCGCGCACAACCAAAGGAGAATCAGCCATGATGCGCTCGATCTTCTCCGGGGTCTCCGGGCTCCGGAATCACCAGACCCGGATGGACGTCATCGGGAACAACATCGCCAACGTGAACACGGTGGGCTTCAAGTCCAGCCGGGTCACCTTCAAGGAGGGCTTCGCCCAGATCCTCCAGGGGGCCAGCCGGCCTCCCGGCGACACGGCGGAGGTGAGCGGCGGGACCAACCCCGTGCAGGTGGGGCTGGGGATGAACATCGGCTCCATCGACCTCCTCTTCACCCAGGGTTCACTGGAATCCACCGGAGTGAACACGGACCTGGCCATCCAGGGTGAATCCTTCTTCATCGTGGCCGATGGAGCGCAGAGATTCTACACCCGAGCCGGGAACTTCCAGCTCGACGCCGACGGCCGGATGGTGGCCGCCACCAACGGCGCGGTGGTGCAGGGCCGACTCACCGACGACACCGGCGAACTCACCGACCAGATCCAGGACATCATCCTCCCCTTCGGCCAGAAGTCGCCGGCCCGGGCCACGACCCAGGTGACCTTCTCCGGAAACCTGAATGCCGAGGCTCCTGACGGAGCGACCCGGGAGACCACCATCACCGTGTACGACCGGATGGGGGTGGCCCACGATGTCCGGTTCCGGTTCGAGCGGTCCGAGACTGCGGACCGGACATGGAACCTTGAGATCTTCGTCCCCAGCGCAGATGGACAGGATCCTGACAACCCAACCCCCATTGTCACGGGGGGCTCGCTGGTGTTCGATAACGAGGGGCGGCTTGAGAGCTTCACGCCTGAGGATTTCTCATTCACCCCCGACTCCGGTGCTGACGCTGTGGAGATCGAACTCAACTTCGGAGCCATCGGCGGCCTCCGCGGCATCACCCAGTTCGCCGGTCCCTCCACCGCCGTGGTGCGGGAGCAGGACGGCTACATGCAGGGCGACCTGGAACGCTTCTCCATCGACACCACCGGCACCATCTTCGGCGCCTTCACCAACGGCGTGACCCTCATGCTGGGGCAGGTGGCCATGGCCGACTTCAACAACCCGGCCGGTCTCATCCGGGTGGGTGACAACCAGTACGCCGTCTCACCCAACTCGGGGCAGGCGGTCATCGGCTTCGCCGGTGAGGGGAGCCAGTCCACCATCACCGCCGGCGCGCTGGAGATGTCCAACGTGGACCTGGCCCAGGAGTTCACCAACCTCATCACCACCCAGCGGGGCTTCCAGTCCAACGCCCGGGTCATCAGTACCTCCGACGAGATGCTCCAGGAGGTGGTGACGCTGAAGCGGTGATGATCCACCTTCCCGTCCCCTGACCCCGGGACCTCCGGCGGGGGCGTCGCCCTGACGCCCCCGCCTTCCCGGGCCCCCCGGTCACCCCCGGCCACCCGGAAGAACCGCCCGCCCCCCACCCGGACGATCCGTCCGGTCAGGGAATCCGGCCCGTGCCCGTGCCGGCGTCCGCCCCTCCGCATCACCCACCCCAAGTCGTTCTACCGCAACACCTTGAAATCCCACATCCGGGATCTTCCTCCCTGGTACGAACCGTGCTTTAAGCCCGGGCGAACGGCGGAGCTGCCCAGGCCGGATCTTCCGGTACGGCCCCGCCCCTCCCTCCGTCACCCCGGACTCCGAGTCACCATCGATGCCGGAAGAGACAACCGAAGAAAACGGCGGCCCCCCCGAGGGCTCCAAGAAGAAGGGCGCCGGACTCATCACGGTGCTCCTGGCGGCGGTTATCGCCGGCGGCGGCGCCGGAGCCGCTGCGGCCTGGTTCGTGGCCCCCATGAGTGTGGATGGGGCGGCGCTGGGCGCCATGGGGAACGACGAGGAGTCGGAAGACCTCCTCCGCAACGTGGACTGGGAGCTCTACACGGTGGACAACCTGGTCCTTAACCCGGCCGGCACCCGGGGGCGCCGCTTCCTGGTGGCCAGTGTGGCCATCGAGGTGGACCGACGCCGGACCCTTCCCCTCCTGGAAAACTCCGAGGTGCAGGTTCGGGACGGGATGATCCGGGCTCTCAGCTCGCAGGGCGTGGATGAGCTGGCCGACCCGGCCCGCCGTCCGGAGATGGAAGACATGCTCAGGCGGGTGGTGAGCGACATCACCGACGGGGCCCCGGTGGGCCGGGTCTACTTCTCCCGCTTCGTGCTCCAGTAGTGCCATGTCCGCCTCCGACTCCCTCTCCCAGAGCGACATCGACGCCCTCTTCAGTAGTGGGGGCGGAGGTGCCGAGGAGCCTGAGGTCCAGGACACGGGCCCCGAAGCCCAGGTCTACGACTTCCACCGGCCGTCCCGCATCTCCAAGGAGCGGCTGAGCTCGCTCAAGGCCATCTACGGTCTGGTCACGAAGGGGCTTGAGGGCTGGTTCGCCGGTCGGATCCGGGAGCAGATCTCCATCGAGCTGGAGTCCCTCGAGCCTCTCACCTTCGGTGAGTTCCTCCTGGCCCTCCCCTCACCCTGCTCCTCCTTCCTGGTGGGGCTCGGCGGCGAGGGGATGGGCACGGCGGTGGTGGAGATGGGGCAGGACTTCTCCTTCTTCGTGGTGGACCGCTTCCAGAGCGGTCAGGGCGAGGTGGAGATTCCGGATCGCTCCCTCACCCTGGTGGAGCGAGCGCTGGTGCAGCTTGTGGTGGACCGCCTCGCCCATCAGTTGAAGGACGCCTGGCGCGACCACATGGGCCTCGACCCCCGAGTCATCGGGTTCGAATCGGTGCCCGAGATGATCCAGATCGCGAACCCGGAAGACCCGGTCCTGGTGGCCCACATCAAGGTCTGGGCCGGGGACCTCTCGTCGCTCCTCCTCATCTGCCTCCCCTTCCCCCTCATCGAGAAGTTCTTCTCCGACGGGGCCGGACGGCGCATGACGATGGCCCGGGGCTCCACCCAGGAGCGGGCGCTGGAAGAGGCCTGGATGGCACAGCACATCGCCAAGGCCGCCCTCCCGGTAGCCGCCCGCCTGCCCACCTTCGGCATCTCCCTGGGACTTCTCTCTGAGCTGAAGGAAGGCGATGTCCTCTCCACCGGCTTCTCTCCCGACGCCGAGCTGGAAGTCCGGGTGGCGGGACAGCCCAGGTGGATGGCCGCCGGCGGGAGGGAGGGCCAGAACCGGGCCCTGCGCATCACCCGGGACCTCTCGGCGGGATCGTAGCCGCCGCGTCCCACCTCCTCCGCCATCGCACACCCACACCCACACCAGGAGCAGACCTATGAGCGGCAAGGCGACCCCCGGCCAGACCACGAACGGGGGGGATCCCGCGGCCCATCAGAATGGTGGAGCGGCCCCTCCCCTCTCCCTCCTCCGGGACCTGCCCCTCCCCATCTCGGTGGAGCTGGGCCGGACCAAGCTCCCCGTCCAGGAGATCCTCTCCCTGGGGCGAGGCTCGGTGATCCAGCTCGACCGCCTCGCCGGTGAGCCGGTGGAGATCTTCGTGGGAGATCGCCGCTTCGCCCAGGGCGAGGTGGTGGTGCTGGGCGACCAATTCGGCGTCCGCATCACCCGCATCCTGGCCTCCACCGAGAGCGTCGCCGCGGCGGCGGGATAAGCAATGCTCTCCACCTTCGTCTCCGTGGGGGCCACCACCCTCTTCGTCCTGGGATTGATCCTGGTGGCGTCGTGGGTGGCCCGTCGGCGCCTGGATCTCCAGGGCACGGCGCGGCCCCAGGGGCCGGACCTCCGTGTGATCCGCCGCGTGGGCATCGGCCCCCGACAGGGGGTGGCCCTCCTCCAGGTGGGGGAGCGCCGCCTCCTGGTGTCGTGCGGTGATGGCGGCGTCCGGGTCCTGGCGCACCTGGATGAGGACGAGGGCGACCAGGGGTCGGCCCCGGAGCGGGAGGAAGGGAACGCGGGGGAAGACCCGTTCCATGGGACCGGCACCGGTCCGGATCGGGCCTGGGTGCGCCGCCTCCTCCCCACCGCCGGGATCGTCCTGGCGCTGGGGGTGGGGCTCGGCGCTCCCGCAGCGGCGTGGGCCGCGCCCACGGCCACGACCCTGGCGGCCCCCGACGCCGTGGCCCTGGCCCTGGAGGCCCCCGCCGCCCTGCAGCAGCAGCAGCCCCCGGCGGATCGCCCCGGACTGCCGGCCATGGAGTTCCGCCTCGGTGGGGACGGGGACGATGGTGGGCTTCAGGTCACGGGACCGGTGGGAGCCGTGCTCCTCATCGGGTTCCTGACCCTGATCCCCACCCTCCTCCTCCTCATGACCAGCTTCACCCGGATCCTCATCGTCCTGCACCTCCTGAAGCAGGCGCTGGGGGCCCAGGCCGCGCCGCCGGCCCACGTCATCACGGCCCTGGCCCTCCTCCTCACCGGCTTCGTCATGGCCCCCACCCTCCAGCAGGTGAACGAGGAGGCCCTGACGCCCTGGATGGACGGGGAGATGGACGAGGTGGAGATGCTCAGCACCGCGTCGGTCCCCTTCCGGGAGTTCATGCTCACAGCGACCCGGGACGAGGACCTGGTCTTCTTCATGGATCTCCGGGGCGAGGAGATCCCTGAGGATCTGGCCGAGATCTCGCTGGTGGCGCTGACCTCGGCCTTCGTCACCAGCGAGCTCCGCACCGCCTTCCAGATGGGGTTCGCCATCTTCCTCCCCTTCCTGGTCATCGATCTGGTGGTGGCCTCGGTGCTCATGAGCATGGGGATGTTCATGCTCCCGCCCCTCATGGTGTCGCTCCCCTTCAAGCTCCTCCTCTTCGTCCTGGTGGACGGATGGGGGCTCGTGGTGGGCAACCTCGTGCAGAGCTTCCAGTAGGGGGAGGCCGTCATGTCCCACAATCTCGTCCTGGATCTGGCCCGGGAGGCCCTCTTCACCGCCCTCATGCTGGCGGGTCCCCTCCTCATCACCGCGCTCCTGGTGGGCGTCTCCATCAGCGTGCTCCAGGCCGTGACGTCGGTGCAGGAACAGACCCTGTCGTTCGTCCCCAAGCTCTTCGCCATTGGTACGGTACTCCTGATCCTCATGGCGTGGATGATCCAGCGAGCCATCCAGTTCACCACCGAGATCTTCAACATGCTCCCGGGGATGGCGCCATGATCCTCGAGAGCTTCCTCGCCCCGGGAGGTGCCTCCGCCGCAGCCCTCCTCCTCTTCCGGATGACCGGGGTCATCGCCGTGGCTCCCCTCTTCTCAGGGCGCTACATCCCCTTGCAGATGAAGGCGGCCTTCACCGCCCTCATGGTGCTCATGATGCTCCCGGCGGCCACCGCCGTGGCGCCGCCGGACCTCCAGGTCTCCGCCGGCGCCATCATGACCGAACTCCTGGTGGGCTTCACCCTGGGCTTCGCCGCCGGGGTCCTGATCCATGCCGCCGAGGTGGCCGGCGACTTCGTGGCGGTGCAGACCGCCCTCTCCGGGGCCAACCTCCTGGACCCCCTCTCCGAGACCCAGATGCCGGTGCTGGGGCAGCTCCTGGGGATCACGGCCATCGCCGTCTTCCTCTCGGTAGGCGGCCACCGGGTGGTGCTGGACGCCACCGCCGTCTCCCTGGAGATCATCCCGCAGGGCCGCCTTCCCCGCCCCGAGGGGATCCTCCCCCTGGTTGAGCTGGGGAGCCGCATGTTCATGCTGGGACTTCAGATGGCCGCACCGGTCATCGGCGCCGTCACCATCGGAAATGTGGCGCTGGGCGTCCTGGCCCGAACGGTCCCGCAGATGAACGTCCTCATGACGGCCTTCCCGCTGCAGATCGGGATCGGCCTCCTCATCCTCTCCATGTCCATCCCCTTCCTGGGTCACCTGTACGCCGGGTGGCCCGCCGAACTCCGGGGGATCTCCGAGGACATCCTGATCCGAATGGCTCCTGACCCCATGGAGGCACCATGAGTGACGATCAGGATCCAAAAGACAAACCACATGCGCCGACTCCGCGCCGGAAGGAAGAGGCGAAGCGGAAGGGGCAGGTCCCCAAGAGCAACGAGATGAATGCGGCGGTGATCCTCCTCACCGGCACCCTGGTGGTGACGGTGGGCGCCGGGATCATCGGCCGAGGGATCCTGGAGATCTACGGGGAGGCCTTCGCCCGATCGTCCAACTTCCCCGCCGACGCCCCCGCCGCCTCGGCATGGCTCACCTCCATGGGATGGAAGGTGCTGGCCACAATGACCCCGGTCATCATGCTGGTCTTCGTCATGGCCCTCATCGTGGCCGGGGGGCAGGGCCAGGGGGTCTTCTCGGGCGAGCCCCTGAAGCCCAAGTGGGAGAAGGTGGACCCCATCAAGAACGCCAAGAAGATCTGGGGGTGGAAGGCGCTCATGGAGTTCGGGAAGTCCATCGTGAAGCTCCTCATCATCGGCGCCGCCATCGCCCTGGTCTTCTACCTGGCCCGGGAGCGGATCCCCCTCCTCATCCAGCTCTCGCCCTTCGCCCTCCTGGAGTTGATCCGGCTCTCGGCCTTCCGCATGCTCCTCTTCGCCGGCATCGCCTACATCCTGGTGGCGGTGGCCGACTACGCCTTCCAGGTGTGGCAGCACGAGCGGAACCTGCGCATGACCGAGCAGGAGCTTCGCCGTGAACTGAAGGACTCGGACGGCGACCCACACATGCGGGCGCGACGCATGTCCATGGGGCGCGCCCTGGCCCGGCGGCGCATGATGCTCTCCGTCTCCGACGCCGACGTGGTCCTCACCAATCCCACCCACGTGTCGGTGGCCCTCAAGTGGGACCCGTCCATCGCCCCGGCGCCCATCGTCCTGGCTCTGGGCAAGCGCAAGACCGCCCTCCGGATCCGGGAGGTGGCCCGGGAGCACGGCGTGCCCATCGTGGAGAACCCGCCCCTGGCCCGGGCCCTCTTCAAGGCCGGCCGGGTGGGACACCCCATCCCGGTGGAGTTCTACGTCCTGGTGGCCGAGGTCCTGGCCTTCGTCTTCCGTGAGCGGGCCAAGCGCCGTGAGGGCTGGGCCGGGAGCGCCGTCGCATGAGCCCCGCCACCACCGGACCCGAGCAGGCCGGCCTCCTGGGCTGGTGGAATCGCCTCCCCGCAAAGGGCGAGGTGTCGGTGGTGGTGGGGATCGTCTTCGTGGTGGGGCTGCTGGTCATCCCCCTCCCGGCCTTCCTCCTGGACCTCCTCCTGGCCCTCAGCATCGCCTTCGCCCTCATTGTGCTACTCACGGCGCTGAACACGGAGAAGGCGCTGGACTTCTCGTCCTTCCCCTCCGTCATCCTCCTCCTGACCCTGTACCGGTTGGCCCTCAATGTGAGCACCACCCGGCTCATTCTGGGAGAAGGGGACGCAGGGCGGGTCATCGAGGCCTTCGGGCAGTTCGTCATCGGTGGGAACTACGTGGTGGGGGTGGTGATCTTCCTGATCCTGGTGGGGATCAACTTCATCGTCATCACCAAGGGCTCGGGGCGGGTCGCCGAGGTGGCCGCCCGCTTCACCCTCGACGCCATGCCCGGGCGTCAGATGAGCATCGACGGCGACCTGAACGCCGGGATCATCGACGAGGACGAGGCCCGCCGGCGCCGGGAAGAGATCTCCCAGGAGGCCGACTTCTACGGGGCCATGGACGGCGCCGCCAAGTTCGTCCGCGGCGACGCCATCGCGGCCCTCCTCATCACCCTCATCAACATCCTGGGCGGGATCTTCATCGGGATGGTGCAGCGGGGGATGCCCCTGAACCAGGCGCTCCAGCAGTACACCATCCTCACGGTGGGCGACGGGCTCGTCACCCAGATCCCGGCGCTGGTGGTGGCCACCGCCGCCGGGATCATGGTGACCACCGCCGCCAGCGGCGACCGTCTGGGCAACCAGGTCCTGCAGCAGATGGGCGGGCGCTCCAAGCCCCTCTGGATCTCGTCGGGCTTCCTGGCCACCCTGGCCATCGTCCCCGGGATGCCCACGGTCCCCTTCATCATCCTGGCCATGATGGCGGCGCTGGCGGCTCGCTTCGCCCCGGAAATCCCCACCTCCAGTCAGGCGGCAGCGGCGGCGGCGGCGGTGAAACGGGGGCCGGCCCAGGCCGAACTGGAAGGTCCTCCGGAGCCCAGGGAGGCCACACCGGTCCAGGACCTCCTCCAGATCGACCCGGTGGAGCTGGAGGTGGGCTACGCCCTCATCCCCCTTGTTGACCAGGGTCAGGGCGGGGATCTGCTGGAACGGATCCGCCTCCTGCGCAAGCAGGCGGCGGTGGACCTGGGCATCCTCATCCCCCCCATCCGGATCCGCGACGACATCGGCCTGGAGGCCAGCGAGTACGTCATCCGGATCCGGGGGACCGAGGCCGCCCGGGGCAACCTGCGCCCCCGCCTCCTCATGGCGCTGGACGCCGGCGAGGTGGAGGCCGAGCTGGACGGAGAGCGCGCCATCGATCCGTCCTTCGGGCTCCCGGCCCGCTGGATCAGCCCCGACGACCGGGTCGAAGCCGAGGCCCGGGGCTGGACGGTGGTGGAGCCGGGAACCGTCCTCTCGACCCACCTCATGGAGGTGCTGAAGGAGCACGCCGCCGAACTCCTGGGCCGCCAGGACGTGCAGGAGCTGGTGGACACCCTGAAGGAGAGCTACCCGGCGCTGGTGGAAGAGGTGGTCCCGGCCCGGGTGGGGATCGGGACCCTCCACCGCGTGCTGCAGCGCCTCCTTCGCGAGCGGGTCCCCATCCGGGACCTGGTCACCGTGCTGGAGACCCTGGCCGACGTGAGCGAGAAGACCAAGGACCCCGAAGCCCTCACCGAGTACGTGCGGCGGGCCCTGGGGCCGGTCATCGCCGATATGCACGCCGACCCCGACGGATCCATCCGGGGAATCACCATCGGTCCGCGTCTGGAGACGGCGCTCACCCGCCTCTTCTCGCCCCGCCCCGGCGAGGGCAACGAGATCGTGGAGCCCGGCGCCATGACCCGTGCCCTGACGCAGCTCGACGAGCTGGCCCGGGAGCACACCCGGGACGGCCGGCCCCGCCCCGTCATCACCGCCCCCACCATGCGGGTGGGTGTGCGTCGTCTGCTGGAACCCGTCCTGCCCAACATCCCGATCCTGTCGCTGGGAGAGTTGCCCCCGCAGGTCGCCATTGAAAGCGTAGCCACCTGGGAGATGGAGTCATGAAGATCGACCTGTACCACGGAAAAGACGTTGCCTCGGCGCTCCTGAAGGTCCGCCGGGCGCTGGGCCCCGACGCCGTCATCCTCCACAGCGGACCCCGCCCCGGCGGAGGTGTCGAGGTGCTGGGTGCCGACCCCGGCGAGGTGGACTCCCTCCGGCGGCTCCTCTCGGGCCACGAGATGGAGCACACCCTGCGCAGCGAGGCCCCCCGCATCCGTCCCCGGGTGGTGGCGCTGGTGGGACCCGCCGGCGCCGGGAAGACCACGGCCCTCATGAAGCTGGCGCTGAACCCCCGGGGGTTCGGAACCAGGAAGGTGGGAATCATCAGCCTGGATACCTACCGGGTGAGCGGCCTCGATGAGATCCGCACCTATGCCCAGGTGGCCGGCGTCCCCCTGGAGATCCTCTACCACGAGAGTGAGGCCGCCGGCGCCCTGGCCCGGCTTCGGGATCGGGATGTGATCCTGGTGGACACACCGGGCCGACTGACCGCGGTCGAAACCCATCAGCCCGACTGGGTCCGGACGCTCCTGGCGCTGGAGCCCGATGAGGTACACCTGGCCTGCCCCGCCGGGATCCGCCTGGGGCTGGCCCGGCGCACCAGGTGGAGCTTCGAACGGTGCAAGCCCACCCACGTCCTCCTGACCCGGGTCGACGAGGCCCTCCGCGATCCGGAGCTGGTGGGGCTGGTGCGGGGCCTCGGCCTTCCCGGGCGCTGGATCTCGGCGGGGCACGACCTGCCCGGGAGCCTCTCCCCCGCCCTCTCCGGGATCATCAACGCCATCGCCGCCTCGTCCATCGGAGGCCATTCCACACCCACCACCCGCCGGACCGGTGCCGGGACCGGAGCCGGAGCCGGGACCGCTGCGGCCGTGGCCGCCCGTCGTGCCGGCGTCGAGGCCGCGGCGTCGCGGCAGGCCGCCTCCGACGCGGCGAGCGCCGTACCTCGCTTCCAGGCGCTGGGATGAGCCGTTCGCTGGAGGAGCTCCGAGCCTGGGTCACCGGGCAGAGCCGCGCCCCCGAGACCCCCCTCCGCCCCGGTGTGTGGGTGGTGGGGGCCGGGAAGGGCGGCGTGGGCACCTCCACGGTGACGGCTCTCCTGGCGCTGGCGGCGCGCCGGAAGGGCTCCCGGACCCTGGTAGTGGAGGGGGTCTCGGGCGGTCTGGCCCTGATCCTGGGCCAGGAGGGCGAAACCGCCGGGATCCCGGATCTGGCTCGTCCGGGGGTCGAGCCCGCCGACCTCCTGGTGCCCCTGGCCGACGGGATGGACTTTCTCCCGGCCGGACGCTGGGCCGACGCCTCCACCCAGGAAGAGACCGAGCGCGCCCTCCTCCTGCGCCGGGTCGGGGAACTCTACGACGCCTACGACCGGGTGGTGGTGGACGGAGGCTCCCGGGCCACCACCGTTCTGGCCGCCTGCTCGGCCGGCGTCGAGCGCCTCTGGATCGTCACCCACCGCAACCGGGTGGCGGCGGCCGGCGCCTACGCCCTGGTGAAGGCCATGGGCGAGCGGCACCCGGGCCTGCCCCTCTCGCTGGTGGCCAACCGCACCGACCCGGACGAGGGACGCCAGGCCCTCTCGGCCATCCGCGCCGGGTGCCGGCGCTTCCTGGGATCGGCCCCCGATGAAGGCCCGGCCCTCCCCACCGACCCCAAGCTCCTGCGCGCCCTGGACGAGGGACGGTCCATCCTGGACATCCCTCCGGGCGCCGCCCTGCAGGTGGTGGAGCAGACGCTGGGGTCATTGTTGACCCCGGTCACTACTACGGCCGTCCCCTCCCGCTCCCTCACTGGGCAGGCCCACCCCACCCGGAATCTTCGTCCGGTCTGACGGCCGGGCGATCTTTCCGCCCGGCCTCTTCACCCCCCGACCGACAGGCCGAAACCTTGAGTTTCGGCACCTTGAAAACACATGAGAGATACCTGTATAAGTCAATTAATTGCAACACTTATGATGACTTATAAAGCATCTCATACCCGTGTCGAAAACCCTGGCACGACCCGTGCTCTTCCCCAGGGCCAGTGAAGGAGCCAGAGCCACATCCCACGGATAGGGAGAAGAAGACCATGCCAGCCCAACGCCTCCTGGACCAGGACCACGGAGAGAGTCTCTCACGCCGAGATCAACTCCTCCTCGAACACCTTCCTCTCGTGCATCATGTGGCCCATCAGGTGGTCCGCCGACGCGGGCTGGACATCGACCTGGATGAGCTGGTGAGCGCCGGCACTCTGGGCCTCCTGGAGGCGCTGGAGAAGTTCGACCCCAGCCGGGGCCTCGCCGTGAGCACCTTCGCCACCCCCCGGATCCGGGGCGCCATCCTGGACGAGCTTCGTCGCCGGGACCGCCTCTCCAGGGGCGCTCGGCGCCGGACCCGGGACGAGACCAACGTCCGGGAGACCCTCGCCCAGGAGATCGGGCGCTCGCCCACCACCTCCGAGGTGGCGAGCCGCCTGGGCGTCACGCCCCGGGAGCTCTCGGTGTGGCAACGCGATGCCCAGGCCCAGAACCCCATCCCCCTGGATCGGCCCTTCATGACCAATGCCGGAGATCGAGTCACCTCGGCCGAGGTCATCGCCGACGAGCGGCAGGTCCCGGCCCAGGAGGCCTTCGAGCGTCGTGAGCGGGCCCGAATCCTGAAGGAAGAGATCCTGCAGCTCTCCCAGCGGCACCGCCTGGTGCTCTCCCTCTACTACTTCGAAGAGCTCAAGCTGCACCAGATCGCCGGCGTCCTGGGGGTCAGTGAGTCCCGGGTCTCCCAGATCCGCTCCAAGGCGCTGAGGGAACTCCGGGAAGCCGTGCAGGCCCGACTGGGCTCGGCGGAGGTGCACTGATGAACGCCCCTGTGGTGGAGTGGCTCGGCCGCCATCTGGCGCTGGACCCCACCCAGCCGGCGACGCTGGTCCTCCTTGTGATGGCGGTGGTTCTGGTGGGCCTCCTGGCCTACCTGGTGACCCACCGGGTCCTGGAGATCCGCGCCCACCGACGTCGGATGGCCGACGAGGAGCGGCAGGTGGCCTCCTTCAACGAGGCCCTCCTCCAGTCCCGCGCCCCGGTCTCCGAACTGGCTCGGGCGGCGGGCCTTCCCCGCGAACTCCTACTGCTCCGGCGTGAGCTGGGATCGGGGGCGCCGTGAGCGACCCCCGCGTCCTGGCCGCCTCGGGGCGGGCCATGCGCTTCCTGGAGGTCCGTCAGGAGGTCATGGCCCACAACCTGGCGAACCTCTCCACCCCCGGCTTCCAGGCCCACCGGGTCTTCGGCCAGCTCGCCGAGGACGGACTCGGCCCCGTGGCCGACCAGGCGGTGGATCTGAAACCCGGCCCGGTGACGCCCACGAACCGGAGTCTGGACCTGGCGCTGGATGGGCCGGGGTTTCTGGTGGTGGACACCCCCGAGGGCGAGCGCCTCATCCGCGCCGGCGCCCTCCGCATGGACGACGAGGGCCGCCTGGTGGACCCGCGCGGGCACCAGGTCCTTGGGGTGGAAGGCCCCCTCCACCTCCCCCCGGGAAGGATCGTCATCGGCGAGCGGGGTGAGATCCATGTGGACGGCGCCTTCATCGACCGGCTCCGGGTGGAAGCGCCGGCGGACCCCCAGGCGCTCCGGCGCGAAGCCGGCGGACTCCGGGTGGCCCAGGGCGAAACGATCCAGGCGGGCCCCGAGACGGTGATCCGGCAGGGCTACCTGGAAGAGAGCAATGTGAACCCGGTGCAGGCCATGACCGAGATGATCGAGATCCAGCGAGCCTACTCCCAGGTCCAGCGCAGCGTGAATGTGCTGGACGGGGTGCTGGAGCGCCTCACCAACGACGTGGGCCGCGTCCGCTGACCTGACCTTCGCACCGCACCCTCGAACCTGAACGCGCCCCCAGAACCGGAGACCTGACGATGGATCCCGCACTCCGCACCGCCGCCACCGGCATGATCGCCCAGCAGACCCGGGTCGAGGTCATTGCCAACAACCTGGCGAACGTGAACACCACTGCCTTCCAGCGGTCCCGGGCCCAGTTCGAGGATCTCCTCTACCAGACGGTCCGGGAGGCCCAACCGGTCATGGACGAGGGCACCGACGTGATCCCCGCCGTGCAGGTGGGCCGGGGCACCCGCCTCGCCGCCGTGCAGCGGGTGACGGACCAGGGGCCCCTCCACGTCACCGGCCGCTCCCTGGACATCGCCATCGAGGGCGACGGCTACCTCCAGGTGCTCCGGCCCAGCGGCGACCCGGCCTACACCCGCGACGGCAGCCTCACCATCTCCGATCGGGGCGTGCTGGTGACCCAGCAGGGGTACCCGGTGCTCCCGGACGTGACCATCCCCATGGACGCCTCCAGCGTGGACATCTCCCGCGACGGCGTCATCTCGGCGGTGCTCCCGGGCTCGGTGTATCCGGTGGAGTTGGGGCGCATCGAGCTGGCCCGCTTCTCCAACACCGCCGGCCTCATGGCTATGGGTGAGAACCTCTTCGCCGAGACCGGCGCCTCGGGCCAGCCCCTCCTGGGCTACCCCCAGGAGGACGGCTTCGGCCGCGTGGTACAGGGCGCCCTCGAGGGGAGCAATGTGGAGGTGGTGCAGGAGATGGTGGAGATGATCACGGCGCTCCGGGCCTACGAAACCAACTCCAAGGCCATCAAGACCGCCGAGGAGATGGGTCAGATGGCCAACAACCTGATCCGCTGACGCCTTCGTCCCATGACCTCCCTCGCCCTCCTCCTCGTGACCGGCACGGCCCTCTCGGCCGGGGCCGGGGTCTGCCCCGCCGACGCGGTAGCGCCGGAGCCGGGGCTGACCACCGAGGCCGCCCTCTCCGCCCACGTGGCCCACCTCTGGGGGCTGCCCCCCCGGGACGTCCACTTCGAATGGGGTCCCGGCGAGGGCGAGATCCCGGGGGAGGCCGTCTGCCTCCGACTCCTGGGCTCAGGCGCCGGCGGTCACTGGGTGGTGGAAGTCACCGACGGCGAGGGCACCTTCCGTCGCCGGGCGCGCTTCGGCCATACCGAGTACCGCTGGGTGGCGGCCCGGGATCTGCCCCGGGATCACACGCTGGGCACCGACGACATGCTCACCGAGCGCGAACCCCGCTGGGGCGCGCCCCGGAGCTCCGAGGCGCCCGAGCCCGGATGGACCACCCGCCGCGTGATCCGCGCCGGCCAACCCCTCACGGCCCCCGGCGTCGCCCCCGCCCTCCTGGTGGAGAGCGGCTCGGCGGTGGAGGTGGAGGTCCGCCGCGGCGCCGTCCTCCTTCGCGTTACCGGCGAATCCCGCACCGCCGGCTCCCTGGGCGACGACGTGCAGGTGCGTCTGCCCACGGGGAAGCTCGTGTGGGGAACGGTCCGACCCGGACCGGTGGTGGAGATCCTTCCGCAACAGGAGCGCTGATCATGCGACCGTCCGCCCCACCACCCGACGCACCGGGCGCACCCCGCGCGTCGGGCCCTCGCCCCCGGGGTGCCCCGCCCCTTCTGGCGGCGCTGGCCCTCCTCCTTGTGGGAGGGGCGGTGCAGGCGCCGGCGCTGGAGGCCCAGACCATGGACGCCCCCCGTCAGTCCTGGACCTCCGACCTGCGGATGCTGCAGGTGGGGGACATCGTCACCATCCTGGTGAACGAGTCCACCCTGGCCACGGCGAACCGCACCGATGTCCGCTCCGACGACCGGAACCGGGATCTGGGCATCGGCTTCAATGTGGATGGAGAGGGCTCGTCGGGCTCGGCCCGGACCCGGGCCGACCTCTCCGACCGGTTCCGGGGCGAATCGTCCCGGCAGGAGCGCTTCGTCACCGAAGTCTCGGCCCGGGTGGTGGAACAGGGCGAGAACGGCCTGGTCCGCGTGGAGGGCGAGAAGCGGGTCGTCATCGACAATCATGAGCAGCAGATCGCCATCTCCGGATGGGTGCGAAGCCAGGACATCTCCCGGTCCAACACCGTCCCCTCGATCCGTCTGGCCGACGCCGAGGTGAGCTACGGCTCCCGGGGGAACCTGGGCCGGGTCCGGGGCATCTGGTGGCGGATGTTCGGGTGGCTATGGCCATGATCGCCCGCCGCCCCCTCCCCCTGATCCTAGCGGTGACCGCGGTCACCGCCCTTGGCCTCGGCGTTGGGGCCCCCGCTCCGGCGGTGGCCCAGGAGGTCCCCATCGGCGAACTCACCCATGTGGAGGCCGATGTCCCCTTGCGCCTCATGGGCTACGGGCTGGTGACGGGCCTGGACGGCACCGGCGACCGGGTGCTCGGTGACCGCCACGGCACCGGATTCACGGTGCGCTCCATCGCCAACCTCCTGCGCCGCTTCGATGTGGAGGTCCCGGAAGGGGTGCTCCGGACCCGGAATACGGCGGCGGTGCTGGTGACGGCGGAGGTCTCGCCCTGGCTCCGGCCGGGCGGACGGTTCACCGTCCACGTCTCGTCGCTGGGCGACGCCACCTCCCTCCGGGGCGGCGTGCTCTGGATGACCCCGCTCCTCCTGACGCCGGACAGCCCCGCCATGGCCACGGCCCAGGGCCCCGTCACCGTGGCGGGCCCTGCAGATCAGCGCTATGTCGGCCGATACCGAGGGGGAACCTCGGCACAGATCCCCGACGGAGGCATCATGGAACTCTCCCTCCCGGCCGGGCCGGCGGAGGGCGAGATTCGCCTCTTCCTCCGGGACCCGGACCTTCAGACGGCCGACCGTATCGCCACCGCCATCAATGCGGCCTTCGGCGACGAGTCGGCACGTATGGAAGATCCCGGGAGCGTGGTGGTGGCCAACGGCGCCGACGGCCCGTCGCTGGCCGAGGTGCAGCAGCTCCTGGTGGAGACCAGCCGGCGTCCCCGCATCCTGGTGGACGCCCGGGACGGCACAGTGGTGGCCGGCGGAAACATCCGGGTGGGCGAGGCGGTGGTGAGCCATGAGGGCATCACCCTGGCCATCGAGCAGGCCGGGGCGGCGCCGGGGCCGGGCGAGGGCGGCTCGGTGCGGCTCGAGGAAGGGGTCTCCATCCAGGAGATCGCCTCGGCCCTCCACGCCATCGGCGCCTCGTCCCGCGAGGTCATGGCCATCTTCCGGGGGCTCCGCGAAGTGGGGGCCATCCGCGCCGAGGTGGTGGCCCGATGAGCGCCCCCATCGGTGGACCCGGCGGCACCCCTCGGGCGGCGGACACCCCGGCGGAGCAGCTCAAACGCTCGGCCCACCTCCTGGAGGCGGAGTTCCTGAACACCCTCTTCAAGGTCATGCGGGACACGGTGCCGGAAAACGAGTCCGAGACCGGACAGGCCACCGAGATCTTCTGGTCCATGCTGGACCGGGAGGTGGCCGACAGCGTCGCCCTGGGCGGCGGCTACGGCCTCGGCGAGGCCATCCACCGTCAACTGGCGCCGGAGGTCGGTGAGAAATGATGAACGCCGCGCCCCTCTTCGAGGATGCCACCATGCTGGAACCCATGCCCGCGCCCATGCCCGCCGCAGGGTGGACCGGGCGTCTTCTGGACTGCCTGCAGAGCGAGACCGCCCTGCTCCGGCAGCTTGAAGGGATCCTGCAGGCCCAGAGGGACGCGGTGGAGACGGCCGATCTGGACACGCTGGAACAGAACACGTACCAGGCCCGGCGAGTCCTTCGCACCCTCACCGAAGCCCGGCGGAGGCGCGCCGGGGTGCTGGAGGTGGGGCTGGGGCGGACCGACGTCACCCTGGATGAACTGGAGCGCCGGGGGATCCCGGTGGGCCAGGACCTCATGGAGGCCCGCAGCGATCTGCGCCGCACGGCCCGGCGGGTCGAGATCGCCCTCAAACTGAACAGCCGGCTCCTGACCGAGGCCTCCCGGACCAACGATCAGGCGGCCCGTACCCTGCTGGGCGGAGACACACCCTCCGCCACCTGGCACCCCCGGGGCACCCGTAGCTCCGGAAGTGGGCGCCATCTGAATCGGAGAGTGTGACATGTCCTCCATCAACCAGATCCTCTCGGTGGCCAACAGCGCCCTGAGGGCGAGCCAGGCCCAGGTGAACACGGCGGCCCAGAATGTGGCCAACGCCAACACCGAGGGGTACTCCCGGCAGCGGGTCATCCAGACGGCGCGGCCAGGGCTGCGGCTTCCCGAGGGCACGCTGGGGCTCGGTGTGCAGATCGGCGGCGTCGAGCGGACCCGGGACTCCTTCCTGGACGCCTCGTTCCGGAGCGAGACCACCAAGGCCGAGGGGTTCCGGAGCCAGGCCGACCTGCTCCGGCGGGTGGAGGCCCTCACCGGCGAGCCCGGCGACGAGGGGCTCACCAGCGCCATCGACCGCTTCTTCAACGCGTGGAGTGAGCTGTCGGCCTCGCCGGAGGAATCCGGCGCCCGGGCGAGCCTCCGCCAGCAGGCCGAGGCCCTCACCTTCCGCTTCAACGACCTGGCGACCTCGGTGGACCGCCTGGCGGTGGAAGGCGCAGAGCGCCTCCAGCAGAGCACGAACCGCATCCGCACCCTCACCGACGAGTTGGTGCGCATCAACCAGTCCATCGTGGCGGCGGAGACGGGGGGGGTGCAGTCGCCGGACCTCCGGGACTCCCAGGACCGGGCGCTGGACGAGTTGGCCCAGCTCCTCCCCATCGACGTTCAGCAGAACAACGACGGCTCGGTGCGGGTCACCGTGAAGGGCGTGGGTCTCGTGGACGGTCCCCTCGCCAAGCCGGTGGAGCTGGAGAGCAGCGGGGGCGAGTGGCGGCTCCGGATCCAGGACATCGCCATCCCCCTCTCGGCGTCGGAGGGCCGGGTGGGCGGGACCATGGCCACCCTGAACAATGACCTGTCCCAGATGCGCCAGGGGCTGGACGAGATCGCCTCGGCGCTCGTGACCACGGTCAACACCATCCACCGGGGCGGGACGAACCCCCTGGGTCAGGAGGGCATCGACTTCTTCGATCAGCCTCTGGACGGGGACGGCAACCCCATCCCCGTCTCCGCCACCTCGTTCCGCCTCTCCGCCGCCGTCCAGGCCTCGCCCCAGGCCATCGCCGCCGGCGTGGGGTCGAACCCCGGGCTCACCGAGCCCATCGACCCCGATGAGCCCCCCAACAGCTACCTCCCCGGCGCCAACGACATCGCCCTGGCCATCTCCGGACTCCGGGACGGCCCGGTGGGCGGCTTCGCCCAGGGGGTGGGCAACGGGTGGGGCGAGGTGCTGGGGAATGTGGCGAACCAGATCCGCCAGTCCCAGGACGGGGCCCAGGTCCACACTTCCCTGGCCCGGCAGGCCGACGTGCAACGAACCGACGTGAGCGGGGTTTCCATCGATGAAGAGATGGTGCGACTCATCCAGGCCCAGTCCGCCTACAGCGCGGCGGCCCGCATGATCTCCACCGCCGATGAAATGCTCCAGACACTCCTGCGGATCTGACCCCTATGCTCATCCTGACCCGACGTCCCGACGAATCCATCGTGCTGGATGGAGGGATCCGGATCACCATCCTCCAGTCCGACTCGGGCTCGGTGCGCATCGGCATCGAGGCGCCGCCGGAGGTGGGGATCTTCCGGGAAGAGCTCCTGGAGCGCATCGCCAGGGAGAACCAGCGGGCACGCATCGACCCGGAGGAGGCGTTCAAGTACCTGGCCACCCTCACCGGCGGGCGGGGGCCGGCGTCTCAGCCGGGAAAGGCGAGTTGAAGCTCGGCGCCCTTGTCGTCGGAGCGCCACTGCCAGGTGGCCCCGGTCCACACCACCAGAAGGTCGGGCCGCTCCGGCGCCCCCACCCCCACTGCTGAGCTCCGCACCACCACCCGCGCCTCCCCGTTCGCCCCCTCGACCCGGACCCGCACCTCTCCCTCCGCCGCCTGGCGCACCGCCCCCCCCACGCCCGCCAGCGCCACCATCACCAGACGCCGGAGACTCGCCGGTGGCACCCACACCGCCGGGGGATCGCCCACCGGAGGCTCCACCGTCACCGGGGGCATCCGCCTCCCTCCCAGGCGACCCACGGCCCGCACCGCCCGCTCCACCTCGGCCACCAGTGAGGTGAGCTCCGGCCCTTCCACCGTAGCCGGGCCATTCACCGTCTCCAGATCCTTGGCCAGCGCCTCCACCTTGGCCACCTCCGATGGTGGCAGCCGGAGCGCCGCCGCCCCGGCGTCGGACCCGGCCAACTCCTGGAGTTCGGCGAACCCCCGCATGGCCATGGCCCGCCCCCGGAGATCGTGGGCGATCTCCCGGAGCAACTCCGCCTGCAAGGATAGCCAGAGGGGGTCGGACTCCAGTTTGGGGCTCATCGGTCGATACCGGAGGGTGAAGGTCCATCCATGGGCCAGGCCGCCGACCCTTCATCGAACCCGAGCAGAGAGGACACAGTGTTCATCTTCATCGGGTTCGTCATTGTCTTCGGGAGCCTCCTGACAGGCTATCTTCTGCACGGGGGCAACCTAATGGTCCTCATGCAGATGGGCGAGTTCATCATCATCGGCGGCGCCGCCATCGGCGTGGTCCTGGTGGCCGAACGCCCCCGGGTGGTGAAGGCGGTGGTGGTGCAGACCCTGGGGCTCTTCAAGGCCTCGCCCTACTCCAGGGACGCCTACCAGGAGCTCCTGAAGGTCCTCTACGACCTCTTCTACGTGGCCCGGAAGGACGGCCTCACCGGCGTGGAGCCCCATGTGGAAGAGCCGGAGAACAGCCAGATCTTCCAGAGCTACCCCTCCTTCGCCAACAACCACCACGCGGTGGACTTCCTCTGCGACACCCTCAAGGTGCTCCTCACCGGCGCCGTGAAGGACCACCACCTCTCGGAGGTGCTGGATCTGGATCTGGACACCCACCACGAAGAGATCAAGCAGGTCCCCGACGCCATGCGCAACGTGGCCGACGCCATGCCCGCCTTCGGCATCGTGGCGGCGGTGCTGGGCGTCATCATCACCATGGGCAAGATCGGCGGCGCCCCCGAGATGGTGGGCAAGAGCGTGGCCGCCGCCCTGGTGGGGACCTTCCTGGGCATCTTCCTGGGGTACGGGGTCTTCGGCCCCATCGCCCGGGCCCTCTTCACCCGGGTCCGGGAAGAGGAGCAGTACATGGGGTGCATCCGCACCGCCCTGCTCTCCTTCGCCCGGGGCGACCCGCCCATCAGCTCCGTTGAGTTCGCCCGCCGCAACATCGAGCCCCAACTGCGGCCCACCTTCGAAGAGATGGAGGCCATGACTCGCCGCCGGCCCGAGGCCACCGGGCCCCAGGCCGAGGTGGCCTGAGGCCGGAGGGAGCCATGAGTCGTATCAAGCGGGACGAACCCGTCATCATCATCAAGAAGAAGGGCGGGAAGCACGACGACTACCACGGCGGGTCGTGGAAGGTGGCCTACGCCGACTTCGTCACCGCCATGATGGCCTTCTTCCTGGTCATGTGGATCATGGGGATGGACGAGGGCGTCCGGGACATGGTGCAGGGCTACTTCAACGACCCCCTGGGGACCTTCGACCAGAGCCCGTCGTCCCTTCTCATGATGTACGACGGGACGCCGGGGCGGGACGGCAGCCCCGACGTGGGCGGCACGGGGCTCCTGGCCCAGTACGGGATCTTCACCGGGCTGGCCCAGGCCCTCCGGAGCGAGTTCGCCGAGACCGGGTTCGAGGACCTGGAGGTGGAGGTAGAGGTGAGCGTCACCGAAGAGGGGCTCCGCATCGAACTCATGGAGAGCTCCGACGAGGACGTCTTCTTCCAGACCGGCTCGGCGCAGGTGCGCCCGGCGCTGGACGCCGCCATGGCCATCATCGGCCGGGAGCTCAAGGTGCTCCGGCACCCCATGGTGGTGGAAGGGCACACCGACGCCCGCCCCTTCGTGCGGGAGACCGAGACGGACTACGGGAACTGGGAGCTCTCGGTGGACCGGGCCAACGCCGTGCGCCGCACCCTCATGGAGGCCAGCGAGGGGCAGATCCAGGTCCACGAGGTGCGGGGCTACGCCGACCAGCTCCTCCGGAATCCCGACGAACCAGAATCCCCCCAGAACCGCCGGGTGAGCCTCCTCATCCCCTTCATCAGCGGGTTCCTGGACGACGAGGACCGCTGGGACGACGACCCGCGGGATGACGATCCCCCAGTGGCCCTGCCGTAGCCGCGACCCGCCGTCAGCCCCCGGCCGCCCCCTCCACCAGTGCTACCAGTCGGGGGAAGGAGAAGGGCTTCCGGAGCCTGGTCACGCCCCGGTCGTGGAAGGCGGCGGGAAACTCGTCCTCCCGGGCGCCGGAGATGACGATGACGCTCCCCCGAAACCCCGGGGTGTCCAGAAGCTCCTGCACCACCGCCTCCCCGCCCCCTCCGGGCATCTTCCAGTCCACAATGGCCACATCGGGGAGGCGCCGGCGGATGGAGGCCTGAGCCTCGGCCGCCACGCCCACCGCATCCACCTGGTGGCCCCGGGCCTCCAGGAGGCGGGAGACGGACTCGCGGATCATGGGCTCGTCGTCGGCCACCAGCACCAGGCGGGTCATGGGGCGAGGGGGTCGGGGGCTTGGGATAGGCGAAGGGGGTGGGAGGAAGGGGGACGGCGAACCCGGCAAAATATTCCTGCCCCCGAGGCACCGCAAGCCGCCCCGCCCAGGTCGGTGAAGCCCGAGACTCAAGCTTCCCGGCCACCGGCCGATACTGGACGGCAGAGGGCCGGAAGGGGCCGGTCCCGCCGGGGAGCACGGACGCTCCCCACTTCACGATCTCTACGGAAAGAGGATATCTCCCATGTCACGCATCAACACCAACGTTGCGGCGATGAACGCCCAGCGGAACATCGGCCTCACCGACGTGAGCTTCCAGCGCACTGTGGGACGGCTCTCATCGGGATTCAGGATCAATCGGGCCGCCGACGACGCGGCGGGCCTCGGTATCGCAAACCAGTTCCGGGCCGACATCCGCGCCCTGGAACAGGCCTCCGCCAACGCCTCGCAGGCCAACTCCCTGCTCCAGGTGGCGGAAGGCGCAACGAACCAGGTCGCCGGAATCGTCGACCGGATGAAGGAACTCGCCTCCCAGGCGGCGTCGGACAACGTGAACGAAGCGGGCCGGGCGCTGATTCAGGCAGAGTACTCCCAGCTCCAGCAGGAGATCACCCGGATCGTGGACACCACGAACTTCCAGGGCGTGCAGCTGCTGGCGGGAACCGGTTTTGACGTCGGAGCCAATGAGTCGCTGTCAGGGGCCGATGGTGAGAGTGGTTTCCTGGGAACTTTGAACGCCGTGGCTAACCTCGAGGCTACTGTCTCTGGGGCACCGACTGCGGCGGGGGAGTTCACCCTCACGGCTGCGTTTACGGCAGGAGCAGATGCGGACGGCGGAGACCCGGCCACCGCTGGCGTACTCACGATCAGCGTTGACGGAGTAGAAGTAGCGAACATCAGCACCACCGCTGAAGGTGCTTCCGCCGGGTTCTCAGCTGCCGATCCGGACGCTTCTTTTGAGGTGAATGGCTTGACCTTCAATCTAGACTTCGAAGGTGCCGTCACCGGATCGGATTTGGCAGGCGCGATCAATGATACCACCCTCGAGTTCTCTGACGCCGAAGCCCAGAACTCCCTCCAATTCATGGTGAGTGTCTCCGGGAATGCTACGGCAGAAACCGGCCTGGCCGCCGACTTCGTGCAGCTGAGCTTCCTCGACCTGAACCTGGAAACCCTTGGACTGGACGCCGACGCCAGCGAATTCGGTCGCGCCGAATGGGCCGGCCTCATCGACAACATCGACTCGGCCATCACCACCATCAACACCGCCTTCGGGACCATCGGTGCCGCCCA
>REEG01000245.1 GCA_007695195.1 Gemmatimonadales bacterium | reverse complement strand
CGGAGCCGCACTCTCCGGAGCGGGACCGACCGGCACCGACCGTCTACCCTTCCACCATCCACCACGCCGTGGTTTCCGGCGACGGCGCGTTCGGATGGATCTTCACCGGAAATGGTTCACAGTGGGCTGGAATGATGCGCGGGTGGCTCAGGGGCGTTCCCGGCGCCCGGGAGGCGCTTCGCCGCGTGGACGAGGTCCTGTTCCCAAGGCTGGGATGGTCCACCCTGGACTACCTGGATCGTCCTGCCTCGGAGCAGGAGATGAGCAGGACCGAGGTGGCCCAGCCGCTCCTCTTTGCCCTCCAGGTGGCCATGACCCAACTGCTTCGGGACGCAGGGGTGCGGCCCAGTCTGGTCATGGGGCACTCGGTGGGGGAAGTAGCCGCCGCCTGGGCCTCCGGGGGGCTGGCCCTGGATGATGCGTGCCGGATCATCGTTGCCCGGAGCGAGGTCGCCGCCCGTACCGCCGGCCTTGGCGGGATGGCGGCGGCCGGCGTCCCGGCCGAAACGGCGGAGCGCTGGATCACCCATGAGGGGCTGGGAGCGCTGGTGGAGGTGGCGGGACACAACAGCGCCCGTTCCGTCACCCTCACTGGAGATCGGGCCGCCCTGGATCGTCTGGCCTCGCGGGCGCAGGCCGAAGATGCCTTCTACACCGTGCTGGATCTGGACTACCCGTTCCACTCGGCATCCATGGATCCCCTGGAGCGTCCCTTGATGGAGGCGCTGGAGGGGGTGGAGGCGAGGAGCGGGACGGTCCCCTTCCTCTCCACTGTGGCGGGGGCGCCGCTGGATCCGGCCCTTCTCATTCCCGAATACTGGTGGCACAATCTCCGCCGTCCGGTGAGATTCGCCGAGGCCGTGGGAGCTGCCTTCGAGATGGGAGTGACCCGCTTTCTTGAGGTGGGTCCCCGGGGGATCCTGGGACACTACTTGAGAGAGTGCGCCGACGAAGCGGGAATTCAGACCGCGTACCGGGCCACGGCGCGGAAGGGCCGTCCGGAGCTCGCGGTCTGGCGGAAGGCCCTGGATTCGGCCGTTCTGGCCATGGGTCCGCCCCTCGTGGAGCGAGACTTTCCCGAACCGGGCGACGTGACGGAACTCCCAGTCTATCCCTGGGAAGCGACTCGGTACCGGGTTCAGCCCACCCCGGAGGCCTCTCCCAGGCTCTTCAGCATCCCGGAGCACCCGCTTCTCGGGACCCGGATCCAGGAGTTCCCGGTGGTCTGGGAGTGTACCATGGATGCGGATCTCCTCCCCTGGCTGGACGACCATCGGGTGGCCGGGTCGGTGGTCTTCCCGGCGGCCGCCTTCCTGGAGATGGCGCTGGCGGCTGCACATCGGGTCCGGAACCCCGAAGACGGGGCGATGCCGGCGGTGGAGCGGCTCGAGATCCGTCGTCCCCTCACCTTCCAGACGGGGCAGAGCCGCATCGTTCGCACCCGGGTGACCGACCTCGGTGACCGGGTTACGGTGGAAAGCCGGGTGCGAGGCGCCCGGGGCGGGTGGACCGAGCACGCCGTAGCCGCCCTGCCACCGGCCTATCTTCCCCCGGAACCCCTTCCTCCCGCTCCGGATTCGGCGGACCCCCTCTCGGCGGAGCACCTCTACCGGGTGGCGGAAGAGCGAGGACTGGTCTACGGTGAGTCCTTCCAGGTGGTGACCACCGGATCAAGTTGGCGAGACGGCGCCGAAGCCGGATTGTGGGCGTCAGAGGAGGAGGCTGCCACCGGGACGGACGGGATGCACCTGCCTCCCCCATTGGTGGATGGGGCGCTTCAGCTTCTCCTGGCCATCATGGTCCACCGGTCGCCGGGCAGGGGCGGTGAGTGGGCCTACCTTCCCGTGGTCATCGGGCGCTGCTGTCCGGCAGGGAGCGCCGGCGCGCCGGTGCGCGCTCGAGCCCGCCTCACCCAGGTTGGAGCCCGCTCCGTCACCGCCGATTTCGACCTCCTGGATGGGGAAGGGAGACCGGCGGCCTTCCTCCGTGGATGCCGGTTCCAGCGGATCCCTCTGCCCGGGGCGCGGGAGTGGCACGAGAACCTGCTGAAGCGAACGGAGATCCGCCTGGCCGGAGCGGGGACGGCGGCGGAAGGGGAGGTGGACGGACCCGTGCAGCGACGGGTGGCGCTCCTGGCCCCGGCCGGCGTGGACGCGGTTGGGCCGTGGACCGTGGTCGGGTCGCCGGAGGAGTTGGAGTTGGTTGTCAGTCATCCGGATCCGGAGCATCTGGCGTACCTTCGCGCCGAACTTCCACCCCTCCCAAACCTGAGGGTCCAGCCCTGGGATCAACCTCTGCCGTGCGACGAGGTGCACCTGCTGGGGCCGGCGCGTTTCAGGGCCGGGGAGGAAGTGGAGGGCGGGGATCCCATCTCCCGGTGGAGCCGGGACGCCACAGGCGCTCCCGATTCGGAGGGCGCCCATGGGGGCGGCTCTTCGAGGGGGCAATGGCCCGCGCGCCGGTGGAGGGTATTGGCCGGGTCCGCCGAGGACCCCGGCGTGGATGCTCTGGTGGATGAACTCACCCGCCGAGGGCAGGAGGTGGAGCGGGTGGAGGTGTCCCTGGCGGTCCTGGCGGAGGCCGGTGGGTCCGCCGCGGACGCCCAGGACGTCGACGGAGCGCTCCACCTCTCGGGAGAGGCCCAGGTGTGGGTCCTGTCGCACGGGGTCACGGGCTCCTGCTCAGGGCTCGAACTCACCCAGGCGGTGCTGACTCTGGGACAGCGTCTTCATGACATGCGGTCCCTTCACCCGGTTGAACTCCTCGTTCTCCTGCCCTCCATGGACGCCATGCCGGAGGCGGCGGCGGTCCCGGCTCTGTTGCGGGTACTCACCAACGAGTTGGATGGGCCGCGGTTCCGAAGCGTCGAACTCGCCACTTCGCCGTATGCTTCCCCCGAGGCCGATCTCTGCGCTGCCCTCTCCCACGCGCTGGAGGCGTGGTTCGACCATCCATACGAACTGGAACTCCGCGTCGTACCTCCCCCGGAGGCAAGCGTGGCGGCAGTCCGCATCCACCGGACTCCGGATCTGCCTCCGGCGAAGGACGCCAATGTGCAGCTCACCATCCCATCTCCCGGTTTGCTGGACCGGCTTCGGTGGGAGGAGGTGCCGGCGCGCCGACTCCGGGAAGGCCAGGTCCGGATTCGGGTCCACACCACCGGACTCAACTTCCGCGACGTCATGTGGGCGCTCGGGCTCATCCCCGATGAGTTGGTGGAAGACGGCTTCGCCGGGGCCACCATGGGGATGGAGTGCGCAGGAGAGGTGGTGGAGGTGGGTCCGGGGGTCACCGACCCCGCTCCGGGAGATCGGGTCATGGCCTTCGCCGCGTCGGCCTTCGCCCGGGAGGTGGTCACCGACGCCGCCACCGTGGCCCCCATCCCGGCCCATGTCTCCTTCCACCAGGCGGCGACCCTTCCCATCCCATTCTTCACCGCCTACTACGCCCTGAATACCCTGGCTCGACTCCGGGAGGGCGAGCGGGTCCTCATCCACGGGGGGGCGGGAGGGGTGGGGCTGGCGGCTATCCAGTGGGCCCGCCATGTGGGGGCCGAGATCTTCGCCACCGCAGGGAGCGATGAAAAGCGGACTGTTCTTCGGGAAATGGGTGTTCCCCACGTGCTGCACTCCCGGGATCTGAGCTTCGTGGACCAGGTGCGGCGCATTACCGGCGGGGAGGGGGTGGATGTGGCGCTCAACTCACTGGCGGGCGAGGCCATGCAGGCGACCCTGGAACTCCTTCGCCCCTTCGGCCGGTTCCTCGAACTGGGCAAGCGCGACTTTGCCCTGAACTCCCGCCTCGCCATGCGCGCCCTCCGAAACAACATCACCTACCACGGCATCGACGCCGACCAACTCCTGGCCCAGCGGCCGCAGGAGGCACGGGCCGTCTTCCGGGAACTCGTGGGGTTCTTCCTCGATGGGACGCTGGTTCCGCTCCCGCAGCGGATCTACGAAGCGGACCGGGTGGAGGAGGCCTTCAGGACCATGCAGAACGCACGCCATGTGGGGAAGGTGGTGGTGACAATGGATCCGCCGCCGCGCCACGTGGTCCCACGGTCCAGCCCCTTCCGGTGTCGACCCGACGCCGGCTATCTGGTCGTGGGAGGAACACGCGGCTTCGGACTCGCCACGGCGGGCTGGCTCGCTGACTCCGGCGCCCGATTCCTGGTCCTGGCAAGCCGCCGCGGTCAGGTGGGGCCCGAGGATGCTGCAGCTCTCGACGCCCTCCGGGCCCGGGGGGTGCGGGTCGAACTCCTGGCGCTGGACGCCACAGATGTCGGGGCGGTGGAAGCACTTCCCGGAGAGTTGGCAGGACGGGGCATCCCGCCGCTGCGGGGAGTGATCCACGCCGCCATGGTTCTGGACGACCGAGCCGCCACTGCCATGGACGCCGAGGCCATGGCTCGGGTCTGGCACCCGAAGGTGACGGCTGCCCGAAACCTGGATCGCGTCACCCGGCCCATGGCGTTGGACTGGATGGTCTACTACTCCTCCGCCACCACGCTCTTCGGCAATCCCGGACAGGCCAATTACGTGGCGTCGAACCGGGCGTTGGAGGCATTGGCGGAGGCCCGCTCCCGCCTTGGTCACCCGACCCTGGCGGTGGCATGGGGACCCATCGGAGACACAGGAGTGCTGGCCCGGAGTCCGGAGGTCCGGGATCTCCTGGCCCGCCGGCTTGGGCGGGAACCTCTGGGAGCGAAGGAGGCACTCCGCGCCCTGGGTGAACTCCTGGCCCGGGGGGTCACAGGTGTACGGTTCATCCTTCCCATGGCCTGGAAACGTCTGCGTAGTGCGCTCCCGGTGGCGGGAGACGCAGCCTACCTCTGGCTCGACGGCGCCGCTGCGCGGGAGACGGAAGAGCACGTCGGCACGGACTTCCAGGATTTGGCCCGCTCCCTGGACCCGGGTGAGCTCCGGGCGCTCCTTCTGGAGGTCATGGTGGAGCAGGTGGCGGCAGTCCTCCGATTGCCGGAAGCGGTGGTGGACCCGGACCGCCCGCTGGATGAACTGGGGATGGATTCCCTCATGGCGGTGGAGCTGAGCGTTGCGGTGGAACGGCAGGTGGGGGTGGAGTTACCCCTCCTCTCCATGGCCGGGGGGGTGACCTTGCGGCAGGTGACGGAGCGGGTCGTGGAGCGGATCCGGGCGGGGGCGGGGGAAGCGGACCCGGACCTGGAACGGGTGGTGGCCGGGGTCCGGGTCGACGAAGCCGACTCGGCGCTGGGCCGCCACGGGATCACCTTCTCGCCGGAAGAGCTGCATCAGGTGGTGGATGAGGTGGAGGCACGGCTCCGGGAACCGGGGGGTGGCACGTGAGCGAGGGGCGACTGGACGGACTCAGCAAGGATGAGAAGCGGGAGATGCTCCAGGCGATCCTGGGCCGGCCCGGCCCGGGCGGCGTTCCCGGGAGCTCCGTTCTCGGTCCGGGGTCGGACGCCGGCGCTCCGGCGGCGATCCCGGAGCAATTCTACCGGTTCGACCGCTTCCCGGCCTACGAGCAGCTCATGGCGCAGCGCTTCATCGCCGAGCGGGCCGGAATCCCCAGTCCCTTCTTCCAGACCCATGAGGGGGTGGCGCGGGACACCACCATGGTTGAGGGTCGCACCCTGATCAACTTCGGCACCTACAACTACCTGGACCTGAACGGGGATCCTCGAGTCACCCGGGCGGCGCTGGATGCGGCGGAGCGCTGGGGGACCTCCGCCTCGGCGAGCCGGGTGGTGTCGGGTGAGCGCCCGATCCAGGGCCGGCTCGAAGCCCGCATCGCCTCCCTCCTGAACACGGAAGCCGCCGTGGTCTTCGTGAGCGGCCACGCCACCAATGTGGCGGTCATCGGCCACCTCCTGGGGCCCCGGGACCTGGTGGTCCACGACGAGCTCATCCACAACAGTGTCCTCATGGGAGTCCGGTTGTCCGGCGCCGACCGTAAGGTGCTGTCTCACAACGATGTAGGCGAGTTGGACCGATGGCTGGACAAGAATCGGGGGCGCTACGAGAAGGTCCTGGTTGCGGTGGAGGGGCTCTACAGCATGGATGGGGACGTGCCTCCCCTGCCGGCACTGGTGCGACTGCGGGAGAAGCACCGCTTCCTTCTCATGGTGGATGAGGCCCACTCCATCGGCGTGGTGGGGGAGCGGGGGCGAGGGGTACGGGAGCACTTCGGACTGGAGGGGCGCCATGTGGACCTGTGGATGGGGACGCTTTCCAAGAGTTTCGCGGGGCAGGGGGGATATATCGCCGGGACCCGGGCGCTGGTGGAGTACCTGAAGGCCACCTGCCCCGGTTTCGTCTACAGCGTGGGGATCTCGCCCCCCCTGGCGGCTGCTTCCCTCGAGGCCATCCGGATCATGGAGGCGGAGCCGGAGCGGGTGAGCACGCTTCGCGGCAACGGTCTTCACTTCCTGCGCCGGATCCGGGAGGCAGGTCTGGATCCAGGATTGAGTGAAGGGTACGCCGTGGTCCCCGTGATCATCGGCAACTCCCTGGAGGCGATCATGGCCTCCAACGCCCTCTTCCAGGCGGGCGTCAGCGTACAACCCATCATCCATCCCGCCGTGCCGGAGCGCTCGGCTCGGCTGCGTTTCTTCATCAGCTCGGCCCATTCCCATGAGCAGCTGGACCGGACGGTGGAACGGGTCGCCGAGGTTGTGGCCGGGGTCGGCCCGAAGGAGCGACGGTGATGCCGGCCCTGTCCCGGAATCCCTGTGCCACGGCGCTCCTGGGAGTGGCCGGAGTCATGAGCCTCTGCCTTCTTCCTTGGGTGGCCGGGCCATCGTCGCAGTTGGTCGCCCAGATGGGCCTCCGGGTGGCCGCGCCCGGCACCCTCGATCCGGACGTGGCCCGGGCGGACCGCCTCTATCTGGAGCTGCAAGGTGCGGAGGGGGCCGAAGCCGTCCTGGCACTCCTTGTTCCGGACGATGGGGTACTCGCGCCGCCGGCGTTGCCTTCGTGGGACGAGTTGGGGGCGCTTCGTAGCGGGATGGGGGCGGAGGCGCTGGCCGCCGGGATGCGGGGCTGGAAGGACGAGGGGCACGATCCCCACCACCGGTTCGAGCGTCGCTGGCGTGCGGCGCGTCTGGCGCTGGGCCTGGGGATCATGGCGGAGGAGTGGGAAGCCCAGGCCCGATGGTACGGGTGGGGGATCCTGTGGTCCCTCGAGACCATGGCCTCCGAGGCTCGGCTCCGGGAGCAGGACGGTCAGCGCACAGGGTTGGATACGGGCAGGGACGTGGATGGGATGGAGGGACTCTTCTGGCTGGCGGCTCTCGTGGGGCGCTACGCACTGGACAGCCCCTCGGACCCCGAGCGCGGGCGGGCGGGGGACGCAGCCTTCCGCCTGGCCAGCTACATCCTGGAGCGGGATCCGGACCACGCCGGTGCCCATAATGTCCTGGGTAGATCCCATCTTGAGGTGCGACGGCTCTCCCTGCCCATGCGCATCCTGGCCCGGGCGTTCATGGGAGGGGATTTCGTGTCGCGTACCAGTTGGGAGGACGCACGGCGTCATCTGACACGAGCGGTGGAGTTGGACCCGGACCTGATCTACTTTCGCCTCGATCTGGCCCTGTACCACCGAGCCCGGGGCGACGTGGAGCGATTCCGACGAGAGGTGGATACCCTTCTCCAGCATCCCCGACGGCATCCTATCGACGGCTGGATTCAGGAGCAGGTGCGTGGCCTGCCGGACCGGAACCGGTCCGTTTCCGGGCTCTCGGGGGCCGGGACTCTCTTTGCGGTCTATGCGGTCTACGGGTCTTCCCCTGTGGGAGGGAGCGACTGATGCCCCCGCCGGAGAAGCGGCACGCCCTGGTGACCGGGGCCTCGGGTGGGATCGGACTGGGCGTGGCCCGGGAGCTGGCGAGACGGGGGTGGAACCTGACCCTGACGGCCCGGAGCGGGGACCTCCTCGCCCGTCACGCCCGGCAACTCCGTGACCGGCACGGCATCGCCGTTGAGGTGGTGGCGCTGGATCTGGCGCAGGCCGGGGCGACAGAGGCGCTCTACACCCGCACCGAAGGGGCCGGTCGATCGGTGGGGCTTCTGGTGAACAACGCGGGGATCGGGTACTTCGGGCCCTTCGTCGGTTCGGATCCAAGGGGCGTCGAAGCCACCATCCAGGTGAATATCACCGTCCTCACATCGCTCACCCGACGGTTCGTCGAGCCCATGGTGGACCGCGGTGCGGGGCGGATCCTGAATGTGGCTTCTACCGCAGCCTTCCAGCCGGGCCCCCTTCTCGCCGTCTACTACGCCAGCAAGGCCTATGTGGTCTCGTTCTCGGAGGCGCTGCGCGAAGAGCTTCGCGGCACCGGCGTCACGGTGACGGCCCTGTGCCCGGGTCCCACCCGCTCCGGTTTCCAGGAACGGGCCGGAATGGAGCAGTCGGCGCTCTTCAACCGGTTTGCCATCCCCGACTCGGATCAGGTGGGGCGCTTTGGTGTGGAGGCGGCACTCCGGGGCCGGGGAATCGCCGTGCACGGCCCAGTGAACCGCCTGGTCGCCGCCTCTACCCGGCTGGTTCCACGGGGCTGGCTCCCGGCCATCGTTCGCCGCATCCAGGAGCAGCGTGCCTGAAGCCCCCGGTGCTCCAGCGTCCCCCTCGGGGCCAAGGGTCGCGCCGATCCCGACTCCTGACCCCGGCCTGTCCCCTCATCCGTCACTTCTTCTGCGAAGCCGGCCATGCACCTCCTGATTACCGGCGCGTCCGGCCTCCTGGCCCGGGAGTTCGCGCCTCTCGCCCGACAGGCGGGTTGGCGGGTCGACGCCGTCCCTCGATCCGGGCTCGACATCACGGACCGGGAGGCGGTGATGACCGCAGTTCGCCGGACGAAACCCGACGGAGTCGTGAACCTGGCGGCGTTCACGGATGTGGACCGGGCCGAGGCGGAGTTTGCCCGGGCCTGCGCCGTCAATGCGGAGGGAGCCGGCCATCTGGCCGAGGCTGCGGCGGAGGTGGGGGCGGTCATGGTTCAACTCAGCACCGACTATGTCTTCGGCGGCGAGGCTGCCGTGCCGTATCGTATCGACTCCCCTCCCGATCCCGTGAACTGCTACGGGCGAAGCAAGCTCCGCGGCGAAATCGCCGTCCGGGAGCGAAGCCCCCACCACCTCATCGTCCGCACCTCGTGGCTCTTCGGTGCCGGCGGCCCCAACTTCGTGGACTCCATGCTGGTCTTGGGGCGTCGTTTCCGGCAACGTGGCGACCCCCTTCGCGTGGTGGACGACCAGCGGGGGCGTCCCACCTGGACCCGCTCCCTGGCCGAGATCCTGGTGGCCCTTCTGGAGCGGGACGTCCGAGGGACGGTCCACGCCTCCAACGACGGGGACGCGTCGTGGTACGAACTGGCCCGAGCGGCCCTGCGTCTCGCTGGGATCCAGGTGTCCATGGAGCCCGTCACCGGCAGTGAGTTTCCCCGACCGGCCCGTCGTCCCGGTTACTCCGTATTGGACCTCACCTGTCTTGAGGAGGCGTTGGGCAGGCGTCCCCCTCACTGGCGGAGCGCTCTGGCCCGGTACCTGGGCGCCGGCTCCGGCCTTGCTTCCCCGCCCGTCCCACAGGGGGGTGAGTCGTGACATCCCCTCCCCTCCCATCTGTGAGTGCGCCATGAGAGGAGTCATCCTCGCCGGTGGTCTGGGTACGCGTCTGGATCCCATGACCCGAGTGACCAACAAGCACCTTCTGCCTGTCTATGATCGACCCATGATCTACTATCCCATCCAGCGGATGGTGGAGGCGGGGATCGATCGGATCCTCATCGTCACCGGCGGAAACCATGCCGGGGACTTCCTGAAGCTCCTGGGCAATGGGCGGGAGTTCGGATTGCGCCATATCGATTACACCTACCAGGAGGGGGAGGGCGGTATTGCCGACGCTCTGAGTCTGGCTGAGTACTTCGCCGACGGTGAACCGGTCTGTGTGCTCCTGGGCGATAACCTCTTCGAGCACTCTCTGGCCCCTGAGGTGGAGGCGTTCCGTGGTCAGGAAAGGGGGGCGCGAATCCTCCTCAAAGAGGTGGCGGATCCGGAGCGCTTCGGCGTGGCGGAGCTGTCGGAGGGGCGTGTGGTGGGGATCGAGGAGAAGCCCCAGAACCCCGCCACAAGCTACGCGGTGACCGGGTGCTACTTCTACGACGCCGATGTATTCGAGATCATTCGCGGTCTGGAACCGTCGGAGCGGGGCGAACTGGAGATCACCGACGTGAACAACCACTACATCCGGCGCGGAGCCATGAGCTACGGTCTTCTCAGTGGATGGTGGACCGACGCCGGCACCGTGGCGTCGCTGTATCGCGCCGGAAGGCTCGTGGCGGGCCAGGGGCGCGCCGGCACCGGACCGGGGGCGTCCAGGTGACGGGGTCCGGCGACGAGGCCATCCAGCTTCGCTCCTCGGGTCTCCCGGGTGTGTGGATTCTTCAGGGGCGCCGGCACGTGGATGGGCGGGGAGCCTTCGAGGAGGTATGGAATGAGCGGGATTTCCACCGGGTGGGAATCAACCACCAGTGGGTCCAGTTGAACGAAGCGCACTCCGTGCACGCCGGGACCCTGAGGGGGATTCACCATCAGATCCGGCCCTGCGCCCAGACCAAGCTGGTGCGGGTTGTGCACGGTGCCGTCTTCGACGTGGCGGTGGATCTGCGGCGCGCCTCGGCGACCTTCGGCCAACACGTAGCAGTTCGGATCCAGGCGGGCGACGGCCGGCGGCTCCTGATCCCCACCGGATTCGGTCACGGCTACCTCACCCTGGAGCCGGATACGGTGGTCCAGTATCTGGTGGATGCTCCCTACTCGCCCGAGCACGAACGAGGCATCCGGTGGGACGACGCCGATCTGGCCATTCCCTGGCCCCTCCCTCCGACAGGTCCCATCCTCTCGGATCGGGATCGTGGCCTCCCTCCACTCCCACGAAGGTAATGGGAACGGATCGACGTGGATCCCTGGCCCATGGCGTGGATCTATGGACACTTGCGGTACGACGCCACCTCATTCATTCTCTTTCGCTGGCGTGCATGTGTTGGCGGAAAAAGATCGTTCGTCCTTCATTTGAATTCAGTCCTTGTGAGGATCCATGCCCATGAACCGGCCATGGCGAAGCGGGAGTGACCGCCCTTTCCACGAGGGCAGCCGGTGAGTGGTCCCCCTCCGCCGCAGGGAGTCCCCCGGGTTACGGCTGTGGTGCTGAACTGGTGCGACGCCGACGCCACCACCACGTGCATCGAATCCCTGGCGGGATCCCGCTACCCGGATCTGTCCCTCCTGGTGGTGGACAACGGGTCGCCGGACCGGTCCGGCGAGGTGCTGCAGCGTCGGCACCCCGAGGTACCTTTCCTCCAGACCGGGGCCAACCTGGGGTACACCGGTGGGAATAATCGAGGGATCGCGCACGCATTGCAGACGGGGGCCGACTACGTGTTCGTGGTGAACAACGACACCTGGGTGCACCCGGACGCCATGGGGATCCTGGTGGATGCGGCTCGTTCCCGGCCCCGGGTCGGGGCGGTGGCCCCCACCATCGTTCGGATGGACGCGCCCCACCGACTCTGGTACGGCGGCGGCGCCTTCGATGTGAAACGAGCGCTGGGCATCCACTGGAACGGGACGATCTCGACGGATGGGGCACTCCCTCCAGCGGCTTCCACCCCGGCGCGACCTGTGACCTTCTTCACCGGGTGCGCCGTTCTCCTGGACGGAGCGGCGCTCAGGGCGGTGGGGGCATTCGAGGAGAGTTACTTCCTCTATGTGGAGGACGCCGAACTCTCAGTGCGACTCGTTCGGAGCGGATGGGAGATCCTTCATGCCCCCGAGGCCCGGGTGGAGCATCGCGTGGAGGCGGAGGGGCGAGACCCGGAACCCTATCAGATCCGGTTCCGGGACCGGAATCGCCGTCGGCTGGCCCGGACCCATTTCACGGCCATGGAGCGCCTGGCCTTCGCCGCATGGTTCTATCCCACTCGTTTGGTCCATCTGATCCGATACCTGGCACTGGGAGATGTACGACGGGCGGGGGCCATCGTCCGGGGGATGGGTGAACGGTGAGGGGAGCCGCTCCGAGCTCCCTCGCGGGGCGTCCCATGAGAGTCGTGGTGGACGCCCGCATGCTCCGGAGTGGGGGGATCGGCCGGTACCTGCGGGAGATCGTGGGGCGCTGGATCACCCAGGGGTACACCGCCGCCGGTGAGTTGGAGCTTCGCCTCCTGGGTCATCCCGGGGAGATGGGGGCCTGGCTCGAGTCACTGGGCAGACGGTGCGGAGGCGAGGGCTCGCCCCCGAGGAGTGTGGGGGTGGAAGTGATTCCGTGGACCGATCCCATCTACTCCCCGCAGGCGCACCTGCGCTGGCTCCGTCACGGCGCCACGTGGACCCGGGGGGCGCAGGCGCTCTTCTTCCCCCACTGGGACGCGCCCACCGTGCCCCGAGGGCCGCCCCGGGTGACCACCGTCCACGATCTCACCCAGTTCCTGGAGCCGGAGGGCTTCCCCGGTTGGAAGCGGGCCATCGGTCGGACGATGCTACGAAGAGCGGTGAATGGCACCGGGCGTGTTCTCACCGTATCCGGGGCTAGCCGGGAGGATCTTGTGCGTTGGTTCCCCGACGTCGCGCCGTGGGTCACAGTGATCGAGAATGGGGTGGATCACGGAGTGTTCCACCCCGGCCAGGGCGGTCCAAGGGGGGAGGGTTCGCCCGCTGTCCCTCGCCGGAGTCCGGAGTTTCCGGAGTGGACGGACCTCCAGCCCTACCTCCTTGTGGTGGGGCCCTTCAAGCCCCACAAGGGCTACGCCACGGCGCTTGAGGTGCTCCACCGGCTGCGGGAACACGCTCCGGGTCTGCGGCTGGTGCAGGTGGGTCCCCCGGAGGTGCGGGACGAGAAGGTGGCACAGTGGTTCAGGGATCCGACCCTCGCCGCCCGGGTGACCCGGCGGCAGATCGTGAACGACAGAGAACTCAACCAGGCATACCGGGACAGTCTATGTCTTCTTCATCCGGCGCGGCGCGAAGGATTCGGCCTCCCTCCCCTGGAGGCGATGGCGGCGGGGACACCGGCATTGGTGGCAGCGAGGTCCAGTCTGCCGGAGGTGGTGGGCTCGGCGGGTCTGCTTCTGGATCCGGACGACCCGTCGGCGTGGGCCCACGCCGTCCGGAGGCTCCTCGCGGAGCCCGAGTGGCGGGAGGAGTGGATCCGGAAGGGTCGGGCTCGGGCCGCGGCCTTCTCGTGGGACAGATCGGCCCAGCGAACCCTCGCCGCCATTCGGGAGGCGGTAGCCGTCGGTTGAAGCGGGCTGCCGACCTTACTCTCGCCGGTGTGGCGCTCCTGGTGGTTTTGCCCCTGCTCGCGATCCTGGGTGTTCTGATCCGGCTCACCTCACCGGGGCCCGTCCTCTTCCGTCAGACCCGGATGGGGCGGGACGGCGTCCCCTTCCAGTGCCTGAAGCTCCGCACAATGGTGCCCGATGCCCAGGTACGCCTGAGCACCGATGCCGACCTTCGGCGACGGCACCGGGAGAACGGGTTCAAGCTCCCTACCGGCTCTGATCCCCGGGTCACCGGCCTGGGAGGTTTTCTGCGGCGCTGGCACCTGGATGAGCTCCCACAGCTCTGGAACGTCGTGCGGGGGGATATATCCCTGGTTGGCCCCCGGCCCATCGAGCCGGACCAATACGAGGCGTGGCTGGAGGCCGATCCCGAGGCCTGGGAGGTGCTCACCGTGCCGCCCGGGGTCTTCGGTGCCTGGACGGCGCAGGGACGGAGCAGGGTTGATGAACCGGAACGGATCCGTGTGGAGATCTCCTACACCCGGCGCTGGTCGGTGTGGAGTGATGCCATCATCCTCGTGCGGCATCTCCCCGTCCTCCTCCGGGGCCAGGAAGACCGGGCGTCGTGAAGGTCGCCCTGGTCCATGAGTGGGTGGCCCAGTGGGGAGGGTCGGAGAGCGTGCTCAGGGAGCTGGCGGACCTCTTTCCCTCGGCGCCTATCTATCTGGGGGCGTGGATCCCCGACGCCACCGGCCGGAGCGCCTTCCCCGGGTCTCGGGTGCGCACCAGTTCGCTGCAGCGGCTTCTCCCGCTGGTGGGCGGCAATCACCGTCGCCTGCTCCCGTTCATGCCGGGAGCGTTTCGGGCCCTGGAGCTGGAGGGATACGATCTGGTCATCTCGTCGAGCCACGCCTTCGCCAAGGCCGTGCGTCCATCGGGCTCGGCGGCCCACCTCTGCTACTGCCACACCCCGCCCCGTTACCTGTGGGATCTCTGGGATACCTACAGCCCGGGCTGGCGGGGGTGGATGGGGCGTCCGCTACGAACCCTGCTTCGACGCGCGGATCTCCGGGCCGCCGGTGGCGTGGATCGCTTCATCGCCAACTCCCGGACCGTGGCTGACCGCATCGAACGGCACTATCGTCGGAGTGCCGAGGTGCTGCACCCGCCGGTCCACACCCGCCGGTTCGAAGCCGCGGCCCGGCTTCGAAGGGCAAAAGGGCGGGGGCCCGAGCCGTGGTTCCTGGCAGGGGGGCGACTCGTGGCGTACAAGCGAACGGAGCTCCTGGTGCGCGCCGCCACCCGGGCCCGGATGCCACTAAAGGTCTTCGGGGAAGGTCCTGAGTGGGCGAGGGTGCAGGCCGCCGCCGGACCCACGGTGGCGTTCCTGGGCCGGGTTTCCGACGACGAGCTCCCCCACCTGATGGCCGCCTGCCAGGCCTACCTGTTCGGGGCCGAAGAGGATTTCGGGATCCTTCCGGTGGAAGCGCAGGCTGCCGGACGGCCGGTGGTGGCCTACGGAAAGGGGGGGGCCACCGAGACGGTGCGGGACGGCGAGACCGGGATCCTGGTGGCGGAGGCCACCGAGGAGGCCTTTGCCCAGGCGCTCGTGGATGTCCGGTCCCGGAGCTGGGATCCGGCGCGGATCCAGGCGCACGCCCGTCGCTTCGACGCCGAGCGGTTCCGGACGGGGATGCGGATGTTGGCGGAGCGGGCGGTGGGCGGGGGCGGGGCGCACCCGGGGGGCCTACCGTGACCCTCATCGCCTGGGGTTACCGGAGGATGGACACCATGATCCCGGCCGCCCCGATGGCGGTGCTCACCAGGAAGGCGCTGTGACGCTCGAACCACCCCCTTCGATCCACGATGATCTGGTCGCCGGATCGGACGTCGATGGAGGCCAGATCCTCCGTGGGGACGGCGCCTTCCAGGATGACCACGCCATCACGGAGGATCCGGATCTTCTCCAGGTCGCCGACGGGCGTGGTCCCCCCGGCCAGCGCCACGGCGCCGGCCAGGCTCACGGTAAGGTCAACCGGAAAGAGCCCCGGCTGCATGACCTCCCCGAGCACATGGATTCGACGCAGGGGGGTGATGGAGATGGAGGGGTTCCTGAGCTCCCTCCCGTAGGCCGTCAGGAGGCGGCGCCGGAGGTCGGGCACCGGGACTCCCAGCACCTCCACCGGCCCGAGGAGGGGAAGGACCAGGGTGCCCTCCTCATCCACAGGGAACCGGCCGCTGAGCTCCGGCTCCCGCCAGATGGCGATCTCCACCACATCTCCGGGGAAGAGGGTCGGGGCCGGTCCGTCCACGCCAAGGGCCTCCCCGGCCGTCGCCGCCGCGGCGGCCTGGGCCCCCAGATGGCCTGCCCCCGTGACCATGAGGAAGGCCAGAAGCGCGAAGGCGAAGGCCCGGGGGGCCAGGTTCATCGTCGTGCGTCGCATCCTGATCATGGCCGGCAACCTATGGGCCCGCCGGGGCTGGTACAAGGTGGCGCGTGGTCCCTGCCCCCCAACGGATGCCCGAGGTGAGAGACGCACTGCTGGTCGTATGGGTGGCCCTTCTGGGGGCTACCCGGGTGGACCTCCTGGCCGGGGCGGGTCCCTTCCTGCTCACCCCGTTTCTCCTCCTCTCTCCCCTCGTGCTGGCCTCCGAACTCTTGCGGGTGGCGCAGCAGGGGTGGGAAATCCGCCTGCCCGCCGGAGCCGGGAGCTTCACGGTCGCCGTCTCCGTTCTCCTGGCTCTCCTGGTTGTGTCCGCCTTCTTCAGCATCGAACCGGCGGCCTCGGCCCGGCGCGTCAGCCTTCTGGTGGTGCAGGTGGGGTTCGTGGTGGCCATCGGGTACGCCATCGCCCTTCGTCCGGATCCGGCACGGATCCTGGTCCGGGGAGCGGTGCTGGCGCTCGGGCTCACCGTGGCGGTGAACGCGGCCCAACTCGCCCTGTGGTTCCAGGATGAACTCTGGCCTCGACCGCTCTCCCTGGTGATCTCGCTGGAGCCGGGCAACTACTTCGGTGTGATTCCCCGATTGACCGGACTCTCCCATGATCCGAATCTGGGCGGACTGCTCACGCTGGGCTATCTGGCTCTCATCCAGATCCTGTCGCCGCCGGAGCACCCGCGCTCCCGGTGGGTGGCGGTGGGAGTGGTCATGGTGGTCCTGACCTTGTCGCGTTCCGCCGTCCTGGCCGCTCTGGTGTACGGAGCCCTCCGCTGGGGGGCGGGGAGGCAGGTGCGGATCACACCGGGTTCGGTGGGGGCGCTGGGCGCCATGGTGGCTGCCGCCACCGCCGCGATACTCCTGAGCCCCGGGTTCTGGGACGGCCTGGTGGGGGTTGCGGAGATCCTGGGGACCCGGCTGACCCCGGACGAGGGGTCGGCTTCGGAGCACGCCATCCTCTTCGCTCGGGGTATCCAGGTGGCCACGGAAAGTGTGAAGCAGGCGCTGGTGGGGGTGGGGTACGGCGCCGGATACGTCCTGGTGCAGGACATTTTCCCGGGCAATGAATACGGGAACTTCCACTCCCTCTTCATCACCTTCTTCGCCGAGGCGGGCACACCGGCCCTTCTGGTCTCGGTGGCCATATTCGTCCATCTTCTCCTGAGGGAAGGCCCGTACCGCCCCCTCATTGGGGCCCTGGTGGTCTTCAATCTCTTCCAGCAGGCCCATACCGAACCGAATCTGTGGCTGATTCTCCTCCTCGCCTGGTCCGGGGTCGCCGTCGTCCCCGCCTCGCCCGCGTCGGCGGGTTCGCCTTCCTTCTCCTCGCCCTCGTCGGATGCGGCGAGCTTCTCATCAGTGAGTCGTACCCGTACGGGGAGGTGACCGTCACGGCCGAGCGACGCTGGGGAGCGGGGGTGGAAGGTGTCGGCCTCATCCTCTTCACCGGTACCCGTCATCTGGGGTTCGCCGAGACGGATGGGGAGGGGCAGGCCCGCTTTGACTTCGTGCCCTTCGGAGTCATGGGGGTATCGGCCTCCATGCCCGAGGGGTTCCGGCCGAAGGACCCGGTGGGGGGAGACACCCGGACCTTCCGCATCGGCTACGGGGGATCCGACTCGGTCACCTTCACCGTCCTGCGGGAGGCGCCGGGCGATCTGGAGGTGCGGGTGGAAGATCCGCAGGGTGCGGCTGTGGAAGGCGTGCGCCTCGAGCTCTTCGCCCCCGACGGCGTGGTGGCGGCGTTCGAATCGGACGCCACCGGCGAGCGACGATTCTCCGACCTCCCCTTCGGCGAATACGGGGTCCGGGCGCTCCCCGGCCCGGGCTACCAGGTGGAGGGGGCCATTGCCGAGGTGGATGGACTCGTGGTGGAGGGGGACTGGCTGGAGCGCACCATCCTCGTTCTGGAGCGGTGCATCGGCTCCATTCGGGTCGAAACGGTCCGGGATGACGGGGCGTCCCTGGCGGACGTGCCGGTGACGCTCTACACCTCGGACGGGGAGGTGGATACGGCCCGAACCGACGGCGCCGGAGTTGCGGCTTTTCCGGGGCTCTTCTGCGGCGACTACGGGGTCCGAACCGCCGGGCGGGCCGGGTACGCCCTGGTGACGCCGGCGACCGGCTTCGTGGACGGCCTGCTGGTGGGACACCAGGAAGAGCGGATCGCCCGCTTCACCTTCCGGCGTCGCTAGGCCCCAGGCGGTCGAGAGGGCGTCACCTGGAACTCCGGGTCAGGACGACACCCCGCACCGTGGCTCCCCCTCGCCGGAGCGTCCCGGCCGCCTCTTCCAGTGTCGCCTGCGGTGTACGGTGGCGTCGAGCCACCAGGATGACGCTGTCCGCCGGCGAGGCCAGGAGCCGCGCGTCCGCCACCTCCCCGAGGGGCGGGGAGTCCACCAGGACCACGTCGTATTCGCGTCGAAGCTGGTCCAGGATTGTTTCCGTTGCCGGGGCGCTCAGTCGGTCCAGCGGATGGCGCCCGTCGGATGGGTCCGCTCCTCGGGGAAAGAGGTGAAGGCTACCGCCTCCGGCCCCAGTATCAATGCTCCGGCCCGCCGATTCGAGAGTCCCGGTATCGAGCCAGCCGGGCTCGGCCGCCACCCCCAGGGTGCGGTGGAGGCGACCTCTGCGCAGGTCCCCGTCCACCAGCGCCACCCGCCCGCCCTGACGCGCCCAGGCCAGCGCCAGATTCGCCGCCACCGTGCTGCGACCCTCGCCCCGCCCCGGCCCCGCGATGAGAACGACTCCGGGCGTCCCACCCCGGCGGAGTTCCAACACCAACGCCTGGATCGCGTCGGCCGCGGCCGCGGCCGGGTGGGACCGCACAAAGAGCGGCGCTCCCCGGGGCGCAGTGGGCACGGCGGCCAGAACGGGGCAGCCCGCCGCCGACTCCGCCCCCCGGCGGGACCGGACCACCGGGTTCGCCGTCTCCGTCGCCACCACCCCGAACAACCCCACCAGCGTTCCCAGGAAGAGGCTCAGGACGAGGCTGATGGGAGGACGGGGGAAGGCGGCGCGATCCTCGATGATTCCCCGGTCCACCGGTCGGACCCGGGCGTCGTCGAGGGCTTCCTGGACCCGGGCCTGCACCAGGCGCGCTTCCAGCATGACCACCACTTCGCTCAGGAGCCGCCGGTCGCGCATACGCCGGGTATATTCGATCTCCAGTTGGGGAATCCGCTCGAGTTCGTCCCCGAACCGGGCCAGCGCGGCGGCGCTGGAGGTGAGTTGGGTCTCAAGCCCCTCCAGGTAGTCCACCGTGAGATCCCGGAGCTGCCCCTCGATCTCCCGGATCCGGTCCTGCACCATGCGTACGTCCCGGTTCTCTTCGGTGCGCCGGACCAGGAGTTCGGCGCGGGCATTCTCCAACTCGATGAGAGCCTCCAGGAACTCCTGGACGGCGGCGTTTCGAAGGAAAGAGGGGAAGGTGGCGAGCTGGCGGTACGGGCTCGCCGCCCCGTCCAACGGAATGGGGCGGGCGTCGATCTGCCCCAGGAAGTCGGCGAGGGCGGCGCGCTCCACCGAGAGGGCGTCGTTCAGAACCTGAAGTTCGGCGATTCGCTGGATCTGACTGGCGGCCTGTTCCTCGGGCAGCACCAGCCGCTCTCGCTCCTGATAGCTCTGGAGTTCGGCCTCGACTCGCCGGAGCTCGTCGGTGTATCCCGAAAGCTGTTCGGTGACGATCTCCACCTCGCGCCGGGAGTCGCTCCGATTCACCGACTCCGAATAGACCATGAAGTCATCCAGGATCCCATTCACCAGCGCCCGGGCCAGCCGGGGATCGGGGTGTCGGTAGCGGATCGTCACCAGGCGCGACCCGGCGTCGTCGCGCCCGATGCGGAGGTCCCGCCTCAGGCCGCGCATCATCCGGGTGAAGGGGACCACCTGGAAGCGGATCAGCCGGGGCGGCTCGGGGGCCAGAGTCGCGGGGATCCGGAATGCCATGGGGCCCACCTCGAACACCTCCCCGATCCGTACCGCCTCAGGGAGTGCCACCTCCGTGCGGGTGCCGCGACTGGATACGTCGTACACCCCGTCGCCCCGGTGACGGAGCGTGAATACCCCCCTGGGAGCCTCGGGACCGGCGTGGATCACCTCGAGAAGGTCGGTTCGGAAGGCCCGCCGGGGGCGCTGGAGTTCCACGTGCAGCGAGAGGGAGTCGGCCACCCCCGCCACGATCCTTCGGCTCCCCAGGATCCCGATCTCGGTGGACACATCCGTATCTCCCAGCCCCGGGAGCTGGATCCCGGTGGGGATCATGTCTTCGATCCCCGAAAGCATGGCCTGGGAGAGGCCGCCGCCGGCGTCGGATCGGACCCGGAGCGAGCTTTCGCTCTCGTAGACCGGGGTCAGGAGGAAGGTGGCCGCCATGACCAGGCCCACCGTACCCAACAGCAAGAGCACGAACCGGAGGCGACGCTGCACCAGGGCGTGGCCGAGCTCCTTGAGATCGAGCCCCCGGTTCACGGTCGCCTCCCGGGTACCGAGAGGGTGAGGGACAGGGTGTGGTTGGCGATGTCCACGCCCACCTCCTGCTCCGGGGACACGAAGAACGTCTGGAAGAGGTAGTTCAGCCGAGCGGTGGAGGTGAAGTCGGCGTCCAACCGGACGGGACCAACGTCCACGGCGCCGCGGACTCCCGAGAAGAGGGAGACGTCGGCCCGGCGCTCTTCGGGCAAGAAGGACTGCTGCGCCTCGTTCTGCCAGCGGATCCGCCCCACGAAGGTTCCCACCCACCAGCCCTCGTCGAACCAGTCCAGCCCCAACCACTGGCTCGAGCCGCTGGGCCCGATGGCGGCGCCCAGCACCCGGCCACGGTGGGTGTATCCCTCCGGGACCCGGCGGCCGGCGTACCACTCCCCGGACTCCCGGACGCGGTAGGAGATGCTGGGCTCCAGGTCGGTGATCTCGCCCTGGATCCTGACGTGCCCCGTTCGCCCGAGTGGGGCCGCGCTTCGGGTCCACTGAGACCCCACAGTGTAGCCCTGGCTATGGTGGGGGAGCTCGAAGAGATCCCGGAGGCTTCTGGGCTGCTCGTAGCGCCCCCACTCCCCGTAGGCCTCAAACCCCACACCAGGGAAGGCCCACCTCCAGAATACGGAGAGGATCTGGTCGCGACCCGGCCGAGCGACCTCTCCGCTTCTGGCCGGACCCGGGACCCCCACCGAGCGCAGGGCGTTCACACCGGCCCGGATGGGGACGGCGTCGTCGGTAGGTGCATAGACGGCCCGGGCGATTCCCAGGGTCAGATGCTCATCGAAGGCGGGCCGCAGGGTGACGGCGAAGGCGGAGAGGGATCGGAAGCGAGGGACGGCGTCCGGATCCGACCCCGGTCCGAAGAAGTAGTCGGAACGATGGAGCCGGCCCAGCACCCCATAGGCCTCGGCGGCGCCGATCCACCGGTTCCCGATCCCCAACTCCACGGGCCGGGTGGTGCGCACGAAGAGGTGGGGCACCCCGGGCGCGTTGGAACTCATGAGGAGTGCGTTCCGGATCCCGGGGCCCCACCAGAGGTTCTCGGTGGCGGCGCCGCCTGCGAAGGGTCCGACCCGAAGGGTCAGGCTGCTCTGACCGGGCGTCCACTCCTGCCGGCTCGACAACCCCAGTCGCTGGGGTAGATCCATGGAGCGGGGCGGATACTGGAAGGGTGAGGCCAGCGGGTGGCGCTGCCGGATCCGGTCGATCTCCGGGAAGGAGATGGTCTGGAAGGCCCGGTTCTGGGTCCAGGTGAACTCAGGCGCCAGGATCAGGGTCAGCCGCGCCGGACCGGAGTCCCGCTCCCACGCGTCGAGGCGAACCCCGGCCCGGGCGAGGGTGGCCGCCCCGCGCCCGGCCCAGAGCGACCCCTCGTTCATGGAAACCGGGAGTCGGGAGTTCCACACCATCCGGAGTTGGGGCTCCACCATCCGGATGCGGAAGGCAGTGCCCCCGGCCATGGTGTGGGAACGTTCCGCAAGGATAGATGGCGAGCGGAGCACCGGCCACGGAGCCGGGGGGACGTCGTCCGCCTCGGCCTCGGTGGCGGTTGACCCCATGAGTGCCCTCATACGGAACTCGCCGTCGCGGTAGCTGCCCACCGTGGGGAGAGGTGCCACCGCCGGGGCCATTCGTGCCTGAGCGGACACCGCCACGGTGTCCGCTGACGCCGGCAGGGAGTCCGGGAGCCCGAGGCCGCAGAAGAGCAGGAGTAGGGTCGAGACCATGGATGCCGGCTGGAGGAGGCGGGATCCCGGGGAGAGTGGCGGGGCCCGGGTGGCGATTCCCGAGGATCTTGGATAACATCGGCCCATGTATTTCGTCAACCTTGTGACTCGACGGTGTCCCCCCCTTCTCCGCCAGGTCCCACTCCTGCTCCTGATGGGGGTCTTGCTGATCGGTCCGTGCCACGCGTCGGCCCAGGCGGGTGCCCCGGAGGTCTTTACCGGTGGAGAGGTGGAGCGATACCTCCGGACCCTCCAGAATGTGGGGCTGGCCGCGCCGCACCCCTGGGGGATCCGGGGGTTCTCGGCCCGGGAGGTGGAGGGAATGGGCCCGGCGGCGGAGGGGCATCCCTGGGCCGGGCGTCTGTGGCCGGCACCCCCGCCTGCCGACGAACTCCGGTACGGTCTTCTCCCCATGCGCAGCGCCGTGCTATACAACTCCCACTATCCGTGGGGGGGAACGGAGGGGTCCCTCTGGGCCGGACGGGGCCTCACAGCCGTTCTGGAGGCCGGGGGGTGGCTTCACTGGGGGCCGGTGTCTGTGGTGCTGGCTCCCGAAGCCTTCCGAGCCCAGAATCGCGGCTTCCCCCTCGTCCCCAACGGGCAGGAGGGACCGAACCGCTTCCGCAGCCCCCTGTCTCCCAACAATGTGGACCTGCCCCAGCGGTTCGGTGACGAACCCTATCAGCGGGTCACATGGGGAAATTCGGAGATCCGGGTGGAGGGAAGGGGGGTGACGGTCGGCCTCTCCGGCGCTCCCCAGCAGTGGGGTGCCTCCCAGTTCCACCCCCTGGTGCTGGGTCCCAACGCCGGTGGGTTCGGACACGCCTTCGTGGGCACCGAGAGGCCGGTGTCGGTGGGGGTGGGACGCCTGCACGCCCGCTACATGATCGGGCGTCTGGAGCAGAGCGACTGGGCTCCCGCTCGGGAGATCGGACCCCGCCGTCTGGCCTCGGGGCTCGTGGCAACCTTCACACCCCGGGGGCTCCCGGGAGTCGAGGTGGGAGCCACCCGCTTCCTCCATCGGGAGTGGCCGGGGCGGGAACTTCGCCTGGATCACTTCACCCTTCCCCTGGAGTTCCGATTCAAGTCGTCCATCCCCGACTACGATCAGCGCACCCTGAACCAACTGGCCTCCGCCTTCGTGCGGGTGAATGTCCCGGAGGCGGGGTTCGAGTTCTTCGGGGAAGTGGTCCGGGTAGATCACGCCACGACCCGCCGGGTGCTCCTTCTCGAGCCCGACGATCTGGCGGGGGGCATGGTGGGTTTCCGGCGGGTGATGGGAGAGGCGGACCGGGCCCTCACCGTCATTCGGGGTGAGGCTCTGGCCACCGTCAGTTCGCACCGGGAGCGGACCGGGGCTCGGCCTCCCCTGGCGGATCGGGGTCGGCCCATGTACCAGCATTCCCGGGTCGTGCAGGGGCATACCCACCGGGGGCAGCTTCTGGCCTCGCCTGCCGGACACGGCGGGCACGCCCACCTGCTGGGGCTCGATCGTTACCTCGCCTGGGGCCGCTGGACGGTGGAACTGGAGCGCCGTCAGGAGCGGGACCGGACCACGGGGGTCCGTCCCGGCGTCGACCCCGCCGACGCCGAGGTGATGTGGGCCCTGGGGATCAGTGGGCTCCGGTATCGAGGCCCTCTGGCTCTGGAAGGCGGGATCACGGCGGCACGCATACTGAACCGCGGCCTGTTGGAGGACCGGTGGAACCTCCACCTCACGGTGGGAGCGCGGGTCCGGCTGCCGTGACCGGCTCCCTCGGGGGCAGGAGGATGGCGGGGAATGTGGCCCTGAACCTCCTGGGCCACGGCCTCCCCCTGGTGGCGGCCCTTCCGGCTGTGCCCCTCCTCGTACAGGGAGCGGGGACGGAGCGCTTCGGGTTGCTGACCATCGCCTGGGTCCTGGTGGGGTACGTGGGACTCTTCGATTTCGGGATGGGGCGTGCCCTGACCCACGCAGTGGCGGATCGGGTGGGGGATGGGCGGAGTCGGGAGGTGCCGGCGCTCATGCGTCTGGGGAGCCGAGTGGCGCTGGGGCTGTCGGTGGCGGCGGCGGCGGCGCTGGCCCTGACCGCCGAGGCGCTGGTGGGTTTTCTGAGGCTGGATCCGGTTCTGGCGGCGGAGGCGGTCCCGGCCCTCCAGGTTCTGGCGCTGGCCGTGCCCTTCGTGGTGGTGGGAGCCGTCCTCCGGGGTGGGCTCGAGGGGCTTCACCGCTTCGGTGCGGTGAACGCGGTCCGGGTTCCCATGGGCGTCGCCACCTTCGTGGCGCCGCTGGCGGTACTTCCGTGGAGCCGGCACCTGGCGGCGCTGGTGGCCGGACTCCTGGTGGCCCGGGTGCTCGGGTGGGCCGGATACGCCTGGGCGCTGCGGCGGGCGCTGAGGGCCGAGGCCTTCCGGATGCAGTCCGAAGCGGCGGGCCTGGACGGGGCCGGGTCCGGTGTGAGAGATCTGCTCACCTACGGGGGGTGGGCCACGGTGAGCAATCTGGTGAGCCCCCTCATGGTCCACTTCGACCGGGTGGTCATCGGCGCCGTACTCTCGGCCACGGCGGTGGCCTTCTACACCACCCCCTTCGAGGTGGCCCACCGGCTCCTTGTCATCCCCGGCGCCGTTGTGGCGGTCTTCTTCCCCGCCTTCGCCGCGCTGCGACGAACCCCCAACGGCGCCGCGCGACTCCTGGACGACGCGGTGCGGGGAATCCTCCTCCTCATGGTCCCGCCTGCGGCGCTCCTCTTCGCCCTGGCGCCGGAGGGGCTGGAACTCTGGGTGGGGCCGGACTTCGCCGAGGCCGGTGCCGCCCCGGCCCGGTGGCTCCTGGTGGGGATGGTGGTGAACGGTGTGGCCCACGTACCCTTCGTGTTCGTACAGGG
>REEG01000291.1 GCA_007695195.1 Gemmatimonadales bacterium | reverse complement strand
CACCCCTACCGACCCGTCACCGCCGCCTCCGGTATGCCCGGGTCGGTGTCCGGCGGCTCCGGGTAATTGGAGGGGTCGGTGGGCTCGTCCAGTTGCGCCGGCGACGTCCCGTTGTCGGGGGCGGCCTGCTGCAGGTGGTGGGCGGCGCGGAAGGCGTGATAGCCGATCCGGTCCAGGCGCAGGAGTCCGTCCACCTCTTGGCGGAGCCGAAGCGGGTCCATCTCCTTGTAGACGCCCTTCTCCAGGATCCGCGCCCGCCGCCGCTTCCGCACCTCGGCCAGCTTCCCGGCGCGCTTGCGCAGGGACTCTTCCGGAGGGGCGACGCCGGCGTCCGGGTCCGCGCCCTCGGCCCACTCGTCCAGGATCTTCGCCACCTTGGTTCCCCAGCGCGGGTCGATGGGCACCGGCTCTTCCAGGGCGCGGCGGAGCCGGTCCAGGTGGTCGGCGGCGTGGAGCACCGAAAGGTGACGGGCGAACTGCTCTTCCTCCCCCGCCGGGGTCCGCACCCCCGAGAGGAAGGCGCGAAGACGGATGACCCCCTCCCCGGCGCCCTCCAGGAGTCCCGGCTCCGCCGCGGCCTTGGGGTCGCCCCGGAGGATGGGCGCCGCCTGCTGGAAGAGCTCCCGGGCGATGGCGATGCCGGCGCGTCGCGACGCCTCCACCGCCACCGAGGGCAGCTCGATGAGGGCCGTGTCCAGGTACCGGGTGAGGCGGAGCTCCTTCTCCGGGAGCCACCGCTCGACCCACCCGGCGAAGGGCACGATGAACGGGAAGAGGACCACCACCCCCAGCACATTGAAGATGGAGTGGAAGAGGGCGATGGTGATGGCCGGGTCGTCGGGTCCCGTCACCGCCAGCGACGCCCGCAGGAGGAGGGGCAGGAGAATGAGGCCCAGGGCGGCGGTGATGGTGTTGAAGAGGATGTGGGCCGCCGCCGTCCGCTTCACCGAAACGGAGCCCCCGATGGCCGCCAGCGCCGCCTTCACCGTGGTCCCCAGGTTCTGTCCCACCACCAGAAGGGCGGCCTGCTCCAGGCCGATGGTGCCGGCGTGGAGGGCCGTGAGGGTCGTGGCCACCGCCGCCGACGACGACTGCATCACCACCGTCATGGCGAAGCCGATCCCCAGCAGGACGATGCGTCCGACCAGGGTGGCACCGGGGAAGGTGGCCGGGTCGATGCGCTCGGCCAGCCCTTCCATCCCCTCCTGCAGGGTGTCGATGCCCACGAAGATGAGGCCGAAGCCCACCAGCGCCATCCCGGCGTGGGCCCACCGTCCCGAGCCCAGAAGGCGGAGGAGCGCCCCGATCCCCACCACGGGGAGGGCCATGGCCCCCACCGACACCCGCAGCCCCAGCACCGACACGATCCAGCCGGTGCTGGTGGTTCCCAGGTTGGCGCCGAAGATGACACCCAGCGCCTGGGGGAAGGTGAGGAGCCCGGCGCTGACGAAGCCGATGGTGGTGAGGGTGGTGGCCGACGACGACTGCACCAGCGCCGTGACGAAGGTCCCCGATGCCACCCCGCGGGCCGGGGTCCGGGCGAAGCGCTGGAGTCCGGCCCGGAGCGAGTCGCCCGCCGCCGCCTTCAGCCCTTCGGTGAGGAGGATCATCCCCACCAGGAAGATGCCGACCCCGCCCAGGATCACGGCCGCGACGGTCAACGGACCCCCTCAGGCTGCCTGACGGCCCCCACGGTCAACGGACCCCCTCAGGCTGCCTGACGGCCCCCACCCTTCTCAACCTTCGGCCTCCCCGGCGGCGATCATCGCCCCATACCCTTCCCGGAATGACGGATACTGGAAGGTGAACCCCGAGTCCCGGAGGCGCCGATTCGAGCACCGCTTGTTGGAGCGGTCCCGGCCGCGGGCCGGATCCACGGTGGGCTCCGGTACCCCCAGCATCCTGGCCACCTCCCGATAGACGGTGCAGAGGGGGGTGGGGCGATCGTCGATGCCCAGGTAGACGGGCTTGGGGTTCGGGATCTCCAGGAGGTGGAGGAGGGCCCGCGCCGCATCGTCGCGGTGGATCCGGTTGGACCAGATGGGGCCGTCCCCGGGACACCGGACCTGGCCCTGCGCCACCATGCGGAGGAGGCGGTTCCGTCCGGGCCCGTAGATCCCACCCAGGCGGAGCACCAGCGAGGGGAAGGGCGTCGCCAGCGTCACCGTCTCACCGGCCAGCACCTCCGTGCCCCGGAAGGAGTCGGGCTCGGTCTCGGTGTCCTCATCGACCCAGCCGCCGTCGGCGTCGCCGTAGACGCCGGTGGATGAGACGAAGATGAACCGCTTCACCGGTGGGCCGTCCCGCTTGTGAAGCTGGGTCACCAGGTTCCGGACCCCGTCCACGTAGATGGCCCGGTAGGCTTCGGGCGTCCCGGCGTCGGAGGCGGCGGCGTACACCACCATCTCCGCCGGGGGCAGGTGCTGCGACAACTCCGGATCCAGAAGGTCGGCGGCGATGGGCTCAACTCCCTCCGGCAGGTCGGTGGGAGTGCGGCGAAGCCCCCACGCCTTGTGCCCCTCGGCGTGGAGGCGCCGCGCCAGCTCGGTGCCTACGTAGCCGCATCCTGCGATGAGGACCTGCATCAGCGGGAGAACCGGAACGAACCGGCCGAGTTCATCATGCAGTCCTGGGCCCGCAGCGATCCGGTGAGAAGCGCGCCCTCGTCCTGCCGCGTGCCCTCCATGGTGGCCGTGCCCGGGCAGTTGAGGTTGTAGGCCATCTCGCCGGTGAACCCGTCGTCGGTGACCAGGCCCTCGCCCCGGGCGGTGACGCCGAGCTGGGCCAGGCGCAGCTCGAGCTGAAGCACCCGCTCTTCCTGTTCAATGACCAGGGTGCCGGGGATGGCCTGTCCTTCCACGGTGATGGTCCCCTGGTAGGTGCCCGCCATGTCGGGGATGCCGGGGCCGCCCAGTCCGGCGCACCCGGAGAGGGCGAAGAGGGTCGCCGCCGCCAGGAGGGTGCGGCGGGCGGTTCCAACAGAGGTAATGGGTCGGAACATGATGCGATGTCTCGGTTTCGGGTGGGGCGGTGGAATGGTGGAGGCGAGGGGCCGGCCAGGGCCATTCACGTCGCTTCGATCAATCCACGTCGCTTCGATCAATCCACGTCCATTTCGCCAATCTATCCCTCGGCCGGGGCCGGGGCCAATTCTGGGGGGCCTGAGGGGTGTCCGCCGGGGGCTCCCACGGGGGCCGGGAGTTCGACCCGGGTGCGGGGGAGGCTCTCGGGGTGCTCGCGCTGCAGGAACTCCACCAGCTTCTCCCGCAGATGGACCCGGAGGTCCCACGCCTTCCCGGCGGTGCGGGCGCTCACCAGGGCCCGGAGTTCCAGGGTGGCGGGCCGGGCGTCGGTGACCTGCAGGACGCAGACGCGTCCGTCCCACTCCTCCCTTCCCTCCACGATGCGGTGCAGTTCGGCGCGGACCGCGTCCACCGGTACCCGGTAGTCGGTGTGGATGAAGACGGTGCCCAGGATCTCCGACGAATGCCGGGTCCAGTTCTGGAACGAGTCGCTGATGACCTTGCTGAAGGGGACGATGAGACGGCGCTCGTCCCAGATCCGGACCACCACATAGGTGGTGGTGATCTCTTCGATGCGGCCCCATTCCCCGTCGATGATCACCACATCGTCCAGGCGGATGGGCTGGGTCAGGGCGATCTGGAGCCCGGCGAAGAGGTTCTCCAGCACCGGCCGGGTGGCGAGGCCCAGCACCAGCCCGGCGAGCCCCGCCGAAGCGAGCATGGCGGTGCCCAGCGCCCGGATCCGGTCGAAGGTCATGAGGGCAGCGGCCACCCCCACAATCACCACGATGACCATGAGGGAGCGGGTCAGCACCCCGATCTGGGTATGGATCCGGCGGGCCTCCAGGTTGTCTTCCACGCCCACATCGTGGCGGCCCTTCACCACCTCTTCCAGAACCTGAAGGAGCGCCAGCGCCGTCCAGATGAAGGCGGCGTAGACGGCCAGGGTCAGGAGGTGCCCGGCCATCTCGGGAAGGGCGTCCACCGCGGGGAGGACCACCTGGATTCCCAGCAGGGGGAAGATGAGGCGGGACGGCGCCCTGAGGCGCTTGAGGAGGATCCGCAGGGTGGATCGCTCGAGGCCCGCGGCCAGGCGTGGGAGGACGGCGAAGACGACGGCGTGGGCCACGAGCCCGCCCACGATGCCCAGAAGGATCTGGCCCGCCGAGATGAGGAGGGTGGATTCAATCATGCGCTTCGCTCCGTGTTGTGGGAGTCACCGGCGTGCCTGTCGGGTTGCTGGTCGCGGCCCCCGGCTGGCTCGTTCCGGGTTGCTGGTCCCGCCGCAGGTCCTTACCCTCGGCCTTCGTGGGTTGGGTTCCCCCAAATCTCGCTCCCCTACCGAACCGGAGGTCGCCATGCACGAGTCCGCCCGGAGCGCCCCACCCTTTCGCACGGCGGTGCGCCTCCTGACCCGGACCACGCCCTTCCTCTTCTTCAACCTGGCCGTGTATGGGGGGTTCCTCCTGGGGTTCTTCGGCTGGATCGCCGTCTTCGGGGGCCTGGCGGCCTTCTTCGGGCCGCGCATCGAGTTGTTGGGGGCGATCTTCCTCTTCCTGGCGGTGTTCGGCCCTGTCGTCATCCTGGGCTTCGGGCGACGCTACTTCCTCTACATGGTGAAGGGCGCCCACATCGCCGTCATCACCAAGCTGCTGGTGGATGACGAACTCCCCGCCGATCGGGGGCAGGTAGCGTACGGGCGCGACGTGCTTCGGACCCACTTCCGGGACATGAACATCCTCTTCGTCCTGGACCGCATGGTGTACCGGACGGTGCAGCGCTTCACCCGCCGCTTCGTGCGAATGGTGGACTGGCTCCCCCTGGGCATCGGCGCCGGGAAGCTGGCCCGGTGGGTGTCCGCCATCATCCGTCGCTCCACCGCGTACGTGGACGAGGCCATCCTGTCGTACGCCATCGCCCGCGACGAACCCAACGTGTGGAAGAGCGCCCGCCAGGGCCTCATCCTCTTCGCCCAGGCCTACCCACCCATCCTCATGACGGCGGTGAAGGTCTGGATCCTGGGGCGCGTCCTCTTCGTGGCGCTCCTGTTGGCGCTGGGGATCCCGGCCGTCCTGGTGCTCCTCGCCTTCAACGCCATCTGGCTCCAGGTGGCGCTCCTGGTAGGCGTCGTGGTCACCGCCTCACTCCTGGTCCGGGCCGTCTACGAACCCTTCGCCACCACCTGGATCGTCCTCACCTATCACTACGCCATTGCCGGGCTTGAGGTCGATCCAGCCTGGGACGAACGGCTTCAGTCCATCTCCGGCGAGTTCAAAAAGCTGTCCGGCCGGGCCCGGGAGTTCAGGGGGGCCGGGGTCTCGGG
>REEG01000289.1 GCA_007695195.1 Gemmatimonadales bacterium | reverse complement strand
TCCATCTGGGACGCTATGCTGATCGGCGAAACCGGTCAACTCACCGCGCCACGGTCTCGCCCAGGAGGTAGATGGCCTCGAAGATCTCGGGGCCCCGGCACTCTTCACAGAGGATCTGCCGCCCGCCCACCGCCTCACCGGTCTCGACCCGCAGGAGGCGGGCGCCCAGGGTGTAGGTGAGCCCCGACGTGCCCACGCTCCCAAGGAGCACGTAGTCGGCGTTCAGCATCTGCCCCACCCGCAAGCCGTCGGCCTCGGTGATCCCCTGCTCCTGCAGCGCCAGTTCGTCCAGAAGGTCCTGGATCCGGATCCGCTCCACCACCCGGACGTTGGGCAGGTTGGCGAGCTGGGTGGTGAGAAGTTCGGGGAGGACCCCGAAGAGGCTCCGGGCCTCGCTCTCGTCCCGCTCGTCGAAGGGAAGGATGGCCAGGATAATGGTGTCACCCGAGGGGATGAGGGGGTCGTCCGGTCCCAGTACCCGGAGGCGCCCCGAGAGCCCCGCCTGGCGCTGGTCCAGATCCTCCACGGTGGGCTCCCGGGCCCGCTCGATCTCCCAGGTCAGGACCTCCCTGTTCCCCACGCCGGCCACCATCCAGCGGTTTCCGGGCGAGACGCCCACCCGGGACGCACGATCCGGAAGCGACACCCGCGCCGCCAGCTCCCCGGTTCGGAGGTTGTGCACCGCCAGGGCCCGCCGGGTGGCCACAGTGGCCAGGTCATTCCCCGGACCCACCACCAGGCGTTCCACCGGCCCCTCCTCCAGACGAATCCCCCGGATGCGTCCTCCGCTGAACCAATCGTACACCAGGAGTTGATAGCGCCGCTCCAGATCCGACGGTCGCGCCGGACCCCGGAGCCCTCCACGGGGGAGGGCCACCTCTTCCAGCCCCACCACCAGGACGTTGGCGCCACGGTCGGCTCCGGCGGCGTGGACCACCGTCCGGGAGCCGTGCAGTTCGTCGCCCTGGAGCTCCACCCGCCGGAGGGTCTCCAGCGTTCCCGGGTCCCACGCCGTCAGGGCCCCCCGATCCGTCAGCGAGATGAGCTGCCGCCCGTGGCGATCGAACCCCACGTGCATGACCTCGCCCCCCCGATCCTGCGCCTCCAGGCGTCCGAGACTACGACCTCTCTGGAGATCGATGACGTCGAGATCGTGGTTCGCGAGGGCCACGGCAAGGAACCGCCGCCCCGAGTCCAGAGCCAGGATCGAAGCCCCGGCGGGAAGGGTGGGCCCCGCCTCCACCGCATCGGACTGGGGATCTCCCAGGAAGGGCAGGATCCCGGTGGCTCCGCTCTCATCTACCACCACCAGCGACGAATCTCCCGCCAGGAAGGCGGCGAAGCGGAGGGGGCGCTCCCCCAGGGGACGCCGCACCACCACGCTCGCCTCCCCCTCCAGATCCCACACGGTGAGGTAGCCGGCCCGGTCCCCCACCGCCACATAGCGGTCGTCGATGGAGAAGGCGAGGCTTCGCACCTCACCGGCCACATCGAACCCCGCCCCTGGCAGGAGCCGCACGTCCTGGCCCACAGCCGGCTCCGGGGCGGCCATGGCCAGGCCAAACATCAGCACCGGAACGCTCAGCCACCGCATCACAGCCCGCCCCTAGCGACGGAAGAGGAAGCTGAGACCGGTCTGGACCAGAAACAGTCCCTGGCTCGAGTCGGAGGTGTCCGTCAGATAGTTCGCCCCCAGATCCAGCGCCACCTGCGGCGAGAAGAAGAACTTGAAACCGGCGTTCACCCCCACCCAGTCCACATCCGCGTCCAGGTCCTGCTTCCACCACTGGAAGCCCACATAGGGCACCGTGGTGGCGTCTTCCATGAGGAAGGAGTAGGAGCCGAAGACCCCGAGCCCGAACGAGTAGTCCGTCACGCCGGAGTCAGAGCTTGAGATCGCGAGGCTCGGAAAGGCACCCAACTCGACGCGATCGGTGAAGAAGTAGCTCCCCTTCCCCTGGATGATCCCGGAGGCGAAGGAGAAATCCGTCCCCACCGTGGTGAAGTACGTCCCTGTGAACTGGAGCTCGATGTCGCCGGCCTGCTGCTGGGCAGCGGCGGAGCCCGGCATGAGGACTAGGGGGACAAGGAGGAAGAGCACCGCGAGAGAGACTCGGGACACCATGATTGTCTCCGAAGAGGAAGGGAACCGGCGGAAGGGAGCCGGCGCAGGATGTCAGGTCAAAGTAAGGATAAGGCGCCCATTCCCTTTCTGCCACCGCCGCTCCCGCCCCGCCCCATCCCCCTTGTCCTCAGCCATCCGGTGGCGCACCCTGTGGGCATGGCCGATCCGACCTGGCATGGCGTGTCCGCAAATGCGAACCCAGATTCGCATTCTACCCCCCTTTACCCACTCGTCCCCGGATCGCAATGATCAGCCCCTCTTCCTTCACCACCAGGCAGCGGCCCGGCCTGACCTTCACCATCCCGGCCCTCCTCCTGGCCCTGGCCCTCCCCGCCTGCACCGGCGACACCAACGGAGACGACGCCCGGATCCCCGAGGTGACCCCAGCCCCTGAGGCCGCCCCGGGCACCGCCGTGGCCGACCCCCAGGCGGCGTGGTGGGCCAACCTGTCGGCCCCGTGCGGCGATGCCTTCCCGGGCTCTCTGGGCTACGCGCCCCCCGGCGACGCCATGCTCCAGGGCGACGAGCTTCTGGTGGTCCACTTCGATGTCTGTGAGGCGAATGAGATCCGTCTCCCCTTCCACATCGAGGGGCTGGACGGCGAGTGGGACCGCTCGCGGACCTGGATCTTCCGGAAGACCGGTGATGGCCGGATCGAGCTCCGCCACGACCACCGCCGGCCCGACGGGACCGAGGACGACCAGACCTGGTACGGGGCCTGGACCATCGACGACGGAACCCCCACCGAGCAGCGCTTCATCATCCAGGATCGGGAGTGGCCCGACGGTGAGGCCCGGGGGTGGCGGGTCATCATCGAGCCCGGTGATCGCTACACCTACGGGACCATCCGGGGCGACGAGTGGAGCTGGCGCGTGGACTTCGATCTATCGGAGCCCACCGAGACGCCGCCCCCGGCGTGGGGGTACGAGGACGGAGCGGGGCCGCCGAGGTAGCGCGAAGGTCGGTCGGCCGACGTCGGTCGGTCGGTCTGCCTCAATCCCGCACCAACGCCACTCCCAGATACGCCTCCACCGTCTCGTGGGCCACCTCCTGGAGGAACCGGGCCACATCCCCATCCACGGCGCCCCACGCGTCGTAGCTGTTCCCCACCGGGGACCGCCTGTAGAGGCTGGCAAAGACCGTGGCCGCCGCCAGGTATGACCCCTCAAGCGACGGGTGGCTGTGGTCCTGGGCGTTGTGGAGACGGAGGGTCGGATCCCGCCGGAGCGCCGCTTCAAAGGCCAGCCCCACCGGGATGACCAGAGCGCCCAGCTCAGCGCCAACCTCCGAGTAGAGCGCCTCGATCCGGCGAATGTTGTCGGGCGACGCCAGGCGGTGGTCGTCGGCGTAGGCGTGGGTCATGTAGAGAACGGTGCGGCCGCCGCGCCCCCGGATCGTCACATCGTGGGCCACCACCGCAGTCCGGAAATCGGCCTCCCGGGCCTCGGAAAGCGCCGCCGCGCTATGGTCCTGGAGCACCACCACTTCGAAGGGCTCCTCCACCCCGATGCGCCCGGGCCGGGTGAGCCAGTCCACATTGTGGTGCAGGAGGTTGCTCCCCCCGATGGTGGCAGACTTGTACTCCAGCGCCTCCGCCAGCGCCGGGTCCGCCGCCTCCACCATCCGCCGCAGGTGGTTGTGGAGGCTGTCGTTGTAGTAGAGGTAGCTGTTCCCCACGAAGAGAACGCGGACGGGAGGCGTCGCCCACGCCCCCTGACCGGCCTCCCCGGGGACAACGGCCGACTCGCCATCCCCGGGGGCAGCGGCCCCATGGGCGTCCCCGGCCTCCGCCGAACACCCTCCCCCCAGCAGGACGAATCCGGCCAGGAGTGCCCACATCCACCAACGCCGCGCCCCACCCCACCCAGGCAACCGAATCATGGCATTCATCCGAAGATCAGCATCACAAGGAAGTACCCCAGAAGGCTCACCAGCCCCATGAACAGGATGTTCAGCATGAGGCCCGTCCGAGCCATCTCCGGGATGGTCACATATCCGCTCCCGTAGATGATGGCGTTGGGCGGCGTCGCCACCGGGAGCATGAAGGCGCAGCTCGTAGCCAGCGTCGCCGGCACCACCAGAAGGAGGGGATCCACTCCCATCCCAATGGCCAGCGAAGCCAGAATCGGGAGGAAGGCCGCCGCCGTGGCCACGTTGCTGGTGAGCTCGGTCAGGAGAACGGTCACCACCACGATGACCAGGACGATGAAGAAGAGATGGATCGCCTGGAGCCCGGCCAGAGAGGTCCCGATCCAGTCCGCCAGCCCGGTTGAGGCAATGGCCGCCGCCAGCGAGAGGCCACCCCCGAAGAGGATCAGCACACCCCACGGCACCTTGAGGGCCCACTCCCAGTTCATGAGGAACTGGCCCTTCCGGAGGCTCACCGGGATGACAAAGAGGAGGAACGCCGCCGTCATGGCGATCCCGGCGTCGGAGATCCCCGGCACGAAGGGGGCGATGAGTCGCTGGAACATCCACGAGATGGCGGCGAAGGCGAAGACCGCAGCCACCAGCCCTTCCCCCCGCGAAATGGGCCCGAGCCCCCTGCGCTGCTCCGCCACCAACTCGCCCGCGCCAGAGATGGGCTCATCCGATACCTTGTAGGCCCACTTGGTCAGGACGAGCCAGGCGATGGGAAGGCCGGTGAGCATCATGGGCACCCCCAGGAGCATCCACCGGTCGAACCCGATCTCCACGCCGTACGTCTCCAGCATGAAGGCCGCCAGGAAGGCATTGGGCGGCGTCCCGATAATGGTGGCGAGCCCCCCGATGGTGCAGGCGTAGGCGATGCCCAACATGAGGGCCAGAGGGAAGCCGTCGGCCTCGGCCACCTGCCGCATGGTGGGGCCGGGCTCGGCGCCGGAAAGGCTCGACCGGGTCAGAAGCCCGATCACCGACACCCCGATGGGGAGCATCATCACCGCCGTGGCCGTGTTGCTCACCCACATGCTGAGAAGGGCCGAGGCCACCATGAACCCCCCGATCACCGCCGCCGGCCGCGTTCCCACCACCGAAAGAACGTAGAGGGCGACCCGCCGGTGCAGGCCCCATCTCTCCATGGCCAGGGCAATGAGGAAGCCCCCCAGCGAGAGGAAGACCACCGGATTGGCGAAGGGGGCCGTGGACTCGCCGATGGTGGCCACCCCCAGGAGCGGGAAGAGGACCAGCGGGAGGAGCGCCGTCACCGGGATGGGGATGGCCTCGGAGATCCACCACACCGCCATGAGCACCCCCACCGCCGC
>REEG01000126.1 GCA_007695195.1 Gemmatimonadales bacterium | reverse complement strand
CCTCAGATGGCGTCGGAGATCGAGGTGAAGCTGAAGTCCCGGACCTTCAGGGGCGGGACCACCACCGCAGGGGTGAGCCCTGCGGACTCGCCCGACGAGATCCGCACCGGCGCCCCCATCATCTCGATGTTGTTCAGCATGAAGATGGGGGTCTCGTTCCACCGGAGGTTCTTTACCGGGTGGGTGATCTGCCCGTTCTCGATGAGGAAGGTCCCGTCCCGGGTCAGCCCGGTGAAGAGGATCGTCCTGGGATCCACACTCCGGATGTACCAGAACCGGGTCAGGAGGAGCCCCCGCTCCGTGGAGGCAATCATGGCTTCCAGGGTGTCGCTCCCCCCGGCCATGTACCACCCCGAGGGGAAGCCGGTGGGCTCCCGGTCATTCTGCCGGGCCCAGTAGCGGTCGTAGTTCAGCTCCCGGAGGGTCCCGTTCTGCACCCAGACAGTGCGGCGGTTCGCCAATCCGTCGTTGGTGAAGGGGGTGGAGTAGATGGCCGGATCTTCGGGGTCCGAGTGGATGTTCACCCGGGAATCGACGAACTGCTCGCCGATCTTGTTTCCGCCCCCCGGGGCGGAGAAAAAGGACCGTCCCTCATCGGCGGCGCGGGCCGAAAGCTGGTTGATCATGAGGTTCACCATGTTCCCCACGGCGGTGGGCTCCATGACCACAGTCCACCGGCCCGGCTCCACGTCCCGGGGCTCCCGGCTCCGGATCGCCTTCTGGACGGCGATGCTCCCCAGCTCTCCGGTATTGAGAGCCCGCCAGTCATTCACGCTCGTGCCCCCCCACCCGGACCCCGTCCCATCCTGGGTCCGAACGGTGGTGGTGAAGTTGACCCGGGAATCGAGGCCGTAGGCGAAGAGCCCCTCCGAGGTAGCCACGCAGGTGGCTCCGGAGCGGTGCACCAGAAACCCGGTGGAGATCAGCTCCGCGGCCACGGCCTGCTCGGTGACCTGGGCGATGGAGCGCGCCCGCTCCTCCGGTTCGAGTCCCGCCGTGCTTTCATAGAAGGAGGCACGGGTGTCGGGATAGTCCTGGCTTCCCAGCTCGCCCAGGTACTCCGGGTCCTCCGGCGCCAGCCGGGCCAGTTGCTCGGAGGTCCGCACGACCTGCTCCAGGGACTCGTCGTCGAAGCGGTTCGTGGTGGACGAGGCAACCCGCCGGCCGAAGGCGCTGGTCACCGTGAGGGTGGAGTTGGTGATGTCCCCGGACGTGCTCATCTGGTTCTGCGCGAACCGGGTGTTGCCGTCCATGGCGCTGGTCAGGTTCGCCCGGCAGTGGTCGGCCTGGGAGAAGGAGAGCACCCGCTCGGTGATGCGGCGGGCTTCGTCTTCGGACAGGAAGGGCTGGTCGGCCATGGGTCAGACGCTCCGCGCAGTGTTGATGACGGTGACGTTGCGGTGCCGGGTGGCGGGGCACCCGTGGCTGATGGCGTTGGACTGGGCCGGCTGCCCCTTGGCGTCGCCGAAGGCCCCACCCAGGAAGTAGGTACTGGGGCCCCCGCACAGATCCATGGCATTCCAGAACTCAGGAGTCCGGATCTGATAGGCCACGTCCCGGAGCATCCCGGTGATCCGCCCGTCGCGGATCTCATGGAAGACCTGGCCCCCGTACTGGGAGTTGAAGCGCTGCTGGTCGATGGAAAAGGAGCCGGAGCCGTCGATCATGATCCCCCGGTCGATCCCATCCACCAGCTCGTCCAGACTCACGTCCCGATCCGGGTACGGCTCCAGGTTGATGTTGGGCATCCGCTGGAACTGGACGTCGGCCCAGGACTGGGCGTAGGAGTTCCCGTGGGAGCGCACCTCGCGACCCTGGCTCCGGTACCAGTCCTCGAGCCAGAGTGCCTGCTCCCGGGTGGTCTGGAGATCGTTCAGGATCCCGTCCTTCACGATGTGGTAATCCTGGGGCTTCACACCCTCGTCGTCCCAGCCCACGGTGGAGAGGGCGCCCGGAGTGGAGCGCTCCCCCACCACGTTCATGAATTCGGGGCCGTACTGGAACTGCCCCAGGAAGTCCTCTGCCGCGTAGATGAAGGACGTCCCTGCGTAGTTGGCCTCGAACCCCAGGATCCGGTCGAGTTCGGTGGGGTGGGCGATGGACTCGTGGATCGTGAGCCAGAGATGGGTGGGGAGAAGGATGAGGTCGTACTCGCCGGGATCCACCGAGCGGGCCGAGAGCTTCTGCACGGCCTCTTCGGCGAAGCGGGGAGCAAGGCCCACCATATCCGAATCCACTACGTGCTCGTACCCGAGCCCCATGGGTGCGATGTCCGTGGAGCTCCGGGACTGGAAGTCCGAGTTGTCGTCGGAGACGGCGGTGACGTTCATGGTGGGATAGGTCCGGAAGATTGTCTGGTCCGTGACCGTGCCCTCGGAGTTCGCGTAGAACTTGTCCTCGCGGAGGAAGAACATGGAGGAGTTCACGAAGCGCACGCCGGCCACCGCCATCGCCGCCTGATTGGCTCCGAAGAGGAACTCCACCTTCTCCTCGATGGGGATCTCGAAGGGGTCGATCCGGACCGGACTCCGCCAGACTCCATCGGGCTCCACCTCGGAGGGGGCGAGCTCCACAGGCTGACGCTGGGCCGCCCGGTTCGCCCGGGCCTGGGCCACGGCCTGACGGGCCACGCGCACGACTTCGTCCGCCGTCGCCTCCCGGGAGGCGGCGAAGCCCCACGTGCCGTCCACCAGGACCCGGACCCCGAAGCCCGAGGTCACATTGTCCGAGAGCCCGGTCACACGCCGCTCCCGGGTCTGGATCCCCTGGTTCCGGTTCGTGTTGATCCGGACATCGGCGTAGTCGGCGCCGGCGGAACGGGCGGCCTCTATGGCGCGCATGGCCAGGTCCCGTCGGTCGGATCCACCGGCAATGGGTCCGAAGGCAGCCGGAGAGAGGATCCCGTGGAGGGCCTCCGGATGCCCCACCATGGAGAGCCCGGCGGCGGCTACCGCCGAGTGACGGAGGAAGTCGCGTCTCTTCATCTGGTCGTCCCCATCAGAGGTGTCAGAGGGAGGGCTCGAACATGGGTTGCCCCTTGAGGGCAGTGAGGTCGTGGGCTCCGGTCATCCCGAAAGACGCAGAAGCGGCTCCCGGGATCAGATCCCCTGGGCCCCCAATGTGCGGGGTGGTGGGGCCACCCACAAGCGAAGAGCCGGAGCCACTCTCGAGCGAGAGACCGGGCCGGGGGGCTCAGGGGAGCCCCCTGCGCCGCCTCATCACCCATTCGGCGAAGGCCGCGGCCACGAGCCCCAGGAAGAGGAGAAGCGGCCAGGGCCGGCCCTCCCCCATGGGCTCCTGGATCGGTGCTCCGGGGCCCCATCCAACGCTCCCGCCCGGAGAGGCCGCCGCAATCCGGGCGAGCCTCCCCTCGGGATCCGTGGATCCGTGGGACACCCCCCGGACCACGACGCCCAGCCCAGGGGTCAGCGCTTCTCCCTCCCCGTCCAGGGACTGGACCCGGTGGACCCCGGGCTCCAACACGACGCTGCGGACCTCCTGAAGGAAGAGCCCTCCCAGGGGAACCGGGGATGGAGCCGCCAGGTCCAGGGGGCCGGAGGGGGCCGTGATGCGCACGCCGGCGGGGATCCGGTCCGGATCCCGGGTCAGGAGGCGGAGGTCCAGAACCTCGCCGACCCGGAGGTCCTCACCCAGAACTTCGAGGACGGGGTCCTCACTCCACCCGGCCGAAAGCCAGTCGGCGAGACCCCGCCAGAAGGCCCGGTGCCCCTCCACGGCATCGCCCTCCATCCGCCACCGCCAGCTCTCGGTGAGGTGGAGGAGTCCGATGCGCCCCCGTCCCCGGGCGGTGAGGGAGAGGGGAGAGGCCCCGGCCTCCGCCTCCCCGGGGGACCGGAGGGGTGAGGTGACCTCCGCCGGGGGAAGGGGAGGGATCTCCGGGGGAAGGGTCCACTCGATGGCGTCTCCACGAACGGAGGTGGGAGCCGGTCCGGCATCGGTGTGACCGAACCACCGGAGGATCTCCGGATCCCACCCTGCCCCCCCGGCCAGGAGAAGACCCCGCCCCCGCGCGGTCACCGCCTCATCCAGCGCCGCTCGGAGCCCTTCGCCCACCTCCAGCCCCGGGAAGACCACCACGAGATCGAAGGCCGCCGGCGACTCCACGTCGGCCGGGAGGGGGCCGGGCTCCCGCCCCCGTCCGACCCAGAGATCCCGTCCCAGGTGGATCCAGCTCTCCACCTCCTCGCCGGCCTCCTCCAGGGCCCGGATCGCCAGGCGCGCCTCGGAGGTGGGCGGGCCCGAGAGGGCCAGGATCCGGAGGGGTCGCGGCGCCTCGACCCAGCCCCCAACCTCGGCGGAGAGGGAAAGACGGACCGAATCGGGACCCGTCGGGAGCCCCCGGACCATCTCCGGACCCTCCAACTCCCAGATGGCCGGCCCGGGAGTCCGGGGATTCAGGACGAAGGCGCCGGCTCCGTCCTGGTCCAGCGTCAGGGTATCCACCACCCCGGCGGGGCCGGTGAGGGTCAGTTCGGGACCGAAGGGCGGAGTCCACTCCACCTCGACGGAGGTGGGTCTGCCCGCCCTCAGACGTACGGGAGGGACCAGCTCCAGGGGGGGCGGATCACCCGAAATCCGGGCATGGAGGGGGGCTTCCGCCCCGTGTCGGAGGAGCGCCTCCCACCCACCTGCACCCACCACGGCCGACGCCTCCACCATCCGCGGACCCGGGGCACCCTCGGGATCCGGGCCCTCCGGGACCCCGAGAACCAGGAGGAGGGCCAACCCGGCCAGGAGTAGACCGCGCACAAGGAAGGGCCCGTTGGTCCCCCGGTCTCCTGGATCTTCCACACTCACCGGGTCAGCGCGTAGATGAGGAGGTTCAGCCCGAAGCGGGTGTTGTCCACCGCCAGGAAGCGCTTGTTCACCGCGTGGTAGTTCCACTCCGACGAGTAGTCCTTGTTGGAGTACAGGACCCCGATCCGCCCGTCGACCTGGATCGCGTGAAGTTGGGGATGGATGATCCCATCGCCCCACCCCGAGAGCTCCATGCTGGTGGTGGGCGGCCCGTTCTCGAAGTGGAAGAAGGCGCGGTAGAGCTCGTGGTCGTTGGAAAGGGGCTCCAGGGCGTCCTCGCCGAAGATCCGCGCCAGCTCCTCGGTGGCGGTCCGGTGGAAGGCGCCATCGATATCGTGGTTGTGGTCATCCATGAAGACGAATCCGCCCCGCTCCACGTAGGCCTTGAGGTTCCGGGCCTCGGCCTGGGAGAAGCGCACCGGGATGTGCCCCGTGAGGTAAAGGAACGGGTACTGGAAGATCTCGGGCGAGGAGAGGTCCACCACCACCCCGTCGGGAGCCACCGGAAGGTCGGTGTACTGGGCCAGCGCGTGGATCAGGTTCTGGGCCACCAGGGGCGCCGAGTCCCAGTTCCCGGACTCGTACCGCA
>REEG01000227.1 GCA_007695195.1 Gemmatimonadales bacterium | reverse complement strand
TCAATCTGCTTCGTTCTGGAAAGCTATCCCGGTGTCACCTCAAAAGGGTACAGGGCACGCCGGCGAACCGTGCGGTGACGCTGGCTCCGGGGGAGGGGGGGTGGACCACGGTCCGGTTCGGGTGGGAGGAGCTTGGAGTAAACCCCCGGGGGATCACGGGGATCACCATTGCCGCGGCTCCAGCCCCCGGGGAGTTCCGGTACCGCCTGGACGAGCTGCGCCTCCTTCCGGTCGGCGGTGGCTCCGGACCCCCTGGCGATGGGGGTGCAGGCGGGGATCCGGGGCCTTCTGGCCCTTGAACCCCGATCCCTAGTCTCCCATCAGGCTGAACCGGCCGTTCTCCCGATCCGGCCCGATCCCCCCCGGGGGACGGCGGTGCCGATCGCTGGAGTTGTCGGCCCGGATGGGTGGGTGAGGGGGAGCAGGGCGTCGTTTCCCGGAAGATCTTGCCAATGTAGCGCTACAATGATACAATGCTTGGTACAAACAGCGACGGCCCACACCCCGGAGGCATCTCATGGAACTCCTTTCTCTTCTTCTCAGCCCACTGGTGCTCCTCGCATTGGCTGCCGTCTACGCGGTGGGTTCCTCCCTGATCCGGCGACGGCCCGCCGTGCGCAGACGGGCCTTGGTCCGCTTTGCGAGGAGGGTCGATCTGCCGCTTCCGGATGCGCCGCTGTGGGCGCCCGTCGAGGCGGCCCTTACGCGCCGGAACGTCGCCGTGGACCTTGGCGCCCAGATCGGCATCGCCGCGGCGGCAGTGGTCGGGCTGATGCTCGGCCACCCGGGGGGGCGCACGGGCGACATCGGGGCCGAGCTCGGGCTCTGGGGGATGGTGGTGGTAGGCGCTTCCGTCGCCGGCGCCGCCACCGGCTCGGCCTGGGCTGGGGCGCGGGACGCCCGGCGGGGCGCGCCGGCGCCGGGTTCGCGCTTGGCTCGCCCAACGGCGTCGGTCATCACCGACTACGTCGCTCCATTGGAGCTCTGGAGCGCGCGCCTGATGGCCTTCGCTGCTGCCGGGGCGTTGGCCCTTGGACTGGTCATCGCGACGGGCGTGGACACCGTCGCACCAGCCGAACTCCTCCACATCGGCACGGTCCTGGCCGCGGTGGTCGGGCCGATGGCGCTGTGGCTGGGCGTGGTCACGGAACGCCGGCTCCTGGATCTGCCCCAGACGGCCGCCTCGACCTTCGAGCTCGCCTGGAGCGACGCCCTCCGGGCGCAGGTGCTGCGCGACGTGGTCAACGCACCATTGGCCATCGGCGTCTCCACAGGCTTCGCGCTGCTGATGGCCGCCAGCTTCGGCGTCGGCGACCCTACCATCGCCAACGGACTTCTCGGGCTTTTGGGGGCTGGGGTGCTCGGCCTCGCGGTGGTGGGGATTGCGAGCTCGGCGTCAAAGCCCCAGCGCCATTTCCGTCAGCGCTTGTGGCCGCGGGACGGTGCGTCGTATCCGGGCGTCGGCTCCGACCGGCCGGCCGGTGGGTCCCACTGATGCTGGTAATCGATACCGACTCGCCGACTCCCCCCTACGAACAGGTCCGGGCGCAGGTCGTCGCGCTGGTGCGATCCGGCGACCTCGCCCCCGGTACCCGCCTGCCGACGGTGCGTCGACTCGCAGGTGACCTCGGTCTCGCCACGAATACGGTGGCCCGGGCCTACCGCGAGCTTGAGCGGGCCGGCATCGTCGAGACCCGCGGCCGGCACGGCACCTTCGTCGGACCGGACGTCGATTCCGCCGCCGAGGCCGCATTGGATGCTGCAGCGGCCTTCGCGGCCCGTGTCGACGAGCTGGGCCTCGCTCCGTCCGAGGGTCTCCGACTCGCCGCTCGCGCCCTGGGCCTTCCACCTGACGGTCATGTGCCGTGACGTCCCGGACATGGCCCAGCCGGGGGACCCGAGCCAGGTGCGCCGGTTGGTCCACCGGAGCCACAGAACACCCGAACCAGGGTCCCGGATCGTTCCCGGTGGTCCTTCCGTAGGGGAAGGGAAGAGCCGCCCGAACCAGGAGACCAGAGCATGACGAGAAAGTCCCTCCCTGTTCCCCGTTCGTTGTCCGATTCCCCGGCGCTGTGGAAGCGAGCGACAGAGCTGGATCAGGCGACCCGGTCCTCCGGGGAGCCCGATTCGTTCCAGGGGGGAGATGCGTCCGGTCTTCCCGTTCCCGAGCTCCTGGCGGTGGCCCGGGAGGTGGGGATCTCCCCCGACTCGGTCCTCCTGAGCGTTGTCGAGGAGCGCCTCCCTGACGGAGGAGCGCTCCGCCCCCCCGGCACCTCCCCCCTCTGGCACCAAGTGCTGGTGGAGACGTGGGACGCCGTGGAGGTCCCGGTCCACCTCGCAGTGGATCCAGGGGAGGCGCTCCGCCTCCTGGACGAGATCCTGGCCCGTCCTGAGTACCGGATGGTGCCGGAGGACCGGATCCGGGTGGAGGAGTCCGGGGAGACGGCGAGCGTCTTTCGGGCTGGGGAGGCGCAGGGGTTCTTCCGGAGTTCGTCCTTCCATGGGGCCATGCATGTGGCCGATGGGCGTGTCCTTCTCGCCTCCATCGTGGGGGAGGGATGTGGAGGAAGTCGGGTCCGGATCCGCATGCCTACCTATGAGCGGGGGATGAACCTGGCCCTAAGCGCAGGCGCTGGCGGATTGGGAGGGGCAGGGTGCGCCAACGCCGGGGCGGCTCTGGGAGAGGCTGCGGTGGCCGGCCTCCTTGGCGGGGGAGTCGGCCTCCTTCCCCTGGCGGCCGTCGTCGTCCCTGCCGTCCTGGGGGGGTACGCGGGCGTGGGCTTCGGGGTCCTAGCCTTCCGTCGCCTCCAGAAGTGGGGGTACCGGAAGGGAGAAGAGGCGCTCAAACGCCTGGCCAGGTTACTCGAGATGGAGGCCAGGCGGGAGGGATAGGACCTCCTCCAGAAACCCTGCCTGCGCCTTGAGGCGACCCACCTCCTCTTCGAGGGTCTCCAACCGGGCGATCTCGCGACGAGAGGCATCCAACTCCTTCCGCATTTCAGCCATCTTATCCCGGGGTGCCGGCCCGTCGTTTCCATTCAGCCACTTTCCAACGTGGGGGGAGATCTGTTTCAGGAGTATCTCCGCCAGGTGCGCTGAGGTCACCCCGACCACGAGGACGGCGGCGAAAGCCACCCACCAAATGCCTTCCATCGTTCCCTCCTTGCTTTGAGATCGGCCCGCTTGTCTCGTTCCAGGGTCTCGGTCTATCGGAGCGTACCGCCCACTCCAGCATCACCTGGAGACCTTTCTCGCCGAGGCGCAGGACTCTGGCCCCATGGGCTGGGGCGTCCCCCGGTGGTTGGAGCGCGACTTCCGCAGCTACCTGCGGTGCGGCATCCTGGCCCGCGGCTTCGCGCGCGTGCGCTCCGCGGACTGTGGGCATGACCGGCTCCTGGCCTTCTCCTGCAAGGGGCGCGGGGTCTGTCCCTCCTGCAACACACGGCGAATGGCGGAGGTGGCCGCGCACCTGACCGACGAAGTGATTCCCCACCTGCCCGTCCGCCGGTGGGTGCTCTCCGTGCCCAAGCCGCTTCGGACCTTCCTGCACCAGAGCCCCGAGGTGGCGAGTGCCGTGTTCGCCATCTCCCTCCGAGCGCTCCGCGCAGCGATCCGAGGCGGGAGTCCGGGAGCACCGGCTGCGATTCGCGACGCGCAGCTCGCCGCCATCTCGTTCCCGCAGCGCTTCGGGAGTTCTCTAAACCCCCACTACCACTTCCACGTGCTGGCCCTCGACGGCGTGGTCTCGGGCGACCTCGAGCGCGGGGTCCGGTTTCACGTGGCGTCCGGACTCGAGTCCCGGGATGCGGAGGCCCTGGCGCGCACGCTACAGCATCGGGTCCTGCTGTTGTTCGCCCGGCGCGGGCTACTGGACGCCTCCGAGGTGGCGGACATGCGCACCTGGCGAGGGACCGGTGGCTTTTCTGCCGACGCATCGGTGCGCATCGAAGGCGAGGACCGCCCGGGTCTCGAGCGGCTCGCCCGCTACCGTGCCCGGAGGCCTCTCGCCCTGGAGCGGCTTCACGCTCCCGCCGGCATCGGGGCGCTTACATCGCCGGAGGCTCACCTGGTGTATCGGCTCCCCGAGCCCGATATGTACGGCCGCCATGAGCTTCGCCTCTCGCCGCTTGAGCTGCTCGATCGCCTGGCCCGGCTCGTGCCACCGCCCCCATCCATCGGCACGGCTACCAGGGGGTCCTCGCTCCCAACGCGCGCCTGAGGTCCACCGTGGTCTCGATTGGGCGGCCCGAGTCCGACGAGTCCCCGGTCGATGCGGAGCCCCCACCGTCTCCCGGCCCTGCCTCCCACTCCTTGGCTTCGCCGGGCCACATCCAGAAGCGGGCACCAACCGACACCCTGGCCTCCCGCTCTCACGTCAGGTCCCACCATCCCCGACTCGTCGAGAGCTTCCTCGACCAGAAACCGCCCTCTACCTTGCCTCTCCCTCCAAGAGGGCGGTTGAAAATCCTATTCCTCTGACTCAACGGCGATTGTTTCCCTGTGCATGACTCATGTAGGCCACGAAAGGGGCATCCTCCTTGAGCCTTCTTCTCTTCTGAAAGGAAAATGGGAGCCACATTCTGTTTTTGCGTGACCAGGGAGGATGCTGGAGCGCCGGCGCTTCATTCGGGCCGCCGAAGCAACTCCTTCCGGGCCGGCTGAGACTCTCCTCGCCGCCCCTCCGATCTCTCATGGACTGAGGTCTCAGGGGATTCGGTTCCCGGCAACGCGGGACGCGCTGCCCCCGATGGCATCCGTAGGGAGTCTTCCCAGGACCGTCCCTCTTCAAGGGCCCGCACGGAACGCCTGAGGGAGGCCACCTCCTCCTCCAATTCGAGAATCCGGTCCTTCCCCATCGAATGGGTCCGGTCTGTCCCCAGCGATTCCTTCAGAGCCAGGAGCGATTCAACAATGGGCTTCAGGGCGAAGCGAGCTGTGAGCCCGAGGATGGGGACAACAACGACGAAGAAGATGAGGGTCAGACCAACCACCATATCCAGGTGCATGCTTGGGTCCTCCAGAGAACGAGGGCGATACGTCGAGGAACGTTGGGATGCCGGTCAGACGGAGCCTGCTCCGTCCCTATTCTTGCCGGCCCGAAGCTTCTGGCCGGCTTAGAGCACGGAGGAGCTGCGGGAATTCGGGGAAGATATCCCGGGCCGGATCATACCGATCCGAACCCTCGATCATCCGGACCCCCACGAGCTCTGCTTCCGGATAGATCACGAGATATTGGCCAAGGTACCCGTCGGCCTGAAGACCGACCACGGTGTCTCCATCTCGGACCAGCCACCAGAGGAGCCCAACCTTGTCCGAGAGTGGAGATGCGGGGGTGCCGCTCAGCTCGACCCAGCCAGGCGGAAGAAGTGCCTCTCCCTCCCAGACCCCGTCCTGCACGACCAGCTGCCCAAGCCGAGCCAGATCCCGCGCCCGGATCTGCAGTCCGGCCATGCCATGGGGATTCCCGGCCGGATCCAGCGACCAGGCGAAGTCTGTGATCCCGAGAGGGGCAAAGAGCGTTTCGCCCACGAAGTGGTCAAGTCTCTGACCCGCAGCCCTTCCGATGACGCCGGCCAGCAGATTTGTGGCGTTGTTGTTGTAGGCCACGGCAGTTCCCGGAGGGGTGATCACCTCGGAGTGGAGTGCGAAGGTAACGAAATCCCCACTCTGGTAGATCGCCGTGGTGGGCATGGGGCTCTCAAGGCCCGAGGTGTGGCTCAGGAGGTGACGCAGGGTGATCGCGGAGTGGGGCTCAACTGCCCACTCACCGAAGAAATCGCGGACGGGCGTCTCGATGGACTCGAGCTGGTCCAGCGCAAGGAGTCGCCCAACAGCCAGACCCAACACGGCCTTTGTGACTGACATGGATTCGATGAGGCGTTCGCCGCGTTGATCGTGCCAGTGACCCACCAACTCTCCCCGGTGAAGGATTACCAGAGCCGAGGTCCCACTGGCTTCCGCAGCCTCCACTAGACGGTGGAGTGCCTCCGCATCCACGCGGCTTTGCCCCGGACCCATCTCCAATTGGACGAGCCCCGGGAGCGGCTCCGTTCTCCGTTCCTCGGCCTGTCGCTCCAGATCGGCCTGGACGGCATCCCAAGAGGGGCTGCCCTCCCGGTGGAGGACCAACTCCATGGCCATCCCTCCCCGATCCTGGAAGATCAGTCTTCCGGTGATGCTGTCTCCCATCAGTCGCCCTTCGAAGTGCCGCTGGGGGTTCATCCGGGCCATGACCCGGGCCGGGTCTGCCGTCACCTCGAGGAGCGGAATCCTGTGGATCCCCTCTGCCGGAACGGAGAACGTGCCGGTCCAGTCCGCTCCACTCCTCGTGAAGCTCAGTTCGAACACCCCCGCATTCGGATGGGTGCCCAGAACCCCCTGCCAGCGACCCTGAAGGGAGTCTGCATGAGCCGCCTCCGGCGGGGATGCGTCGGTCGGAGACTCCGTCGTATCGGGTGCCGAGACGGGGGCAGAGGGAGAGGGGGAAGAGCCTGCACTGACCGGCGCAGGAAACAAGGCGCTCGCTCCCACAGAGATCAGGAAGAAGACATTGGCCACACGCATCTGGTCCACCTTGGTTGCTTTCTAAGGGGTGGGGGCTCGATACGGCCCCGGACCTGGGGCCGGCTTGGGTCCCAAAGAGTCTGCCCCAGGACTCCGGCATAGCGGATGCCCACCCTACGGGCTATGTGCGGATGGAGATTCAGCCCTCGGAGATTCGGCCGATGGATACTCAGGCTTTGGAGACTCGACCGGATGAGATCTCTGATTGGTGTCCTGCCCCTCGGACATCATGAATCCCAGCGAAACGGCTCGGTGCTTCTCAGGGGGTGGGGGTCCTCGGTGGTGGGCCGGGAGTGTCGTCCGCCCTCCGCCACGAGGACCACGTGGGACCCCACCACCGTCACCCGTAGGCGCGCAGTCCGGTTGAAGAAGGTCTGTTTCTGCACCTGGCCCAGGAAGGATCGTTGGGGGCGAACCCGCGAGATCTCTTCAGGAATCTCCCGGTGGGACGACAGGAGAGAGGCGGTGCTCGTTCGCCAGACCACGTCTCCTACCGGACTTTCAGGTGGACCTCCCGGGGCTCCGAAGAGCACCCGCTCCACCACCGGCCCACTGATAGAGGGAGGCACGTGGGTGTCCCAGACCACGATCCGTCTCCACGGCGGCTCGCCCAGCCCGGCGAGCACAATGGGTTCGAACCGGCCCGGGCGGCGGGTATGGTCGACCACCGCCGTCCACTCCAGCACTCGTGCCTGCGACTCCATCGCCTGGGCCACCCAGTGTCGGGTGATGGACCGCCCCATTCCTTCTCGGGCGATCATCCAGCCGCCAACGGAGGCGGTAGCCAGGAGGATTCCGATCCCGCACAGAAGGGTGATCGTCCTCACTTCGCTGATGTCGTGGGAGAGGCTGGGGATGCGGAGACGGCCCGTTTGGCCATCCGGCGATTGGACCTGGATCTCATTTTGCTCTCACGCGACTTCCGCGAGCAGATGAGCGTTTAGCGGCCAGCAGTGCCCGATCACCTGTCTTCTGCGTCAACGCTCCCAAAAGCGCGGTGGCTCGACTCCCATGGCGCGCAGGTAGACCGACCCCTGTGCGCGGTGGTGAACCTCATTGTCCAACGCATAGAGGAGGTGATCGCGGGTGCGGCCGGGGTATCTGCCGAACGCCAAGTCGACCTCATCCAATCGCTCCGGGGTGATCTGATCCCAAAGCCGCTCAATCTCAGAGTCGGTCCGATCCCACGCAGCGAGGAGCTCTGCCTTCGTAACTGGCCCCTCCCCCAACCTGTCAAGGTCATCCCACCGGCCGCTCGCCACACCACGAGCCATGGATGCGGAGACCGTGAGGATTTCACACGCCATCTTTCCGAACGTCCTCAGTCCTCCTATCCGAAACCGGAACAGGTCGTGTTCAGGAAAGACCTCAATGACCCGCCGAGTCAAGCGGCGATGCCCCCGCCAGTGTTCGCGGAGAGCCGGGACAGAGATGAAGGGTCGTTCGGTTTCGGAGTTCACCGGAACGGATTGTTCGGACATCGGAAGCCTCGGGCTTTGGGTGTGTTTTGACATGTCGGGCCCATATCGCGTTGGTTCACTGGATTCGGGGTTGTTCCGTGGCCCCTATCCAAGTGCCTTGTTGATTACGCTTTAGCTGTCCGGTCTGGATCGTGTCACCAGTCCAGGACGATATGGGCCCGAAGATGGGGTTCGTACGCTTTCCGGTAGCGCTCCTCCTCCGGCATCCACCGATTCTCCCAGAGGTGCCGGCTCTCCGGCCCGTCGCGCTCGAGGCCCCGAGCGAGCCGCACGTGGGCAGGTACCTCAAGCCATACGGTCAGGTCGTACCAGCGACGAAGCTCGCGCCGGGTTGAGTAGACGCCCTCAACGATGAGCACCTGAACCCCCTGACCGAGGGCGACCCAGTCACCGGGCTCGTGGGTGGCCCAGTCATGGACCCGATACCGGACCTTCCGGCGCTGTCGGAAGGGCCAGAGGACCTGGTCCCGGAGTCTCATCCAGTCGAAGCTCCCTCCGATGGGCGCGGTGCTCCGTGGGCCACTCCCTTGCTGGTCTTCGGGTGTGAGGCCGGCTCCGGCGGAGTCCCCCGGTCGGTCCATGAAGAAAGCGTCCATGGGCACGATGTCCGCAGCCCAGCCGGCTCGGACCAACTGCCCTTGAAGCGATGCGGCGAGGCTGGACTTGCCCGCCCCTCCAAGACCGTCGATTCCGATGATCGCCACCTCACCCGAACCGGGAAGGATTGCGGTCACGGCAGACCGCAGCGCAGGGGGAAGTGGGTCCAGAAGCCACATGGGATCGGGAGGTGGATGGGATTCGCGGGGCACCGGCGCCCGGGTCCGGATCGGGCGCCGGTGCGACTTCGTGTTGCGATGGTTCGGCCAGGCCCAGGTGAGTCCCTGGCAGAGTCAGGCCGCGTCCTCGAGGCGCCGGAGGAGTTGCTCGCGCTGTACCTCGGCCAGGAGCGGCGAGCCTGCCAGGAGTGTGGCCTCTTCCACCAGGTGCTCGAACCGTGCGGCCTGGCCGGCGCGCGCCGCGAGCCAGGCCGCGTCCACGTAGGCGTCCGCAGCGGTGACGACATCCCCCCGTCGCAGCGCGGCCCGGGCCGCCGCCTCGGCGTCACGAGAGGCCTGTGCCGGACGGTTCGAGTAGTAGCTCATGCGGGAGGCCTGTCGCAGGTTCTCGACCTTCTGCGGGTCGTGATCGGGGCGCAGGTCGGCCGCTTCCCGGTAGAGGCGGGCGGCGGTGGGATACTGGTCCATGAGGTCCCGCATGGCCCAAGCCCGGGCCTCGAGCTCAAGGGCCCTGGTGATGTCATCGGGCCGAGTCGGCGCTGACGTCCCCTTCTCCGGAGACGAGGTTGGAGGAATCGGGGTTGCTGCGGTCGATTCCCCGGTGAGCGCGGTCGTGGACGGCGTCTCCACGGTCAGCGATTCCCCCATCCCTGAGGTGGAGCCCGAGGCGGCCATCGCCGGGGCCGCGAAGGCCAGGGAGAGCGCGGTAAGGACCACCCCCGGCGCCAGGATGCGAGGTGCGTGAGGGGCCTGCGTGGCGGTGAGGGGGAGGGTGCGATGGATCATGGGTCGTCTCCTATGTCGATGTGGGCCCGGTTGGACCCAAGGGGTTTCACGAGTGGAAGTGCTGCATTCACCGGCGTGGCCACGACTCGGTTCGTCCAGCCCTACGAAACCCACCCCTGCGAGGATTCAATCGGGGTTCGAGCCGTGGTCGTGAGGGTCTCAGCGTCGGACCGAGCAGCCGGCGGTCCGAACGATGCTGAGGAGGCGCCCACGCGGATTCCATTGAAGCCGTGGCCCCTCAGAGCACGTAGGTTCAGTGCAAGGGATCTTCCGGCTGGGCTCGAAGCTCCAGAGGGATTCCTTCCCGCACCTCCCACGCCCCCCATGAGCCCCAGCGGCAAGGAGAGACTTCCCCCTTGACGGCACGCGACCACGATCTGGATAGGACCCAGGCCCGGGATCTCTGGGCCCGTGCGTCCGAGATGGAGCGCCGGGAGGAGCAGAAGGGGAGCCGGACCGTGCCGGCCCTCCCGACCCCGACCGAGGGCCTCTCGGTACGGTCGGTGCTGGAGGTGGCTGAGGAGGTGGGGATCTCCCCCGCCTGCGTCCTCCTGGCACTCGGTGAAGACCGGCTCCATGACGCTCACGAGCTCCGTCGGGTGGGGGCGGCAAGACGAGGGCGGTGGACCGAGTTCCTGCTGGAGAGCGTCGATTCCCTCGACCTCAGGCGGGAGATTCCGGCGTCGCCTGAGGTGGTTGACCGGGCGGTGGCCCGGGTCATGGAGAAGCCGGCGTTCCGACTCACGCTGGAGGATCGGGAGGGGAGCGACCCGGAGTGGCCCATGCTCCGGACCTACCGGATCCCCGGTACCAGCGCCTTCGGCTCCAGCTCGCCCCTGGAGGGGGCCCTGGAGTTCGCCGACGGCCGGGTCGTTCTGGTGGTTCTGGAACCCTCCTCCACCGGCACCCTTCTCAGGCTCAGGATCCCCACCTTCGGAGGGGGAGGCAATGCCACCCTCAGTGGGGCCTCGGCCGGGCTTGTGGGGTTCGGCGGGGGATCCGCGGGATTGGCGTTGGGGGAGAGCGTGGCGGGCCTCGCCGGCCTCGTCCCCGGCCTCGGAACGGTTCCGGGGGTGGTGGAGCTCATCTCGCTAGCGCTCATGGTGGGGCCCACCATGGCCGGAGCCGCCCTCGGAGCCGGAGCGGGGATCTGGGGATTCAGACGGCTCCAGCGTTGGGGATTCGGGAAGGGGGAGACGGCCCTCGGAGGGTTGGCCCGAGCCATCGCGCTGGAGGTCGAGCTGGAGAGCGATGGAACCGGGGGAAGGCTCGAGGGGGGCTGAGTCGATGGGGCGTAGGCTTGGGGGTCGGGCTCTCGTGGTCGGATTCCTCCCGATCTCACCCCTTCCGAGCGGATCGCATGGCCTTCACCTGCGCGATCGCCGGGTCCTGCGAAAGACGGCGATACTCCCGGGATTCCTCGGAAAGAGGGCGACCCGGGCATCGCCGTCGTGATGGATTCCCCACCCATATCGCCGGGCCACGGTGGGGACCGCCCGCGCCGGAGGGATCTCGCCCATGGTGGCTGGGCAGTCCTCGGCTACGGAAATGAAGGTGTTCCGGTAGTTGGCGGTACAGCTCATCCGCGCCTCCGGGCGAGTTCCGGCCGAAAGGTGGGAGCGACGATCCCATGCGAATTCTGGGTCGGCCGACTCGGAGCCTGGATGACTACCTCGACGGTCGCGGAGAGATCTGGAGGGCGGGGGAGGGTGATGAGGTCGGAGCGGGAGGCCAGACCTGGGGGCGCCGGGAGCCCCCAACCAGACGCGCACTCAGTCCTCGCCGTCTCCGAGAAGCCACAGGTGGCCCCATGGATCGCGCAGAAGAAACTGCCGCTCCCCGTGTCCCTCGTCACTAGGTATTCGTCCGAAAGCATGAGGACGATGATGAGGACGGTGGCCGCAGTCCGCAGTTCGGCGTGGCCCACCCGACGGGGTCAGTTGGACGTACTCTCGGTTGGACGTACTCATGGTGAACTTCGATCCTGGGGTGAGCGCCACGGAACGAGCAGGTTTCCCTTCCGCCCCTTCAGGTCGTTCAATACGGACACTCCTCCCACACCTCGTTGAGGATGGCCGCCACCTCGGCAGGCCGGGACAGCATGGCCAGGTGGCCCGCGTCGATGGAGCGGAGGGTGGGTTCCCGCAGACGCCCAGCACTCCGCCGCTGCAGAGAAGGCGGGACACTCCGGTCCATGGACAGGTGGATGTAGGTGCTGGTGCGGGCTGCCGGAGGGCCGGCCACCGGAGTCAGGAAGGGCTCCGGTCTCTGGGTCTCGAAGCGGCGCACCACTTCCTCTGCCTGCGCCTCCGAGAGATCGTTGCAGTACTCCCGCTGGATCATGGCATCGGAGGGACGGAGACCATCGCGGCTTCTGGAATAGAGGAGGCGAAGGATCCATCGCTGGGGGATGGGCAGCGTATCCGCGAACGTCGACCCGTCTTCCGGGATCACTGCCGAAAGGTAGACGACGTGGGCCAAGCGCCCGTGGAGGCGCTCCGCCAGCAGGCCGGCGAGGCCCCCAGCCCAGGAGTGGAGGACCAAGAGGATGGGGGAGGAAGGCCGCGTGCCCAGCGACTCCGCAATGAGATCAGCGCAGGCGGAGGGTGTGCCCCCCGGCTCGTGGAGGGGAAGGTCAACCGCCGTCGATGTGCCCCTCAGGTGGCTCCGGACTCCGTCCCAGACCCAGCCACCTGTGCCTGCCCCGTGCACCAGCACCGTATGGGGTAGGTCGTTCGGCGGGGCTACTTCGTTCGCCATGGTCCTGCCTCGTGGGAATGTGAGCGTTCTCGGGGCCGTCGTCGGCCGATCGCCTTGAAACGGGACACCCCGGCCACCTCGTAGGGGGGAGGGACCGCGGTGCGGGTCGAACCACTCGGCCCAACGCCGTAATCCCCCGCCCCCTCACCCTACGGGCCGGATGGTCGATTCTGTTTCAACCCGCCCCCCCTTTCCGCTCCCCGTGCCCAAGAGACTCCCCTATGTCGGTCTATCGAACGGAAGGAGGCCGCCGTCAGCTCCTTCAGCTCTACGAGGACACGCTTGCTCGCATCCCCGCCGAGGTGGAGCGACGCCACATCCCCACGGAATTCGGGATGACCCATGTGCTGGTGGCAGGCCCGAAGCACGGGCCCCCGGTGGTGGTCCACCAGGGCGGGAACTTTCCGAGTCCGGTCACGCTCCTCTGGTTCAGCGCTCTCTTCCGTCGATTCCGGGTCTACGCCCCGGACCTGCCGGGCTCACCGGGATACAGTGAACCGGAGCACCTGGCGACGCGCCCGGGAGGGTTGGAGCGGTGGCCCCTCCAGGTCCTGGACGGGCTCGGCATCGACCGGGCTCCACATATGGGGGCCTCCTACGGGGCCGGAGTGATCCTGGCAGCAGCGGTGGAGGCGGAGGGGCGCATCTCCCGGATGGTTCTCCTCATGCCGGCCGGAATCGCTCGGCCCCCGCTCTGGACCCTCATGAGGGAGCTGGCCTTCCCCATGCTCCGTTACCGTCTGTGCCCCACCTCCGAGAACCTGCGGGCCGCCGTCCGGTCGCTGCACACCGACCCCCCGGACGATCTGCTCCTCCGGGTGCACGCCGCCATCTTCCAGCATCTCCGGCTGGTGCGGACCATGGCCGCCCCCCGGGACCCGGCGGCGCTGGCCCGGGCCCGGATCCCCGCCCTGGTGGTGGCGGGAGAACGGGACCCCCTTTTCCCGGCCGATGCCCTGGTCCGGAGGCTTCCCCATGTCCTTCCCGGGGCCCGCACCCTGATGCTGAAGGGGACCCGGCACTTCCCCTCCGCAGAGGACCGGGAGGAAATCTCCCGGGCCATCCTGGACTTCGCCTCCTCCCCGGGTTGAGGGGCAGAAATCACCGGCGGCGGGCGCCGATGGATGCCAGGTGCATCACGCCCGCCGCTGGAATCGCCCTGCGCCCCAGCTTGGCTCTTTCCCGTACATGAGCATGCCGAGGCGGAAGACCCGCCCGGCGATGCGGCTCATGAGCCAGGTGGCCAGCACCAGAAGGACCCCGGGGCGCTCGATCCCGCCAGGGAGGGCGAGGCTTCAACCCCAGAGGAAGGAGCCGCCCACCAAGAAGATGGCACCCTCGATGAGGGCGTTCACCACCGCCACCACCGCTTCCACCTCCAGGTCGAAAGGGGCGAATCGGCGTCACGCGCCAGCGCGGCCAGGAAGGGGCTCAGCCAAGCCTCAGGCTCAAGCTCCAGATTCAGATCGTGCTGGCCCGAGGGGGTTACCCGGCGGACACCCGGGACCTTGAGGAGGGCGTCGGCGGCGTCCTGGGCAGCGGCTCCCTGCATGCCCCGGAGGGCGACGAAGTAGAGGAGCATCCGCCGCACCGGCACATCGAGATAGAGACCGCGTTTTTCCGGGTGCCCACAAGGAGCCGGCGGCCATCCACGAAGGTGAACCGCATCCCCTTCCGGCCGGACACGTTGTACATCCACCCCTTGAACCCGAGTCGCATGCCCCAGCCGCCCTAGTCCAGAAGGGGGTTGTACGCCACCTCCTCGACCCCAGCGATGGTCTCCACCGGATGGAACCGGTCCAGGCGCCCAGGAGGCCCAGGTCGCTCATGGGATTCGAGCCGACTGGCTCACCGTCCATGACCTGGCGCCACGCCGCCCAACTCACTCACCCGGCCATGGACAGAATCGGGATCCACAGCCAGGGTTGGCGGAAGCGCTGGATTTCGAGAAAGAGGATCAAAGGACTGCTCCGGGAAAGGGGTTCATCGATTCCTCTCCCCTACTACGGATCGGACCCCTCCCTCTCTTCCACTCCCATGAGGAGCCGACAGCGTGGCCCGGTACCCGCCCCTCGAGACGGAAGCGGATCCGGTAGAGATCGCCGCGGCGACCCTCCAGCCCTGCCAGGAGTTGAGCCCGGGAGGTGTGGCCAGCGGCACGGGCCTCCGCTTCGGTGATCTCCCGGGCCTGGATGGGCTCCACCGCCAGGATCGCCAGCACGCCCACCGGTGTCATCAGGGGTCCGCCCTCCTTCACCGAGGGACGGGACCAGCGCCGGAAGGCCAGTTCGATCCGCGCGGCCTCGATCTCCCTCAGGATCGGCTGCTTGAAGAGCATGGTCAGCCCTCCTCCGCGAACTGGCGGACCAGGGTGTCCAGCTCCCGATACCGGGGGAGGAGCTCCAATCGCACAGCCTGCTGGTTCAGCCAGTACACTCCGGCCCCAAACACCGCCAGCCCCACAGAATACAGGGCGGTGGCCAGGCCGGGGCCCATGGCACCCCCGAAGACCAGGATCACCCCCATCAACAGGGGGAGGACGTACCACCAGAGGACGCTCTGGAGGAGGCGGATCTGCCCGGCCACCCAGTCCCGTTCTCGCCGAGCCCAGAGGGCGATGGGCGCCCCTCGGTCGATCTCCCCGGCCCTGGCCCGCGCCCGATGGAGCCGTACGGCGATGAGGACGGCGGCGGCCTGGCGTCACTGGTCCCTGAATTCGTCCAGAATCATTGGTCGTCTCCCGTCAGCTCGTTCTTCAGCCGCTTGCGAACCCGGTGGAGGCGCACCCCCACGTTCGCCTCGCTGAGCCCCAGCACCTCGGCCATCTCCCGGTAGCTGAAGTCGTCCAGGTATAGGCCGCGTACAACCGGTCCAGCCGACGCCGAGCCTCGAAGCGCTCCTCCATGCCCGGTCCAGCCGCGGCGTATCGCTCCTGGGCCGGGTCCATGGGCTCCTCCGGGCGAGCCTGCTGACGCCGTCGGTGGGCCAGGGAGGTGTTCAGGGCCACCCGATAGACCCAGGTGTCGACCGCCGAGTCACCCCGGAAGGAGGGGAACGACCGCCATAGCTGGGTGAGGATTTCCTGATGCAGATCCTCGGCATCTGCCGGTCTCCGACCGTAGACGCGGGCAATGCGCCACAGCCGCGGACCGTTCCGTCGGATCAACTCGAGGAATCGCGCTTCCGTTGTGTCCATGGCCTCCCTTTCCCGGCTCATTCACCCGGTTGGTTGCGCCATGGCGGAAAACCTTACACGGGGGTGTCGGAGGAAGAGGTGCTGGGGCGGGAGTGGTGCTCGGGCTCCAGAGATGCTGGGTCTGAGGGGTGCCGGTGGTGGAGAGGTACGGGGCTGGGGGAGTAGGAGAATCCGCCCCCGTCGCCCCTACGGCCGCACGTCCCCGGTGAGTTTCAAAGGCCCCGAGTCACCTTCTTCTCATGTACGGATCGCGCTTCCCGCGCAACGAACCCGGTACACACACCAAGGAGTTGAGCCCTAACAGGAGGGGAAGCCACGAACAGAGTGAGAGGCCTCGTCGCCGGCCTCCCTCTCCCCCCTCTGATCCGGGATCGCGTGACGGGTCCCCTGGGCTTGACGACACCGTCTACGCCGAGGAAGGGGGCGTGGCCCCGGAGCGTTTGCCGGGGATCCCCGCTTCCGCAGAATCCCCAGCCGTGGCCCCACCTCACCGGGGAGGCGAGGAGATTCCGGCCTGGCGGTTCGCTGCCCTCTCCGGTGCAGGTGGATTGTGGTCCAGCGCCAGGGATCTCATGCAGCTCGTCCAGTGGCAGCTCGAACCCCCGGAAGGCTTGCTGGGGGAGGCGATCCGCGAATCCCAGAGGATCCGGGCGAATGGTCCCGCCCCCGTCCGCATGGCGCTGGGGTGGCACGTCGTCGAAATGCGCCCGGTGGGCCCAGTCTACCTCCACACCGGAGCCACCGGAGGGAGCCGGTCCTTCGTTTCCTTCGCGCCCGAACCAGTAGCTCGCCTTGAGGAGGAACACCTTCCGGGCCGGGTCGCTCGCCGGAGAGGTAGGGGATGACCTCCAGGCCCCGGAGCTCGGCCACGCCCTGGAGGCCCACGAGCCGGACGAATCGGGAGACCACCCCCGGGTCGGCGCCGCTCCACGGAACCCACGACGAGCGCTCCACGCTACGGGCGATCTCGCAGCTCAACTGGATATGGAAGCGGGAAAGACGTTGTTGCTTGAAGCTGGTGGAACGCCCGCCCCGATCAGGCTGGCCGTGGAGCAGGGGAGCCGTGAAGCATGCCCTGCAGGCTGATGTCTTCGTCGACATCGGGCCAGTGCACGCCTTGACCTCCCCCGATGAGCCGGAGGTTCTGGCGCTGCTCGGGAGTGGCATCGGAGAGTCGCCATGACCAGACAAGGGGCACCGCGATGGTGCGACCGTCGCTCAGCCGGGCGACGATCTCGTCCTCGGTCACCTCGACGGATCGAATGACCACGTCGGTGTCAGCCGCAGTGTTGGCGCCAGGCAGCTTGGATCTCCGGGTGGTGCGCTTGGATTAGCTTGCGGATGCGGTTGAGCTCACGGGGTGCGAAACCGTAGTTCGTGGCTGGAGCGACGGGCTTGAGCCAGAACTTTCAGGTTGAGTTGTCCCTCTCCACGTGGACGTGCATGGGCCCACGACAGTCGAAGCTGTGGAAGAACAGGCGGTACGGGCCTTCGATTCCCGGGATGGTTGGCACGTCCGCTGGTCTCCTTTTCTTGGGCTGTTGTTGCCCCGGGAAAGGATCGTACCGGGGCGCAGGGGGCCAAGGTCCCCAAGGGAGGTGAACCGGCCCGCAGACTGACTGGTTCTTCTCCCACACCCGTTGAATCTCGACCTTCAGTTCCTTGATGCGCCGCTGTTCCTCCGTGCTCGGTCCTCCCCGCCGCCCGCCGGCTCGTTCCTCCTGTCGGACCCACTTCCGCAGCGTCTCGGCCGTGCAGCCAATCTTCCTGGCCACAGACTTGATGGCCGCCCACTGCGACTCGTGATCCTTCTCCTGCTCCACCACCAAGCGGACGGCCCGCTCCCGTACCTCAGGGGAGTACTTCTTCGAACCCCGGTTGCCGCATGAGCCCCCGGTCGTAGGCGTGGCGGAGGGCGATCTCCTGGCGCATACCGCTCCAGGATGATCTCGCCGCCCTGGACCACGAGAAAGCTCAAGGTCGCCTGGTCCACCTTATCCTCGTCGAAAACCCACGTCGCCGCCCGCTCCAGCGCCGCCTCGTCGACCCCTTCCGGAACCACCGGACCGTCGATCCAGTCACCGTCCGGCCACCCCACGGTGGACGGATCCTCGGCGGGGGGCGCCGGACACCGCCGGGGCAAGGGCGTCGATTTCGTCGTAGCTCTGATCGGGCGCCATGGCCACGCACCCGTGTAGGAGACACCTCCATCTTGAGGCTCTGCGGACATCCAGTCTTACGCACTGATCTATATGACGGGAGCCGCGGTGGCGACCTCGACCAGCGGGAATGCCACAGGTCACCAAGAAGGAGGAGGTGTGACACTGGACTCGTTTCACACCGCCTGCGATGGACCCACGCAAGGGTAAGGCAGTGCGCCATGCCGGGCACTCCGAATGACTCCGCAGGCTGACTTGACCGCCCGCCCGCGCTGCCTCGGCTGAACCGACCGACTCGGGATCCAAGCCTGAACCCGCCCCAGAGCATGACCATGTCGTGTCATGAGTGTGACAGACTTGTGCTCGAATGGAGATCGGGACCCAAGCACAGACAACTTAAGTTGGTCGTCGTTTGGTTCACCTGACCCACGTTTCGGCTCCGAGGCAACTCATGAGACGTCCAATTGTTGTCAGCACCATCGGCCTTGCTGCCCTATTCATCTTCTCAAGCCTAACCGCTACGGCCTCTGCCCAGTCCACTGATGCCTCTGTGCGGGGTGTCATCCTGGATGCCGACGGAGCCCCTATCGCAGGAGCTCAAGTCGAACTCAGAAATGCTTCCACCGGCTTTCGCACGCTTTCTCTGACCGGTGCGGAAGGTCGCTTCACCTTCAACCAGCTTCCGCTTGGAGGGCCTTACACGCTGACGGCCACCATGTTGGGCTTTGCTGATGTCTCTCAAGGTGACATTGAGCTCAGCTTGGGCGACCGGGTGGAGCTGTCTCTCGTGCTCGCCTCGGAAGCCTTGGTTCTCGAGGGGTTCGAGGTAACAGCCGAAGTCGGAGGCTTCCAGGCAAGGGATCGCAGGCTTGCCGCCGCCACCTCTGTGACCCAATCCGATCTTCGTGCCCTGCCGACGCCGCGGCGAACCTTCACGAATCTGGCCCAGCTCTCTCCCCTCGTGGCGGGCGGGCAGAACATTTTTGGGCAGAACGCCAGGAACAACTCGATCCTGATCGACGGCGTGAACGCTCGGGAAGCTCCGTTCGGAGGGGAAGGAAGCTCCCCCTTCAAGCTGTCGATGGAGGCGCTTCGAGAATTCGAGGTTGTGACGAACTCGTACGATGTGACCGATGGCCGGGGTGCATTCGGCGGAATCCGAGCCACAACCCGCTCCGGAACGAACCAGTTTCAGGGGAGCCTGTTCGGCTTCCATCAGGACGAGCGCCTTGCGGCTCGCCAGGATTTGATGGGGCGGGAGGTGATCGGAGATACCCGGACCCAGAGGGGCTTTACCTTCAGCGGCCCTGTCCTGAGAGACCGGCTGCACTTTTTCGTGGCCTACGACGGAGAGCGTTTTGACCAGCAGTTTGACCTGTGGGCCCAGCACTCCGGAAATGACTTCTTTCAGAGCAACGCTGGAGGCCGAATCTCTTCGAACGACATGGATCGGCTTCTCCGTGCACTCCCCCAATACGGGATCAATTCGGACCAGCAGCAGATCGGCTTCTTTCAGCGCACCGTCAGCCTGGACACCTGGTTTGCCCGTCTCGATTGGCAGATCAATGACAGGCATCGATTGACCTTCCGCACTTTCGTTGATGAGTACAGTGAGCCTGACCGGAACAACAGCGACATCGGCGCACACGGAATCTTCGCTTCGTCGTATGACTTCACGAACGAGGGTACCAACTCCCTCCTTCATCTGAGGTCACAGCTTTCGCCGAACACGTTGAATGAACTCCGTCTCGGGTACTTCGTCAACGATCGAGGGAATCGGATCACCACTGCGCGCCACCCTCAACTCTGGGTGATCTCACAGTCTGAGGTGAATGGGGCCATGGAGAACTTCACCTTTATTCCTCGTTACAACCGCTGGACCCCGGAAACACAGATTGCCCGAACCTTCAACCTCACGAACACCACGCACACCCGCTGGCGGGGGAACGACGTAGTATTCGGTACCGACAACACCTGGACGATCTCGGAAGGCATCTATACTCACGACACCGCGGGACGCTATGACTTCTTCAGCATCGAGGCCTTCGAGGAAATGCGTCCGGACCGCTTCCGCCGGAAGCACACGAACCCAGGTCAGGAGCTGGAAGATCCGGTTCAGGCGGGACTCGTGGAACTCTCCGTCTTCGGGCAGTTCACCCGAGAACTGCGGCCGCACCTGGAAGCCAGTCTGGGTCTCCGGTACGACGTGGCACTCTTCTCCACCGCCGCAGACTACAACGAGCTCCTCGACCAGGAGCTGGGATACCGAAACGATGTGAACCCCGTGGACTGGTCCAATGTCCAGCCCCGTCTCAACCTGTTCTGGGACCGTGGAGGCCAGGGAGTCGATATCGTCAGCGCCGGAGCGGGCCTCTTCATGGGTCAGGTGACCACTCGTCCGTACCTCTATTCCCTGATCGACAACGGTATCCGGTTCACCGGCGTCGACATACGTCGGGGAGATACCTTCGCTGACGGACGTCCGGTGGAACTGCCGACCCCAGATTATGACGCGTACGCGGACTCCTACGCCAATATCCCCGGGGACGGGTTGACAGCACGAGATCTTGGGCAGGGGAGTGAGGCCCAGGTGGTACGTTTTCTGGACGCAGATCTTAAGATGCCTCGGGCGCTCCGTGCCCACGCCAGCTATCATCGCTACCTGACGCCCAATCTGCGCGTTGGCGGTGCAGCCTATCTTACCCGTACGACCCGCATGCCCGTGATGGAAAATGTGAACCTTCCGCGTGAGGTCTCGTTCAGGGTGGAGGGGGAGGGAGGAAGGGAGGTCTACGTTCCGGTCGACGAGGTTGGCAGCCGTGCCGTCGCCCGGATCTCAGACCAGTTTGCCGATGCTCTCATGTATACGAATGGATACAGCACCCGGTCCCGCTCCCTGGTGCTGGATGCGGCCGCAGCCCTCTTCTCCGGTGGGAGTTTCTACGCCAGCTATACCCTCAACGAATCCCGTGGGGCCGAGGCGTTCCGGAATGAGGACGATCAACGCTTCGTGGGAGGGTCGTACTTCGATGGTTACAGCCACATCAATCGTGGGTTTGCGCCCAATGACTTCCGGCACAAGATCCTACTGAATCTCACTTCTCCGGAGATCGGCGGCTGGCAACTGGGCACCTTCTTGAACCTGACGCAACAGGGGCGCTTCTCAGCGCTCGTGGGGCGGTATGATCTCAGTGGGACGCGGATTCGGAGTGAGACTGGGTACGCAGCGTTTGTCTTTGATCCGGCTGACCCCAGAACTCGAGAACTTCAGGGTGATCAGTTCGTCTCAGACCTCCAGTGGGTGCTTGACAATGCCCATCCCAATGCCGCGCGGTACCTGAGGGAGAACTTCGGCCAGTATGCCGTGGCCAATGGCGGGATACAGCCTTGGAGGACACAATTGGACCTTCGGCTCTCCAACGAGATCGAGTTGGGCGGCCGTCAGCGTCTTCAGGTCAGTATCGACGCTTTCAACCTCCTCAACCTGATCAACGACTCCTGGGGAGGTCGGGACAACATCTACAACACTGCCGCGCTCTACAACGTGACGGGGTTCGACCCTTCCACCCGGACTTTTCGGTACACAATGAATCGAGAATGGGGGCAGAGCCGAAAGGAAGGGTCCGGATTCTATCTGGCGCTGGGCGCCCGCTGGCTCTTCTGATGCAGCGGCATGCCTTGATGGCCTCTGCGACTCTGGCGGCTGTAATCGCCGCCGGAGCCGCAGGGTGCGAGAGCGATCCCTGCCGGAGCTTGGGATCCGGAAATGTCGACGAGTGTCTTCGGCTGAATCATATCCAGACATTGGGGACCCATAACAGCTACCACCTGCAACCTTCCCCAGCATTGCGCCAAGCCCTCGACTCCATCAGCCCGGGGTGGGGAGAGCATTGGGAGTATGATCACCGACCCTTGGTGGAGCAGTTGGAGCTTCTGGGCATTAGGCAGTTGGAGCTCGACATCTTTCACGATCCCTACGGGGGCCACTTCGTACGCCCAGCCGGAAGGCTTCTCGCGGGCGAGCCTGAAGAGTTGAGCGAGCCATCCCTTCTGGAACCTGGCTTCAAGGTCCTCCATGTACAGGACGTAGATTACGAGACCACCTGCTGGACGTTCGTGAGTTGCCTGGAGGAAGTGCGGGACTGGAGTCTCTCCAACACCGACCATCTTCCCATCATGATCCTTGTAGAGGTGAAGGAAGGCCTTCTGCCGGACACTCTCGACTTCAATCCTACGATTCCCTTTCCCGTCCGGGCGGAGGAATTGGATCTCATCGATGAAGAGATCAGATCGGTCTTCGATGAAGATCACATCCTCACGCCGGACTATGTGAGGGGTGGCTTTCCCACCCTCGCTATTGCTTTGGAGGAAAAGGGGTGGCCCACCTTGGGGTCGGCCCGGGGACGTATCCTCTTCGCCTTGGACAACACCGAAATCCACCGCGAGGAGTACCTCCGGGACCACCCAAACCTCGAAGGCCGAGTGATGTTCGTCAGCTCTCCTCCGGGTGAAGCCACCGCCGCCTTCGTGAAGATGAACGAAGCGATCAGGGACGAGGACTTGATTCGCGAGTACGTTTCGCGTGGACTCGTAGTTCGGACCCGCTCCGATATCCCGGTGAGAGAGGCCCGGAGCGGCGATACCACCAGGCGGGAGGCAGCCCTTCGCAGTGGAGCACAATGGGTCAGCACGGATTACCCTGAGGAGAGTCCCTTCGGCTCCGGATACATCGTCCGACTTCCGGGGGTTACCGGTCCGGCGCGTTGCAATCCCGTTTCCGCGCCCCCGGCCTGCCGGAGTGAATGGATTGTGGAGTAAGGGTTACCGGTTCTCCACGTCCCGGCCCGACTCCGGGCTGGGGCCGCTGCGGATCCGGCCTGCACCCTTGGGACCTTCCCCAAGTTTACCAGCCCGGCAAAGACCCCCAGCCCTTTGAACGAGAACTGGCGGGGTCTGTCGCGTAGCCAGGGCTCATCAGGGAAAATCCATGATTTTCACGAGAGCGGGTAGATTCGCCAGTATTGGCATGCTCACGATATCTCTCGTCATGGCCTGTAGTGACGAATCGGATACGCGTCACATATTTGAGGTCGCGTTCGTCGGCGACGTCCACTTTCATGACGTGTTCGCTGAGTTCCACGATGGAGCCTTCGCCGGTTTACCGGTCAGGGTTGGTGAGGAGGAGAGGTATGCGGTCGTGCGGACCATGGAAGCCCAGTTGATGTCCACACGGCTTTTCAACGAGAACTACTTTGTCTTCCTAGCCACCCTTGATGACATCGTGGCAAGGGGCATCCGTTTCGTGGTCCTTCCCGGGGACTTCAGCGATGACGGCCAGCCGATCCATTTGAGGGGTCTGCGGAAGATCCTTGAGCGATATGAACGAGATCACGGTCTCCGGTTCTTCCTGGCCCCCGGAAACCACGACCCCGTCCGACCGTATAGTCTGGAGGCCGGAAAGTGGGATTTCCTGGGCGCAGGGGGAATGGCGCAGCCTATATTCAGTTCCGGCCATGTGGCATGTATCCAAGTAAATGAAATGCCTGTGGGCTATTACGAGGTGCATCCGACAATATGTTCAGATGAACTGATTGCCTTGGGGTACGAAGCGGTATTGACGGAGATGGGAGATTTTGGGCTGGTTCCTGGTGAGGCCGACGTGTACTTCGAGACGCCATTCAGCGAATACCACCATCACGAGTACGATTATTCCAGAGGGCTCAAGTGGGCCCGTTATGACAAGAGGCAATACGAGGTCTGCCATCAGGGTTCGGGGGGAAAGTTCCGCAGGGATGGATATTCAGGCTGCCTGAGCATCGCCGACATGAGCTACCTCGTAGAGCCGGTTGAGGGTCTCTGGCTACTCTCCATCGACGCCAACGTCTACGTGCCAATTGCGGAGGCGGACACGACGAATCGGACGGATCCATCCAACTTTGAAGGTCCTGGAAACGCAGGCTTCAACTCGGTGATGTCTCATAAACGGCATCTCCTCGATTGGATTGACAGCGTTCATTCTCGCGCCGACAGCCTCGGGAAGACGGTTTTCGCCTTCAGCCATTACCCCGCCGTGGACTTCTACCGTGGCGCCCGGCCCGTCATCGAAGAGCTGTGGGGAAGAGATCGGTTCCAGCTTGCCAGAGTCCCCGAAGGGGACACGTCCCGGGAGCTGGTGCGGCATGGGCTCCGGATCCATGTGGGAACTCACATGCACATGAACAACACGGGTCTCTATCGGGATCCGGAATCGGGGGGGACGTTGTTCAACATCCAATCTCCATCCCTCGCGGGATATATGCCTGCATACAAGATCCTGAGCTCAGCGGGGGCCCGCGAGTACGTGGACGTCGAGACTGTGGTCATCGACGATGTGCCGGGGTTCGATTCGCTGTTCCCTCTGTATGAAATGGAATGGCGCAGGCTGTATCAGGAAGGCCAGACGCCAGTTTGGGATCGAGCCGTACTGGAATCGCGGTCGTATAGAGAATATATAGATTGGCATCTCAGGGAGTTGACACGTCTCCGGTTCATGCCACAAGAGTGGCCGGAGGATCTCATACTTATTCTTTCCCAACTTGACGGGTTCGGCCTCAAGGTCCTCCTCATGTCTGAGGCTCCAATTACCCCTGAAGACGCGACGGCGCGTTTGCGGGTTGCGTCCTCTGACGGCTTGGCCGGAGATACCCTTCTCGCGTGGCTTCTCCAGGTGGATAGCGAGGAGTTAATGCAGCGAAGCCAGTCAGCGAGTGAACGTTTCGAAGCACACGGGTTTACCAGGAAAGATCTTGAGGAGTGGAGCGGAGAAGACGTAATTGTGGATCTCTATCGACTCAGGAATGCCGGGTCCCTAGCAGCTCGTGACATACCAAGGGAACGGCTGGAACAGTACCGGCTGATCGCTGCCGGTGTGCAAGATCCTTCGGCAAGGAGCCGGAACGAGCAAGAGGTACAACACCGCCTCAGATTGGTATTTGAGACAATAACGCGATTCGCAGCGGGGATGCCAGATGCGGATTTCAGGATCAATGTTCACTCGGGGACAGTTGAGAGGAGGTGACTCGGGCTCGAATGTGACAGTTAGGCGCCGGTTTCGGAGCCACTGAGGCGGAAGCACCCACGTCACAACGTGGGTTTTGTCCTGAATATCCGCCGTGCAGCCCCGATGTGAAGTGCCGAGGCGTCATGTGCTAGCTTATTCAGGAATCCCTGCGCGGGCTATCGCGAGAGCATGTTCTTCCGATCCAGACGCTCCGCCGGCCGCGATTACCTCCAGCTCGTCGAAAACCGGCGGGTGGAGGGACGGGTCCGTCAACGGATGTTGGCAAGTCTTGGCCGCGTGGATGAGCTCGAGGCTTCGTGCCGGGTGGCGGCCCTCACGGAGAGCCTGGCCCGGCTGACCGAGGAGCTTGGGGCAGTGCGACTTCCCTCCTCCATGAGAAGGCCCGCCGTGTCAAGTATAGACGCGTCGTAGTGGGAAGAAGC
>REEG01000216.1 GCA_007695195.1 Gemmatimonadales bacterium | reverse complement strand
GGACCGTGAGCTGGAGTGGCGTTCCACCAACGAGTCGGTGGCCACGGTGACCCAGACGGGGCTGGTGGAGGCCCGCGCCGAGGGTTCGGCGGTGATCCAGGTAGGCACCGGTGGGGTGACGGCAGAGGTGAGGATCGAGGTCCGGGCCGGCGCCCCGGTGGTGCGGACGCTGGACGCGACCCGGATCGGCGAGGACACGGCGACCCTTCGGGGAGAGGTGAATCCTGGTGGCGGCGATTCACGCGTCGTTTTCCATTGGGGCACGGATCCCGGTCTGGGGCGGTTCGAGACGGTAGCGCCGGAGGGCGGCGTGGTGCCCGTGAGTGATGGTACGGTAGAGGTGGAGGCGCCCCTGGACGGACTCACAGGTGCCACCCAGTACTACTACCGGGTCATTGCCGCCAATGAGTTTGGGGAAAGCCTGGGTGAGATCGTCGGGTTCGAAACCGAGCTGGATCTGCCCACTCCCATCCTGCGAGGCATCGAGTTCGTGGAATTCCGGGACCGGATCGAACTCCGGATCGAGTTCGCCGGGTATAATCCCGACACCCATCCGGACGCCGACTTCTTCCTTCAGGTGCGCAGGAGTGGGGATAGGGACTGGAGTCGGAGCCAGACCGCAGGTCCGTTCACCTACACGGACACGAGTCCCCTGCAGCAGCTCAACCTCACATCGGGGATCCAGTACGACTTCCGGATGCAGGCGCGGCGGCAGGGTCAACTCTCCGAGTTCTCCAATGTGGAGAGCGCCGTGCCGCCGGGCTTCCAGCCCTCGGCTCAGCAGCGCTTCCCGGCGGTGCACTCGGCTGATCTGAGCGAGGTGACCTTGTCGGGCCTCATCCGGGACGGCGGGTGGGAGGCGGAGTACCGTTTCGAGTTCTCCCTGGACAGCCAGATGGAGTCCATCATCGCCCAATCCCCTCTCCAGACCGTCACACGCCAGGATCTTCTCATGGTGGATGCCGCCGCCGACGGGGAGGGCGAGTTGGGACGGCTGCGGTCGGTGGACCACGAGGTGGAGGTTACGGTGGGGCCCAATGACATCGGGCTCCAGGACGGAGCCACCGTCTACTACCGGCCGGTGGTCAGGATTCCCGGCGACCCGGATTCGGTAAACCGGAGCGCCGGCATCTACTCCTTCACCTACAGGCAGCCCATTTCGCCCCCGTCGCAGCTGTCGGCGTCCTTCAGTACGGCGATCAATGGGATCGTGGTGACCGGGGGAGCGCCCTTCGAGCCCTCCGAGGGTTTCCTTGAAGTGCAGCGGCGGGTGAACGGAGGAGCGTGGCAGTTCCGCGAGTTCATGACGAGCTTCGGTCGGAACTTCAGCTACGAAGATACGGCAATCCAGGCCGGCCGGACGTACCAGTACCGGATCCGGGGGTGCCGACCGTTCGGCGGTTGTTCCGTGTTCGCCGAATCCAACGTGGTCCAGAACTGAGCGGGCCGCCCCACGGGGTTTCATTGGCACCCCGCGGGGCGGCCCATTCCTCCGACCCGGAATCCCATGAATCTTGGTATCGAGAATCGCATCGCCCTGGTGGCCGCTTCCAGCCGTGGGCTCGGTCGAGCCGTGGCCGAGGAATTGGCCGCTGCCGGCGCCCGCCTGGTGATCTGCGCTCGGGGTGAAGGAGCGCTCCACCAAGCGGCGGCAGAACTTCGCGCAGATCACGGCGTGGAGGTGGAGGCGGTGGCTGCCGACCTCTCCTCGCGGGACGGGGTGGCCCGGGTGCTACAGGCGGCCCGGGACCGCTTCGGGCAACCCGAGATCCTCTTCACCAATACCGGGGGACCGCCCTCCGGGCCCTTCGAGGCCCATCACCTCTCGGCGTGGCAAGAGGCTGTGCGTCAGAACCTGGAGAGCGTCCTCCTTCTCATCCAGGGCGTGCTTCCGGCTATGCGGGCGACCGGGTGGGGTCGCATCGTGAACTGCACCTCCGTGGCGGTGAAGCAGCCGGTGGACGGGCTCATCCTCTCCAACAGCATCCGGGCTGCCGTCACGGGGATGGCCAGAACCCTGGCCAATGAAGTGGCCGCCGACGGTGTGACGGTGAACAACGTCCTCCCGGGATTTACCCGCACCGAGCGCCTGGACGACCTGGCCCGAGCCAACGCCGAGCGGGCCGGGACATCGGAGGCCGAGGCCCGAAAGGTGTGGGAGTCCCAGATTCCCATGGGCCGCCTGGGCGAGCCCGCTGAGTTCGCCGCCATGGTGGCCTTCCTCTGCTCGGAGCGGGCGGCCTACATCACCGGTACGTCCATCCCCGTGGACGGAGGGTGGGTCAAGGGGCTGCTCTGAGGTCTTGTGGGCGCGGGGCCGCCGTCAGTCAGCACAGGGTCGCCGCCGTCAGCCGTGGGTCACCGTCAGCCGCGGGGATCATCCGCTGGATCGATGTACTCGATCTCCCACGGACCGATGGTGGTGAGCTGAATCACCGTCTCGCCCTCCATCTCGGCGAAGTGCGGGTGATCCCGAGGAAGGGAGAAGTGGCTTCCGGGCTCCAGGCCCCTCAACTCGTCTTCGGCGAATTCCTCCCCGTGACCCAGGTGGAAGGTGCCGGAGATCACGGTGACCCGTTCCACGCCCGGGTGGGTGTGGGGATTGATCCGGAACCCGTCCGGCATACGGATCCGCATGGTGAAGACCTCCTGCGACCCGGGGTCCCCCTCCAGGATGGCATGCTCGGCTCCCTCGTCGAGGGATTCCGGGCCATCCCGCCAGTCCATATCCCCGGCCTCGTACACCAGGGCTTCCGTGGGGCCCTCGTCCACGTAGTCCGGGATGGGATCCGCCGGCGTCACCATGGCGTCTTCGGGGAAGTCGGTCACAGTCTCCGGCGGCTCACACCCCATCAGGGCTACGGCGCAGATGAGCGGGATGGCTAGGTACTTCATGGGATCTCCTCTCGGGACGGTCATGCCAGGACCGCCTCCTGGAACATCTCCACCAACTCCTCGGGGAGCTGCTGCTTCACGTGGCGAAGGGTCCCCTCCTGAAGCCGTTCCTGCAGGAAGCTCAGAACGGCCATGGTCCCGGCGTGGACGTCCACCTCCCCGGCATCGGTGGTGGTACCGCCCAGGCTTGAGCGGACCTGCTCAAGAAATTCCGCCTTGGATTCGATGGGGAAGGGAGCCAGACTCGGCCGCCACCCCTCGTAGTAGAATCCCCGAACCATCATGGGAAGCTGCTGAGCCAGGTGAGAGGCTTCCGTCACGGTAAGGCGGTCTCGGATGGCGTGGAGCACAGCGCGAAGATAGGAGTAGGCCTGTTCCTCCACCTGCAGGGGTTCGTAGGTAGCGAGCTCCTTCAGCCATTCCTGGGTCTGCTGCGTGGCGCGGCGGAGTTGGGGTACGGTAAGATGCTCTGACATGGGTAGGTCTTCCTTGATGCCGGTGGTGTACTTCGGTTGATGTTGATGCGGAACGTCCGTGTGGCGCGAGCTGATGCGAACGTCCGTGTAGCGCGAACCGGGTGGTGCGAAAAGCAATCGTGAATGTGACGTCGCCTGTAGGATATGAGGCATGTATGGGCGGGGTACAGCGGGCGGTCCGGCCACGATTCGGTGCGTTCTCGGTACATCCTATTCTTAAACCATTGTACAAGTATTGTTTCTATTGAATGCAGGCCATCTGGTTGATCCGTCCTGCTCGAACCGGAGGATGTAGATCCCTGTGTCGCAGTCCATATCTTCCTTCCCCCTGTCCACACGCCTCCGGATACCGTCGTCGTCACGGGCCTCCGTCGATCCGGAACGGGTGCGCCCATGAGTTCCGTGGACGCCGTGATCGTGGGCGCCGGGCCCAACGGCCTGGCCGCAGCCATCGCCCTGGCCCGCGAGGGATTGGAGGTCCTGGTAGTAGAGGCTCAGGAGAAGCCCGGAGGAGGCCTCCGAAGTGACGCCCTCACCCTTCCCGGCTTCACCCATGACCTCTGTTCGGCCGTTCATCCCCTGGCGGTGGGGTCGCCCTTCCTCTCTTCCCTTCCGCTGGACAGGCACGGGGTGGAGTGGATCGAACCGCCCATTCCCCTGGCCCACCCCCTGACCGAAGAAGGCGAGGCGGTAGCCCTCCACCGGGATCCGGCTGAGACGGCCCGGGGGTTGGGGGCGGATGGGGCAGCCTGGCTCGGTCTGATGAGGCCACTGATCCAGGATTGGGAGGGCTTCTCCCAGGATGTCCTGGGGCCCGTTCTCCGTTGGCCGCCCCACCCCATCCGCATGGCCGCCTTCGGGCTGAAGGCTGTCCGCTCCGCCTCGTCTCTGGCCGGACGCCGCTTCGGGGGAAGGGAGGCGCAGGCTCTCTTCGCCGGGTGCGCCGCCCACTCCTTCCTGCCCCTGGACCGGGCGCCCAGCGCAGCCGTGGGCCTGGTACTGGCGGCCACGGCTCACGCCGTAGGCTGGCCCATCCCCCGGGGAGGGGCCGGGGCGCTGGCCCGGGCCATGGTTCGATACCTGGAGAGTCTGGGGGGCGAGGTGGTGACCGGATGGAAGGTGGACTCTCTCGACGAACTCCCCTCGAGTCGAGCGGTGCTCCTGGATCTCACCCCCAGGCAGGTGATGGAGGTGGCGCGGGGACACCTCCCGGAGCGATACCTTCGCCGCCTGGGCCGTTATCGCTACGGTCCCGGGGTCGTAAAAGTGGACTGGGCCCTGGATGGACCCGTGCCGTGGCGTGCGCCCCAGTGCACCGAGGCCTCCACCATCCACCTTGGAGGGAGCCTGGACGAGATCGAGGCGGCAGAGAGGGCGCCGTGGGAGGATCGGGTCGCCGAGCGGCCCTTCGTACTCTTCTCGGAGCCGACGCGCTTCGATCCCACCCGAGCACCGGAAGGGAAGGGCGTGGGCTGGGGCTACTGCCACGTGCCGGCGGGGTGGCGGGGTAACCCGGAGGAGGTGGCTCGGCGGATCGAGGCGCAGGTGGAGCGATTTGCGCCGGGCTTTCGCGACGGAATCCTGGCCCGGAGCGTTCGGGGACCGGCAGAGATGGAACAGGCCAACTCGAATCTGGTGGGGGGCGACATCAACGGAGGGCTCCAGGATCTCCGGCAGGTGCTGGCCCGCCCGGTCCTGTCCCTGGATCCCTACGCCACGCCCACCCCCGGCCTGTATCTCTGCTCCTCGTCCACGCCGCCCGGCGGCGGCGTTCACGGGATGTGTGGGTACCACGCCGCCAGGTCTGCTCTGCGGAAGACCTTCAGGGGATAAAATGCGAATCTGGATTCGCATTTTCCGTTGACTCCGACCTCCATATGGGGTAATCCCCCCCAAGGGCGTCAGGTGCCAGGGCCAGGTGGCCGCCCCTCGGCGTTCGTTCTGGGTTGCTGTTGGCGAGGCGCGCACAGCCCTCCCGCGAACACTCCCATTCCCCCGGGCACACCGCCATTTCCCCCGGGCACACCCCCATTCCCACCAGCACATCCTCAGAAGGTGACGCTCCC
>REEG01000189.1 GCA_007695195.1 Gemmatimonadales bacterium | reverse complement strand
GCTGGCACCGAGAGGCGAATTGTCACCGGTAGGCAATGTGCAGGGTGCCGTCAACTGGCCACTTTCGGCGGAGCCGGATCGCCAGAGGGGCGCCTGTGCCCTGTCACCCTTGAGCTGGTGCAACGCCCCCGCTCGCGCCGGCGTCCACGGCTCCAGCCCCCTCGGTACTCGGTACCCGGCCGCAGTACCCGGTACCCGGCCGCACCCTTCAGGCATCCCGGTAGGCGCGGACTACGAGCCACACGCTCACCAGGACGGCAATGGTTATCCAGAGAACGCCCCAGACCACCGTGGGAACGCCGGTGAGTTCGGCCAGCATACGGGCGTCGGAGGGCAGTTGGGGACGGTCGATCACATCGCTCTTGATGTCCAGGATGGCGTAGAGACAACTGGTGAGCCCCAGGCCCATGAGGATGACCCGGTTGGCCTGTGCGCCCACCAGACGGGCCACCGCCAGCAGGGCCCCGCCGAACAGGAGGCCGAACAGGATTCCGAAGGCGCTCCGGACGAAGAGGATGGTGACCACCAGGGTGAATGCGCCCAGGGCGGTGGTCACCCGGTGGGCGTGTGGCCCCGATCGGCGCCCCGCCTCGAGGATGAGGCCGCCCCAGACCAGACTCCCCAGATATCCGGCAGAGAGGGTCAGGAAGGCGTTTCCGCCAGCGCAGTAGCAGGCTCCGCCCAACCTGGGATTCAACGTAATGCGCTGAATGGCGCCGCCGGTGGCGATAGCCATGAGGCCGTGGCTGATCTCATGGAGAAAGACCACGAACACCTGGATCGGGTACACCAGCGGGGTGTTCCAGAAGACCCAAAGAAGCACGAAGTATACGGAGAAACCCAGAAGGAAATGCGTCCGTCGGCGGGATCGCGATGCCCGGGATGGTGAGGCCATGGTGACGCCGGTGCCCGGTCAGGGGGCCAGGGAGCCCCGGACGGTATAGACCCCGTCCAGGAGCGGTGCGTGGCGATCCACCTCGTCCCGGGCGATGGACCGGTTCTGACCCGTTCCCGTGAGCGCCGCCAGGACCCGTTCGCGGAGGAGCTGGTCCGGGAGATCCGGTTCGAAGCCGAAGACCGCGGCCCATCCGGCAACCCGGCGCTCCCATTCGCGAAGGATCCGCGCCTCATGGGCCGGACCGAGCCGGATGCCCCGGTCTCGGGCCTGCCGGCTCAACCGCACCACCGTCGCCTCTTCCAGGACCGCGTCTTCCCACCCGTCCCCGTCCGTGTGCTCCAGGGTCCGGGCCCGGGACGAAGGCAAGCCCTTCCGGTATGCCTTGAAGTCCGACCAGCTCCATTGCCCTTCGGGCCAGGACGCCACCACGGCGTCTTCGCGCCCAAGGGCAGGGGCTTCGATCCGGATCTCAGTGGCCCGCTCGGCGACCCAGTCATCCCAGCGGCTTCTTCCGCCCAGGAGTCGAACCACCTCACCGGCGACCCCGTCACGGGCCTCGGAGAAGGGGACTGGCCGGCGCTCCTCGAGTTGGATCACATGAAACCCGTACTCCGTCTCCACCACGGGGCTGACCTGCCCCGGATCCAGCGCCATGGCGGCCTCCCAGAACTCCCGTACCCAGGTCCCCTCCCTCCCGGGTTCGAGCCTTCCGCCCCGGGGGGCGGCGCCCGGTTCCTCGGAGTATTCAGAGGCCAGCGCCTCGAAGGGCTCCCCATCAAGGGCGCGTTGCCGGGCCTCCTGGGCCACGGCTCGAGCCTGCTCCCGCTCGGCCTGGGGACGCCACCGCTCCGACAGACGGACCAGGTGGCGGACCTCCAGTTCCCACTCCGGGCGGGTGCGATACTGGGCCTCAAGTACCGCGTCATCGACCCCCTCCCATTCAAGCGTCATCTCCTCGCGGTAGCGTTCCACCAGTGCCCGCTTTCGGGCCTGGGAGAGCCACGGCTCGCCCACCTCGACCACCTCCTGGCGGCTCACCGCCAGCCCGACGGCAGAGAGGCGGGCAAGCCGATGTCGCTGCAACTCCGGAAGCCCCGACACCTGGGACTCCGTGAAGGTCAGGCTGTCCACCTCCATGGCTGCATCACCGGTTCCACAGGCGTTAAGAAGCCCCAGGAGGGCGAGCGACGCCAGGAGTTTGACGCTTCCAAGGGAGCCGATGGAAGGAGAGATGAGGGGGATCACGATGACGCTATCCAGGTGGGGTTCCTGTTGAGGTGGAGGGAGGAGAGGGGATTAGCGGGCCGGCAGAATCAACCCTGGGGGCCGGGACGGCGACGCAACGGTGCTCCGGTATCGCCGCTGTGGCGTCAATCAGACGTATTTGGCCAGATAATGGGAGTTGCCGGGTTTGCTGCCAGGGACATCTTCCGGTGGTTTCCTCTGCTTTAACGACTCGTTAACGGGTCTTCCTTATTGATTGGTCGTCAGAACATCTCCACACCGACGCGCGACGGCCCGACGGATTCATCGGGAATAGTCAGGCTGAACCGCCTGGCGTTCCGAAGCCGGCCACGGCGCAAGATACAACAACGACTACGATCCCACCCAGGCGTCGCCCTCCGGTCGGACACTTGGCGTCCTACCTTCGCCACATGCGGATCGTCGCGCGTCGGTCTCCCTCCTTCTTCCCTTCCGCCTTCCTTCGCGGTTTCCCTTCCCTCGGTTCCGGCGGGGCACCGCCGAATCAGCTCCTGGTGTTGGTCAGAACCGGAGGTCATCCCAGAGAATGAGGTCACGGACCTCAATGGTCCGCGTGCTGCCCGGCCCCCCGTACGTTCGGATCGCAGGGTGCCAGACCTCGGAGGTATCCATAGGGAGCCGGATGGGCGTTCGGGCAACTTCGGTCCGATTCACGAACACGACGCCGGTGCCATCGGGAAGGAGTGAGAGCGCCAGGTGGACCGCACCGGGACTCCAGGTCTCGACTGCGTGGCCGCTGTCCGGGCCTGCGGGGTTTCCTTTCCACTCAAGGGGCGGGAAGGCGGGGTGGAATCCAAGACGTAGGGTGAAGCCGTCGGTGTCCCGGCGCAGTCGAGCACAAAGACCGATGGGAAGGGGGCCTGGCAGGTCGTCTTGAACTACTCCCTCCGCTGAATTCCCTCCGCTGGCCAGAAGGGGCGGAACTCCCCGGGTCAGGCAGAGTCCGAGAGTGACTTCCGAGCCCAGGCTGGGAATCTCGGCCTCGAGAGTCCCTCCCGTCATGAGGGCATGGCCCTGCAGGGAGCGGAGGACCGTCTCCTCCCCGTCCGGGCCGAAAGGACTGCCCGGAATCTGGGTTGTCTGGACGAACTCCAGTTCCGGCAAGGTCCCGGTGACCCCGGGGGCCGACAGGGGATACGGCGCATGAAGCAGGACGCCCCGCGGGCGTTCCACGCCCCGGACTGTCACCTGGATCGAATCGGTGAGCCAGTGCTCGTAGCTGGCAACCAGCACAGCCTCACCGGGCCGGTTGGCCGATACCCGGCCTTCCGGTGTGACGGATGCCACAGCCGGGTTCAGGCTGAACCAGTCGATTCCCCGTTGGAGGCTGGAGCCATCGGAGCGGTCAACGCGGGCCTGGACCCAGGCCTTCTCCCCCCAGTCCAACTGGAGGTTCGGTTCGCCTTCCACCACTACGGTTTCAGGTCTAGGACGCGGCCGCTCAGCCACCCAGTGGATCTCCCGCAGGTGGAAGGGAGGTGGGGTGGACACGGGATGGACGCGTCCGGTTGAGAGATCGGATACGTGAAGACGCATCTCCCCGTCCTCGGCTACCACCGCCGCCATATACCTCCCGTCCGGGGAGCAGGCGAGAAGTGACCCCGGCGTGCCTGGCAGGTCCATCTCACGAAACTGGCCATGGTCCGGCTCCCAGATCGCGAGAACAGGACCGGACCCCCCCGTGACGCTTACGAGGAGTCGCCCAGGAGACCCCTCGCACCAAGCCGCCCCATGAAACGCCGACCACTCCCTGCGGTCCACCTCAAGGCTCCGACCATTGAGTACGCGTCCGACCACATTCCCGCCGCCTTCCGCCCGGACCTCCAGGAGGCGTGCGCCGGACGGTGCTTCAATCCGGTGGGGGGTTGGCGAGGTGCCTTCGCTCCCTTCCTCCGGCTCCATAAATGATCCCACCCCCGGACCGGAACCCTGGGCCACCGGCAATGAGAGCGTCTCGTCTGAGTCACGAACAACCCACCCCGCCTGGGGGTTCGTTACGGCGGCCCGGATCTCCATGGCGCTTCCGTCCTGTCCAACCAGGAAGATTGACCCTCCACCCATGGCCGGCGCAGAGGAGAGGGCCCCTCCCTGAAGGGCGTAGAGTCCGGCCCCCATGCCCAGCAGGATCAACGACACCACCACAGCGGTCCGGTAGAGGGACCAGGTCGTCCCTCCTCCTGTCGTAAGCCCAACGTGCAACTGATAGCGACGGGATACGGCCGCCCGGAGTTCATCATGGGCGAAGGCCAGCTTTTCCGAGGCGTCCCATTGAATGATGCGGCGTTGCAGGAGCTCCCCGACTCCTTCCGTGAGTTCGTCCGGGCGGAGGCCGGAACGGGCGGCAATGACTCTGGGAGCCACCGAGTACCGGGACCGGGCCAGGTACGCCGCCACCAGGGAGGCGGATTGGGAGAGTTGGTCCAACTGTCGATCCATGAGCTCCCGGAGGCTCGCGGGAAGCGGCATCTCCTGGGGTACCCGATCCGGGTGGATGGTCCACTCTCCCTCATCGCTTCCGGTGACGATCCCCTCGTCCCGAAGGATCTTGAGGAGTTCCAGGACGAAGAGGGGATTCCCGCGACTCGCCCGGATGATATTGTCCACCACCCGCCGGAGCGCCTTCCCATCGTCGGACCGGAGCGTGCGCTCCAGGAGGGTTCGCGTCTCCTTCTCGGTCAGGGGTTCCAGATCGAGTCGGACCGACCGATCGCTTCGGGCAAGGATGTTCAGGGTCTTCCCGATTCGAGGGGAGACGTCCACCCCTTCGGCTCGGCTGGTGATGAGGAAGAGGACCGGCGTTCGGGTGATCCGAGTGGCAGCTCGGGTCAGGACGGCCCGACTCTCACCGTCCGCCCACTGCAGGTCGTCCACGATGACGATGAGCGGCGCGTCCTCGGCCACTGCGGCCACCAGGTCCTGGAGAGCATCGGAGAGGGCGGCAGACGGGCGGGTCCGGGACAGAGCCAGGGACGGCGGTGCAACGGGGCGCCCGTCGCCTGGCGGCGAGGTCCGGGGAAGGGAGGGGAGAAGGCTCCGCAGTACCTGCTGGGTGCCGGCGCTGATCCCTGCGGATCCGGAGAGGGGGAGGAGGCCGCGAACCAGCTCTACCAGGAGGGCCCATTCGATGGGGCGCTCCGAGTCGTCGGCCTTGACCTGAACGACGCGGCCTCCCTCACTGGTGGCGAGGTAGGCCACCTCTTCCGCCAGCCGGGTCTTTCCGATCCCCGCCTCGCCGAGGATCAGCCCCAGGGACGCCTCTCCGTCTCGCGCCTGACTCCATCGCCGAGCAAGGGCTGCGAACTCGCGGGATCGACCGGTGAACCGAAGCCGGACGGTCCCGGAGCCAGGAATCGTGGACGGCTCGATGGGCGTGCCCCGCTCGAGCTGGTCCACCCTCCGGCCAATCTGGTCCAGAGCCTCCAGGGACGATTCATCGTCAAATACTCCCTTCGCCGTGGTGATGACGCCCTGGGCCTCGGAAAACGCCCGGGTCTCCAGGAAGGCGTCGGCGAGATCCAGGTGGTGCTGGAGCCGGTATGGCTGTACCTCTGTGGCCCGCCGCAGCCAGGTCGTCGCCTCCTTGGTGGACCCCCGCCGGCGCTCCTCATGGCCCCGCTCCGACAGAGCTTCACCCAGGCGTCTCTCCACGTCGCGACGCCGGTTCTCAGCCCAGCGTTCCCACTCCCGTGCGCCTCCCACCCGAAGATCCGCAAAGGGAGCTCCTTTCCAGGCCTCAACGGCCTGGAGAAGACGACCGGCGGAAAGGTGCCGGTCCAGTCGGCCGATGTCCGTCTCGACCCGGTTCGTGGACAGCAGCACCGGATCATCGCCCGCCAGGATGTCGTCACCGAGGGCCGAGCGGATTTGCCAGAGGGCCTGTCGAAGAGAGCCCCGTGCCCGGGCACGGGAGGACTCCGACCAGAGGAGCTCCGCCAGCTCGTCGCGGGATAGAGGGGGGGACTCAAGAGCCAGAACCGCCAGGAGTGCCATGGGCTTCCCCCGGGACAGGTCAACCTCTTCTCCGTCCCCCGATCGGAGGGACACGCTACCCATGAGCTGCAAGAGGAAGGGAGGTCCGGACATGGTCCGACTCGGGCGGCTAGTGGGGAAGAGGGCGCTCAGAGCACCGATCGGCCCTGGCCTGAGACGTGAATCAATATCGCCTGCACAATGTGCTGCTACATGCGCGGCGTCAAGCGAAGCCGTGTAGCGTGAAAAAACCGGGCCTCCACCGTGAAAACGGGGAGGCCCGGCGTGAATCTTCTCCATGGCGGTGGCGTTTCGCCCCTTCGCCTGTCGGCGGCCCGCCGCGCATCCACCAGCCGCGCATCCACCGCCCCTGAGCCCAGTCCACCCTTCCCCCTCCGGCCCCATCCGTGCGGGCCTTCCGAACCGCCTTCCTAACTCCGCGGCACAGGGGTCAGCCAGTTGAAGGTGTCGGGGCGTTGCCCCGTGGCCGTCTCCAGGAGGGCGGCCTGAAGCTGAAGGGTGATGGGGCCGGCCTTGCCGGCTCCGACGGGGATGCGGTCGATGCTTCGGATGGGGGTCACCTCCGCGGCTGTCCCCGTGAAGAAGACCTCGTCCGCCGTATAGAGCGTCTCCCGGGGGATGGTGGTCTGGCGCACGGGGATCCCCTCATGCTCGGCCAGGCGAATGATGCAGTCCCGGGTGATCCCGTTCAGCATGGAGCCATCCAGGGGGGCGGTGATCAGTTCTCCGTCCCGGACCAGGAAGAGGTTCTGCCCGCTCCCCTCGCTCACGAGTCCGGAAGGTGTGAGGGCGATTCCCTCGGCAAAGCCATTGATGATGGCCTCCATCTTGATGAGCTGGGCATTCATGTAATGCCCTCCCGCCTTGGCCTGGGTGGGGAAGGTGTTGGGGGCGGGCCGGTTCCACGACGAAACGCAGACATCCACCCCAGCTTCCAGCGCACCCTCCCCAAGGTAGGTTCCCCAGGGCCAGCAGATCACATAGTTCTCGATGGGGCTGGGAAGCGGGTTCACACCGGCGGCGCCCATCCCCCGAAGGCTCAGCGGCCGGATGTAGCAGGCATCGAAGCCGTTGCGGACGATGAGTTCCAGGCAGGCTTCCTCCAACTCATCCAGGCTGACCCCCAGATCCATCCGGTAGATCTTGGCTGAGTTGAGAAAACGGATCAGGTGGTCACGGAGCCGGAGGACGGCGGGACCGTCGGGCGTGTTGTAGCAGCGGATTCCCTCGAATATCGAGGAACCGTAGTGCACCACGTGGGACATCACGTGGATGCGGGCGTCGTCGAAGGGAATGATCTCCCCATTGCGCCAGATCCACTTCACCCCGTCGAAGTTCGAACCCATGCCTCGCTCCCTTTGCCTGGTGATCCACTGTATTGCGTTCCGCACCCGCCCTGGTCCACGGGCCCGGGTCCCGGAGCGCCGCTGAAATGGCAGCACCTGAAGTTAGCCCCTGTGAACCGACGCGGCGAGTCGTTGGCGGAGGAGGTGGGCGCCAGTCGGCCAGGAAGCAAGGCGGCCAGGAGACAGGGAGTATGCCGGCCACGAAAAAGGGGCCCGACGCCGAAGCGCCGGACCCCTCGAAATCCACCTGCGGTGGAATCCCTTACTGCTTGTTGTCGTTCCCGTTTCCCCGCTCCTGCGGTGCGCGCTCGTGGGTGGCGGGAACCACCACCGAGATCCGGCTCTTGTGGCCCCGGGGGGCCGGGTTCCGGTACTCGGGGAGGTTGTAGTTGTAGGACCGGGAGAACCGGTTGCTGCGATATGAGAGAATGGCCATTGGATGGCTCCTTTATGTCTGGGTCCTGCTTCTATGAAGGTCACTCGATCCGGCGAGTCCTTCTCGCCGTCACTCTCCCCTACGAAGGGATCGTGAGGAAGGTTTCACCCTCTTGTGGCCGCACGGTCCGGAGGCTCCGAAGCCAGGGAAATCTCAGGCATCTTCGAAGTGCGGTCCCGCAGGCGGAGGGGGCTCCTTCCGAGACAGTAAAGTTAACGGATTCCAGGGCTATTGGAAGCCTTGAGGGCGGCTGTGGAGGGGCGAGCACTTCCCCCCACGGCGGGCAGGTCATTACCTTGTCGGTCATGGGGCCATAGCTCAGTTGGGAGAGCGCCTGCTTTGCAAGCAGGAGGTCGCCGGTTCGATCCCGGCTGGCTCCACTGGAAGTGAGACAAATGACCCTACCCGCGCTGGAAGGCGGGTGGGGTCTTCTTGTTGGTCTGTCCTGCGTACCGGCTTCGCCCGAGCCCGTGTGTTTCCCCGGGGTTGCGGTCCCCTCGGCGTGGGCGTACCCTCTTCCGGCCTCGCGGTGCGGAAGATGTTGACCGCCTTCCTGTCCACAGAAGACGAAGATGACCGACCCAGCCAGTCCAAAGCGAAATGATCGCTCGGGGCGAAGTACGGATGCTCCGCATGAGCGCCTCCGGGTTGCCCGTCGGTTCTGCCGTCTGAGCCCTTCCAGGGGCGTGCCGGCCTCCTGATCTGCCTCGGGCCATCCCTGCCTCTCTTTCGACCGGTCGGGTCTCCGTATGGAGAACCCATGCTGTCCGAATCCGAACCACCGAGTCCCTCCGGACATCTCGTTCCAGACCGGGTAGGACCGGTGTGCACCAGCTTTAACCGGCCTCCCCCCCGTTCTGGATCTCACGGAACCACCCCCTCAACGTCCCGGACGCGGACGGGGTCTTTCCGGCGAAGGCCTCCTGTAGGTGGAATGGTGCCCAGCCCCTGACTCGGAGGGAGCCACCATTCGTCCGCATCGGGCTTCCCGGTACATGACCTCCCTCGACTCCGGGGGAGGATCCCATGTCTAGATCCATGGTTTCACCCGCTCAGCCTGATTGTGGCCGTCGCTCTCAGCACGGCCGCAGTCACCGCCAGGACTTCAACCGGACGCCTTGATCATGCAGTTCATCAACTTGATCGCCGGCATCCTGCTGATCCTGCTCGGGCTTCGTCTCCTGCGGAAGGGGTTCGCTAGGGTCATGGGCGGCGATCTGCTGGATTGGTTGCAGGACTTCACACGTACCCGGACACGGGCCGCCATCGGTGGTGTTGCCGCCGGCGTCGTCATGCCCTCCTCCACGGCTATGGCTCTCCTGTCCGTGGATATGACGCGAGACGAGGGCACGACCTGGCGGAACGTGCTTGCAGTGCTGCTGGGAGCGCAGTTGGGCATCACGGTCCTGGTCCAGGTTCTGGCCTTCAACCTCCAGGACTACGCCGGACTGTTCCTGGCAGCAGGTGGCGTGCTCTACCTCTTCGTGGAGCGGTCCCGTCCCAAGGGAGTCGGCCAGGCGCTCCTGGCGCTGGCGTTCGTCTTCCTGGGGATGGGGTTCATCTCGCAGGCGGCCGCCCAGGTGGGCGGCGACCCGGCGGTGGAGGACCTGTTCTCCGCACTGGCAGCGCTCCCCCTCCTCTTTCTTGCCGGAGCGCTCCTGCTGACCCTGCTGGTTCAGTCGTCCACGGCTTCCATTGCTGTGGCACTGGGGCTTGTGGCCAGCGGGCAGGTCAGCCTGAGTATGCTCCTGATGTGGGTGATCGGGGCCAATATCGGCCTGTGCCTGACGGCGCTCATCGCCGGGTGGAATCGTCTGGACGGCCGGCGCCTCGGGTTGGCTGTCCTGGTGGTGAAGCTGCCGCTGGCGGCGGTGGCCGTGGTGCTGATCCTGTCCCTGGGGGATGACCTCCTGGGAACCCTTCCGGGCACGTCCCAGCAGCAGGCGGCCTGGGCTCACACCCTGTTCAATCTGGTGGCCTGCGTCGGCATCCTCCTGTCGACGCCGCTGGAACACCTGGTCCGTACGTTGATTCCGGAGCCCGAGGCGGACGACGACGCCGACGGGCAGGTGCCCCGCCTCGACCCGTTGCTCCTGCAAAACCCGGCGCTGGCCATCAACGCCGCGCTGCGCGAAACCCTGCGTGTCTTCGACATGCTCCACGTCATGCGGGAAGAAATCGTGGGATGCATCCGTGACGGCACCCTGCGAGCCGACCTCCGCGCCAGCGTCATGCGTCGCAGCGAGCGCATCCTGCAGATCCGGGAAGAGATGATGCGCTTTCTCGACGCCGTACCCGATGACGCACTGGGGGTCGAGGATGCTGCTCTCAAGGAGACCATGGATGACTTCCTGCGCGAGATGCCGCTCATCGTACGGACGCTCGGGCGCGAACTCCTGGAAGGGACACAGACCCTTCTCCGTGAGCATGCCGACGGGCTGCCCGGGTATCGTGATCTTGCGCTAGAAGCTTCCGACCGACTCGGCCGACAGATGGAGATCGTGGCCCGGATGCTACTCCAGGAGAAGCCCGAACTCGGGCGCGAGATCCTCCGGAACAAGAAGGAGAACAGCACCTGGTTGATTCATCACAAGCGCACGCGTGCCGACCTGCCCATGCCGGCCTGGAAGATCCTGGATGACTTCCAGCAACTCAATCGGCGCCTGAGTGGGGTCGCCTACGTGTACTGCCGCGAGGAACCGGGGGCCGATGACCTGTGATGGCGAGCGCGGGGCAGGAGCGGTATCCAATGCTGAACGGAGGGGGCATTCTCGGAGCGCGTTCAGCAAAGGGTACCGTCTTCGCGGCCATCCTGACTACCGGAGCCGTTCGTGGAGTTCTCCCCGCGAGAAGGTCCCTCTCTGCTCTGCCTCGCCGGCCCCTCCCAGCCCGCTGCCCCTCTCTGGCTGAATAAGCGACACGAAACACAATAACTTGCCCTGCGACCCCCACCACGTTAGCCCTGCGAGGTTTCCTCGCCGCTACTCAGACAGGAGGTCCCCGGTGTTGACCCGTTCCCGTTCGGTGTCGTGGCTCATCTTCAGCGTGATGGTGGCGACCCTGATTCTTCCCCTCTCCGGCCAGGCCCAGGACCGGTGGGCCGCGACCCCCGGCCCCTGGACCTTCCTCACCGAGGCCGGGGAGGTCCGGCTGGTGACGGTGGTGGAGGGACTTGAAGATCCGTGGTCTATGGCCTTCCTCCCCGATCAGCCCGGGGATTTTCTCTTCACGGAGAAGCCGGGCCGACTCCGGATCGTGGGGCGCACCCCCGGGGCCGCCCTCAGCCCTTCCGGCGCCGGGCCGCCCTCAACCCGTCGACGCTGAAGCGGCCCGCGCCGGAGAAGAAGTACCACGCCGCCAGGGGCGTGTAGATCATGAGCATGTGGCGGGGAAGGAGGTTGCCGGCGTCCAGCCACGCCAGGGTGATGCTGAGGAAGATGAGGAAGGCCCCTCCGGCACTGACGCGGTTCCAGACCCCGAGCATGAAGAGGGCGCCCACGGCCACCTGCACCCAGGGCAGGATATAGCCGTAGGGGGCGGCGACGAGCTCAGGGAGCCAGTCCGGGTTGTTGTTCTGGAACTGGTTTCCCCGGTAGAAGCTGCCGGGCCCTCCCTCCAACTCCTGCTGGACCTTCCCCCACCCCTGGTGGAGGAGGAACCAACCCAGGGTGAGGCGAGTCAGCCCCTTGGCGATCTCGGCGCCCAGGGTTCCCAGGGAGGTGGAGGACGAGGGGCTCGGCGTCATGGAATGCCTCTATTCGGCGGGGTTCCGGGGAGTCCCGGTCCGGGACCGGACTCGGGGGCGGGTGGCAGCGCACGATCCGTGTATGCGCCGGGGCGGTCCACAGTTCCCCGGCGGCGAGTGTCCAGCTGGGATTGTCCGGCTGGACGAGGGATCCCTTCCCGGCCCCTCAAGGGCGAAGGCGCTCTTGCCCGGCCCTCGGGTAGATGGCACGTTGCCGGCGGCAAATCACCCGTCGAACCCCTGCTGGAGACTGTCCGTGAACTCGCTTCCCTCCCCCCTCCCCGCCGGCCACGGCCCCCGCTCCCGGGGCGGCGCCCCGTCGGTCCGACCGGCATCTCACCGAACTGGCCGACGGTGGATCGGTACCGGCTTCCCCACCGCTGTTCTACTCCTGGCGGCGTTGGTGCAACCGGTTTCGGCCCAGGACGCCCCGGCCGGCAGCGTCTTCAACCCGGAGCTGGAGACCCACCCGGCGGTGGTCCGGGCCGCGGAGATCCTGGAACGGGATTTCCAGCAGCAGGTGGACGAATGGATTCGCATCACCCAGATCCCTGCACCGTCGGGCCAGGAGGCCGAGCGGGCGGCCTACATGCAGGAGGCCTTCGAGGCGCTGGGGCTCGAGGTGAGCATGGATTCCATGGGAAACGTCACGGCCCGGCGCCCTGGAACCGGCGACGGGCCGACCCTGGTGTACGCCGTCCACATGGACACGGTCTTCCCCCTGGGCACCGACGTGACCGTTCGCATGGACGGGGACACGCTGCGGGCCCCGGGGATCAGCGACAATACCAACGAACTGGCAGCCATCCTGGCGCTGGCCCGGGCCATGGACGAGGCCGGACTCCAGACCCGCGGCGACGTGATCTTCGTGGCCACGGTGCAGGAAGAGGTGGGGCTCAAGGGGATGACGTACTGGCTCGACCACAACCCGGAGCCGGACATGCTCATCGCCCTGGACTCGGGGCTCGGCTCCGTCTCGTACGGCGCCCTGGGGATCTACTGGACCCGGTACTTCTTCCGCGGGGAGGCCGCCCATACCCTGGCGTCGGCGGGGCGACCCCATCCGGCCCGGGCCCTTTCCCGCGCCATCCTCTCCCTCTACGACATGGAACTCCCCACCGGGACCGACGGCGCGGTCATGAATGTGGGGATGCTGGATGGGGGGGAGATCTACAACGGGATCCCGGAGGAAGTCTCCTTCACCCTGGATCTGCGTACGGTGGATCCGGAACTCCTGGAGCGGCTGAACACCGAGGTGGAGGCGAGAGTCGCCGAGGCCGCGGCGGCGGAAGGGGTGGAGTGGGACCTGGAGCCCACCAACCGGACGCCGGCGGGGGGCACCGAGGCCGATCTGGCCGACCGGCGGACCCATCCGGTGGTGGAGACGACGCTCCATGTCCATAGCCACCTGGGCGTCGATGCCCGGGCGGTGGCCTCGGGAGCCACCGACGCCAATGTGGCGGTGGCCCGGGGGATCCCCGCCATCGCCACCGGTACGGGCCGGGGCGGCAACGCCCACTCCCTGGCCGAGTGGGCCTACGTGCCCACCCAGCGCACGGGGATGCAGATGCTCCTCCTCCTCACCGCCAGTTTGGTGGGGGTGGAGTAGGGTCCCGGGAGTCAAGCGGGTGCCTCTGGAGCCGGCATTCCCGTGTCGCCTGGATGGCTGTTGCTGTCAGTTGTTTTACAATTAGGGAACGACTTCGTCGAAGTCCGTCGGAGTTCCCACACGTTCCCCCTGACGGCCATCCACTATGACAGACAAAGACGATGAGAAATACGTTCGCTGGTTCGATCAGATCGATTCCGGTGACACCGCAGAGGTAGGGGGCAAGAACGCCTCGCTGGGCGAGATGATCAAGACCCTGAAGGAGCAACAGATCCGCGTACCGGACGGCTTCGCCACCACTGCGGCCGCCTACCGGACCTACCTGACGGCGAATGATCTGGATGAGGCGATCCGTTCCCGGATCGACGAGTTCCACGCCGGGGAGAAGTCGCTGGGGGATCTGGGCCGGGAGGTCCGCCAGATCATCGAGGACGGGGAGATCCCGGACGAAATCGCCCACAGTATCCGGCGGGCGTACCGGGAGCTCAGCCGGCGCCATGACGTGGCCCAGGTCGATGTGGCCGCCAGATCCAGCGCCACCGCCGAGGATCTACCGGAGGCCAGCTTCGCCGGCCAGCAGGAGTCCTACCTGAACATTTCCGGTGAGGATGCGCTGCTGCGCGCATGCAAGCGGTGCTTCGCCTCGCTGTTCACCAACCGCGCCATCGCCTATCGCGAGGAGAAGGGCTTCAATCACCTGGAGGTGGCCCTTTCGGTGGGCGTGCAGAAGATGGTGCGCTCCGACAGGGCCGGGGCCGGGGTCCTGTTCACCCTGGACACCGATTCCGGCTTCCCGGACGTGGTCCTCATCAATGCCGCCTGGGGACTTGGCGAAGTGGTGGTGCAGGGAACCGTCAACCCGGACCAGTACCTGGTCTACAAGCCGTTCCTGGACCGGGAGGGCATCGATCCCATCATCGGGAAGACCAAGGGATTGAAGGACAGGAAGATCGTCTATGCCCATGGAGGGGACGAACCCACCCGGGAGGAGGAGACGTCGGAAGAGGAACGCCGCAGCTACGTCCTCTCCGAAGACGAGATCATTCGCCTGGCCCGGTGGAGTGTGTCCATCGAGGAACACTACGGTACGCCCATGGACATCGAGTGGGCCAAGGACGGGGACGACGGGGAGATCCACATCGTGCAGGCCCGTCCCGAGACCGTGGAGTCCCGGAAGACGGGATCCATGCTCAAGACCTTCACGCTCAAGGAGACGGGGGAGCGCCTCGTTTCCGGCGTGGCGGTGGGGCAGGGCATCGCCGTCGGTGAGGTACAGGTGCTTGAGAGCGCCAGGGAGATCGGCCGATTCAAGGATGGCGGGGTCCTGGTGACGGGCCGGACCGACCCGGACTGGGTCCCAATCATGAAACGTGCGGCAGCCATCGTGACCGAGCGGGGCGGTCGCACGTCGCACGCTGCCATCGTCAGCAGGGAGCTGGGGATCCCGGCCCTGGTGGGGGCCGGTGGCGCCACAACGAAGCTGAAAGACGGCCGGAGTGTGACGGTGTCCTGCGCCGAGGGCGACGAAGGCTACGTCTACGATGGGGAGCTGGCCTACGAAGAGAGAGACGTCGATCTGGGCGAGCTGCCGGAAACCCGCACCCGGATCATGCTGAACATCGCGGCCCCAAAGGGCGCCATGCGCTGGTGGCGGCTTCCCACCGCCGGCGTCGGGCTGGCCCGCATGGAGTACCTCATCAACAACGTCATCCAGGTCCATCCCCTGGCGCTGACCCGCTTCGACGAGTTGGAAGACGAAGAGGCCAGGCGGACCATCGACGAACTCACCTACGGGTACGAAGACCGGACCGACTACTTCGTGGAGCACCTGGCCCGGGGAATTGCCACCATCGCGGCGTCCCAGTATCCCCGTGAGGTCATCGTCCGGATGAGTGACTTCAAGACCAATGAATACGCGGACCTCATCGGAGGTCGGCAGTTCGAGCCCCTGGAAGAGAATCCCATGCTGGGGTGGCGGGGGGCTTCTCGGTATTACAGCGAACACTACAGCGACGGCTTCGCCCTGGAGTGCCGCGCCATCCGGCACGTCCGAAACGGGATGGGATTCCGGAACGTCATCATCATGATTCCGTTCTGCCGTACGCCAGCGGAGGCCGACCGGGTCCTGGAGGTCCTGAAGGAGAACGGTCTGGAGCGGGGCCGGGACGGCCTCCAGGTCTACGTCATGGCCGAGATCCCCAGCAACGTCCTGGAGGCCGGGGCCTTTGCCCAACGATTCGACGGGTTCTCCATCGGTTCCAACGACCTGACCCAACTGGTGCTGGGGATCAGCCGCGACTCGGAACAGCTCTCTGAACTCTTCGACGAGAGCGACGCCTCGGTGAAGCGCATGATCCGGATGCTCATCGAAGATGCGCACAAGGCGGGGCTGAAGGTGGGGATCTGCGGCGAGGCGCCCAGCAACGACCCGACCTTCGCCGCCTTTCTGGTGGAGGCGGGGATCGATTCCATATCGCTCTCACCGGACAGCGTGGTGGATGTGCTGGATACCATCGCTGCTTTCGAGCGGGGGTGAGACGGCTGCGGTGGTCCTGATCGACCTTCGGCCCGGCGTCCCTTGACATAGGACGGCCCCGCAACGCACTTTGTTCGGTAGCCGAACAAAGTGCGTTGCGGCGTCCCCCATCCGCCCCGGGAATCGGGACCCGCCCGCCGCCGACCTCAGGGAGCCACCTCATGCGCCGGCCTTTCTGTTCCCGCATCCTTCCCGTATTCCTCTTTCTCCTGTTCCCCCTCATCGCCGCCGCGCAGCCGGCTGCCGCCCAGGGCCCCCCGGAGCCCGGCACCGACGTCCGTCTGGTGGAGGATGAGTCGGGCTTCCGCCTCATGGTGGACGGCGAGCCGTTCATGGTGAAGGCAGTGAACTGGGACTATTTCCCCATCGGGACCACCGTCACCTACAACTTCTGGGGTCAGCCCGACGACTTCATCCGGCAGGCGCTGGATCGGGAGATGGGACTCCTGCAGGCCATGGGGGGCAACTCCATCCGGGCCTATGTGGGTATCCCCGCCCGGTGGATCGAGTACATCTACGACAACTTCGGGATCTGGACCATCGTGAACCACGCCGCCGGTCGGTATGGTGTCACACTCGGGGGGCGATACTTCCCGGCCACGGACTATTCGGATCCCAGGAAGCGGGCGCTCCTGACCCGTGAGATCGAGGAGATGGTGGAGGAGTTGGTGGGAACGCGTGGGCTCCTCATGTGGCTCCTGGGGAATGAGAACAACTACGGCCTGGAGTGGACCTCCGCGGCCACGGAGGACCTCCCCGCGGGGGAGCGCTTCGAGTACATGGCCCGCCACATGTACTCCCTCATGGGTGAGTTGGTGGATGCGGTGAAGGCCATCGACCCGAACACCCCCGTCTCCATGGCCAACGGGGACCTGCAGTACCTGGACATCATCGCCGAGGAGATGCCGAACCTGGACGTGTTCGGCTCCAACATCTATCGGGGCCTCCGGTTCACGGACTTCTTCGAGCGTATCGACGAGGCCATGGGGATCCCGGTCCTCTTCACCGAGTTCGGCGCCGACGCTTTCCACGCCGTGAACTTCCAGGAGGATCAGGTCATGCAGGCCCGCTACCTGATTGCCCAGTGGGAGCATATCTACGAGGAGGCGGCGGGGAACGGGGGGCTTGGGAACGCCATCGGCGGGGCCGTCTTCCAGTGGAGCGACGGGTGGTGGAAGGACGGTCAGACCGAGCGCCTGGACGTCCACTCCACCAACGCCTCCTGGGCCAACGACGCCTACGCGGAAGACTACGTTCCCGGTGAGAACAACATGAACGAGGAGTGGTGGGGGATCATGGCCAAGGGGCCCACCGACGCCCGTGGGCACTTCGAGCTCTTTCCCCGGGCGGCCTACTACGCGCTCCAACGCATCTTCGAGCTGGACCCGTACGCCCCGGATACCGACCGGGAGGTCATCGCCGCCTTCTTCGGCGGAATCTCGCCCATCGAAATGGAGCTGGAAGCTCGGGGAGACCGGGCGGCCCTCCTGGGGACCCGGGCCAGTATCGCCCGGCTGAGCGGGATCCGCATGGACCTCGAGACCTATTCCACAGGCGGGAGCCTCATCAGCACTCCGGAGGAGCGAGGTCAGGGCGGCACCCAGGGTCTCCCCAGATTCCAGGGATTCGACACCAAGCAGTCCTTCTTCATCGACGCTGAGGCCACACCGGCGCCGAACCTGGTGGCCAATATCTCGGTGAACATCCTGGGCGCGGTGCCGGAGAACCCCATCGACGAGATCTTCTACGAGAATGTGGGGCGGGAGCGCCGGGTCCAGGGCGACGGTGAAACCATCACCGTCCAGGACTTTGAGCGGGTCCGGATCTATTCGGCCAGCGTCACCTGGGACGACAGGAACTTCCGCCTGGACGGCTTCTATCGGACAGGCCACTACCACTGGGGGTACGAGGGGGACTTCTTCAACATCTACCGGGAAGCCAACTACGGTCCCAACATCGATATGTACAACGGGATCGCCCCGGTGGGCTTCGAGTGGTCCGGAAAGCGGCGGCTCGACGGGTTGAAGGTGGCTTTCGGGCCCGAGCTCTGGTGGGGTGCGAACCCCGCCGTCCTGGCCAAGTACACCCAGGATGTGGGCCGCTTCCAGGTGACGGGCCTGTTCCACGAGGATATCGCCCAACAGGGCGAGGTGACCAGCTCCTTCGCCATCCCTTCGCCGCCGACCCGGCGGGCTACTCTCCACGCCGCCACGAACTGGCGGGGGATCGAGTTGGATGTGGGGGGGATCTGGGGCGGTCAGCCTCGAGTGGGCGAGACCTTCCAACGTGTCCGGGGGGAGCCCGGGAGCTATGAGGTGCTCCTGGACGAGGTGCGTACCGAGGACACCTTCGGCGCCAAGGCCAAGGCCGTCTTCCAGCTTGGACCGGTGAGTGGGTACGCGCTGGGGTCCGCCACGGGCCTGGTGGCCGAGGGCGGGTACGACCAGACCTACACCTTCACCGGGTGGCGCCTCAAGGACAACGGGAGCGGAAACCAGCGGCAGTTCCTCACCGGCTTCACCTACGCCGTGGGGAATCTCCAGATCGCCCCCAACTTCATGTGGCAGCGGCCGCTGGTTGGGCCGGTGCCCATCGACGCCCCGCCACCGGCACGGCCCCGGAACATCCTGGATGACCCCTTCGCCGTGCGGGGGAACCGGGAGACCACGGCGGCGGAGATCCTCTTCACCTACGATCCCACCCCGGCCACCTGGATGTACGCCTGGGATAGCGACATGCAGGAAGATGCCGCCCTGGCCGTGAGTGCCGGCTTCGTCTTCCGCCGCCATCACACCACCGCCGACGCTGCCCTCGGGGTCATGGCCGATGGGCGGACCACCTTCGCCTTCCCCGGCGGGACCCCGGCTCGGGACCTGTGGGAGGCCCATGCCCGCATCGTCTCCAAGTGGAGCGGCGGGTCCGGGATCATCCTGAACCCCTACGTGGGAACCGGGGAGGCACGGGGATCCGACCCTCGGAAGATCACCCGGTACGGCACGGACTTCCGCCTCATTCGGGGGCCGGTGCGCTTTGAGAGCTTCCTCCGCTTCAACGACTGGGGGCCCTTCGACTACCACCGGGACTTCAACCTGACCTTCCCGACGCAGGTCATGGGCGACGTATCGTGGAACCTGGGTCGCCCGGAGTGGTGGAATGTGCCCAACACCCGCTTGGGTCTTCGGGGAACGTGGCGGAGTCTGGACGAGAACTCTCCGCGGTACTGCCCGGACTTCACCACCGGTCCCGGTGGTACCCGGGTCTGCGACCCCCTGGCCGACGGCCCCCGGGGCCGGGAGTGGGAGATCCGAACCTATCTGCAGATCGCCATGTGAGGGAGGTGGCCTACCATCTATGCCGGACTCCAGTGTGTCGACGACCAGGGCAGGGGAGATCACCGAGAGGCGGGAGAGGGTGGAACGGCGGATCCGGGACCTCCTGGATCGGATGACGCTGGACGAGAAGGTGGGTCAGCTCAATCAGGTCAACGGTCACGACGGTGGCGTGACGGACGAACTGGCCCACCGCGTCCGGGCCGGAGAGGTGGGTTCCATCCTGAATGAGGTGGATGTTCGGACCGTCAATGAACTCCAGCGCATCGCCGTGGAGGAGAGTCGCCTGGGGATCCCACTCCTGGTGGGGCGGGACGTCATCCATGGGTTCCGGACCATCCTCCCCATCCCACTGGGACAGGCCGCAACCTGGGATCCGGAGCTGGTGCGCCGAGGGGCCAGGATGTCGGCCCTGGAAGCTGCGGGTCACGGGGTTCGCTGGACCTTCGCACCCATGGTGGATATCGGCCGCGATCCCCGGTGGGGACGGGTGGCGGAGTGCCTGGGCGAGGACCCTCATCTGGCGGGTGCGTTGGCAAGCGCCATGGTTCAGGGATTTCAGGGCGAGGATCTGGCCGATCCCGGGAGTCTGGCGGCGTGCGCCAAGCACTTTGCCGGCTACGGCGCCGGCGAGGCCGGCCGGGACTACAACACCACCAACATCCCCGAGGGGGAGCTACGGAGCGTCCACCTTCCGCCCTTCCGTGCCGCGCTCGGGGCCGGGGTCGCCACCTTCATGGCCTCGTTCAGCGATCTGAACGGGATTCCGGCGTCGGCGAACCGCTTCCTCATGACCCAGGTCCTGAGGGAGGAGTGGGGATTCGACGGCTTCGTGGTGAGCGATTGGGAGTCCATCCCCCAGCTCTGTATCCACGGCCTCACCGCCGACGACCGTGAAGCAGGGCTGGCGGCGGCTACGGCCGGGGTGGACATGGACATGGTCGGGGAGGTCTACGCGGACCACCTGGCGGAGTTGGTGGTGGAGGGTGCCCTGCACGAAGCGCTGGTGGACGTCATGGTGGCGCGGGTCCTCCGGGTTAAGCTCCGCCTGGGGCTCTTCGAGCGCCCGTATACCGAGCCGGAGCGGTTCCCTGTGGAGCCGCCCCCCTCCCACTTCGCCCTGGCCTACGACGCGGCGGTCCGGAGCGCGGTCCTTCTGAAGAACGACGAGGGGCTTCTTCCCCTGGCCATGGATGGGATCGGGAGCATCGCCGTCATCGGACCCCTGGCGCAGGAGCCGCAGGAGCAGTTGGGAACGTGGGTCTTCGATGGGGATCCGGGTTTCAGCATCACCCCCCTGGAGGCCATCGGGGTGTTGGCGGCCGAGGGCGTTCACGGACCGACCGGGCCCGTGAAGGTCCGGTATGTCCGCGGGCTCGAGACCACCCGGAGCGAGGATCGCTGGGGGCTTCCCGAAGTGGTGGAGGCGGCCGGGGCCGCCGATGTGGCCCTCCTCTTCCTGGGTGAGGAATCCGTCCTATCCGGGGAAGGCCACTGCCGATCGGACATCTCCCTTCCCGGAGCGCAGGAGGCGCTGATCCGGGCCGTTCGGGCGACGGGTACGCCGGTGGTCCTGGTGGTCATGGCCGGGCGGCCCCTGGCGCTGGAGGCGGTGCTGGACAAGGTGGATGCCCTCCTCTTCGCCTGGCACCCGGGCACCATGGCCGGTCCGGCGCTGGCTGACCTCCTCTTCGGCCGGGCCGCTCCCTCGGGGCGCCTGCCCATGACCTTCCCCCGGGTGACGGGTCAAGTCCCCATCTACCATGCCCACCGGAACACGGGGCGCCCGCCCACCCCCGAGACCTTCGTTCACATGAGGGACCTGCCCAGGGGCGCGTCCCAGTTCTCGGCGGGCGCCGCTTCCTACCACCTGGACACCCACTACACACCCCTCTTTCCCTTCGGATTCGGGCTCACCTACACCACCTTCGCCTACAGCGACCTGCAGGTCACCCCGGCCCGCATGGCCACGGACGGGGAAGTGCGGGTCTCGGTGACGCTGGAGAACACCGGAGAGCGGGATGGTGTGGAGGTGGTGCAGCTCTACGTGCGGGATCCCGTGGCCAGCGTCACCCGACCGGTCCGGGAGCTGAAGGGGTTCCGGCGGGTGGCCCTGGAGGCGGGAGCGCGGCGTACCGTCACCTTCCCGTTGCCGGCGGCGGCGCTGGCCTTCCCGGGGCGTGACATGCAGCCCGTGGTGGAGCCGGGGGAGATCCAGGTCTGGGTGGGTGGGGACGCCCACACCGCCCTGGGGGCCGCCTTTGAGATCGTGGCCCCCTGACGACCTTCCCCTCACGACCTTCCCTGGACCAGAGCTTCCTGGAGGGGGCCCCCCACCCTCGGCAGGCCTCCGGCGTCCGCGGACTTCCAGGTCTCAGGCCGCCAGCGTCTCCGGTGCCCCCCGGCGGGCTTCCAGCTTGGCCCGTACCTCCTGGGCCACCTCTTCCGTGATGGGGTAGGTGGCCACCACCCAGATGGCGATGGCCGAGGTGGCCGCCGGGATGAGGACGTCCAGGAGCCGCATGGCCAGGAGGGTTCCCTCGGACTGATTGCCCTCCAGCGCCACATCGAAGCCGGTGGCATTGAGGAGGAATCCGCCACCCAGGAGTGCCGCCGCCATCCCCAGCTTCACCACCCACCAGAAGATGGAGCCGAACATCCCTTCCCGCCGGGCGTGGGACGTGAGCTCATCCACATCCACCACATCAGCCATCATGGACGGGACCAGGGTGAAGAGCCCGCCCAGTCCGAAGGCCATGAGGGGGGCCGGGATAATGACGAGCCAGGGAACCTCGGGGTTGTAGCAGAACCACTTCAGGAGATAGCCGAAGACCGAGATCCCCGTAGTGATGAAGAATGCCGTGCGCTTCCCGAACTTCGTACCCATCCAGGTGGCCAGGATGATGACCACAAAGGTGGACACGGCCCCCACCGACCCGGCGTACCCGGCGTACTGGGCGCCCATGGCCTGGTCCCCGGCAAAGACGTAGTAGATGATGACGTAGACCGAGAAGGCCGAGATGAGGATGAAGCCGTTGAACACCAGGAAGGTGGCAACGCAGAGCTTCAGGAAGGGCCTGGACTGCACCGTCAGCTTCATCCCCTTCAGGAACCCGGCGACTCCTTGCCTGAAACGGGACCCGGCGGAGGCCACAAGAGCTCCGGCCCCCTTGGTGGCGGTCCCGGGTGCCTTCTTGAAGCGCTCCCGGAGGAAAATGGCGGGGAGCACGCCCAGACCCACGGCCACCACCGCCACTCCCACAGCCAGCCCCTTGGCGCCCTCCAACTGGGTGTCGAACCACGCCTGGTTCGTCATGATCCAGAGGAACCAGGGCGAGACCACGTAGGCGAGCTGCCCGGCGAAGTTCTGGACCCCCATGAGCCGGGTTCGCTCGTGATAGTCCGGGGTCAGCTCGTAGCCCAGCGCCACCCACGGCGTGGCGAAGACCGTGTAGGCGAAGTAGAAGAGGATGGAGCCACCCAGGAAGTACCAGAAGTAGTACGCTTCGGAGCGGCCCTCGGGGAGTTGCCAGAGGAGGACGAAGAAGAGCCCGGCCAGGATGGCGCCGCAGAAGATGTACGGGCGCCTCCGGCCCCACCGGGTGTGGGTATTGTCGGACACGTACCCCATGATGGGGTCGGTGAGGGCGTCGGTGAGGCGGGGAATGGCACCCAGGGCGCCCACCAGGGCCGGGTTCATCCCGAGACCCAGATTCAGGATGATGGCCATTCCGCCGATGGCGGCGGCCAGGAGGTTGTTGACGAAGGCCCCCGCTCCGTAGATGACCTTGTGGTGGAAGGGGATCCGGTCTTCAGGCCGCGTCTGGCGGGACGGCGCCTTCACCGGATCCGGATTCATCAGGAGCGGTCTGCGGTGAGCTTCTGCATGGCCGGGAAGAGGGTAGGAGTGCTCAGGGCCGAAGCCAGGACCAGAGTGGCAGCCCCGAGGGCGATGCCCTGGGGCCCCAACTCGCTCACCCGGACCTCCGATGCCGCGACCGAGGTCAGCAGGGTTCGACGCACCACCGTTTCACGCAGGGGGACGAGAAGGTCATCCTTGAGCCGGGCCATGCTGCCCCCCAGGATCACGGCGCCAGGATTCAGGAGGTTGAGGAATCCGGCGATGGCGATCCCCAGGTGATGGGCCACGTCGCGCACGAGCTGCATGGCCACCGGATCGTGTAGGAGAGCGGCTTCCTCGATGCGCCCCAGGGTAATGGGCCCGTCCGCCAGCAGGCTTCCAGGCGCGTTCGCCGCCAGCGCTTCGGCCTTGCGCACCAGTGCGTCGCCCCCGATGAAGGTGACCAGGCATCCGCGGTTCCCGCAAAGGCAGGGTTCGCCGTGGGGATCGGTGGAAATGTGTCCGATCTCGCCGGCGGCGTTGGTTGCGCCCCGGTAGATCTGCCCGCCAAACATGTGTCCGGCGCCGATTCCCGTGGCCAGCTTGATGAAGGTGAAGTGTTGGACCTCCCTGCCAGCCCCCCACCAGCGTTCCGCAAGGGCTCCCAGGTTGGCGTCGTTGTCCACGAACACCGGGACCCCGTACCTCTCCTGGAGGGTCTCGAATCCGCTTCGCCCTTTCCAGGCCGGTAGGACGGTCTCAGAGAGGCGGCTGGGATCGAGGTGGTCCACAGGGGAGGCGACGGCGATGCCGATGCCCAGAAGCGACGCTGTAGCCCCTGGAACCTGCTCCAGGACCTCGTCCGAGAGTCGGATCATGAGGGCCCGGGTACCTTCGGGGTCGGAACGCACCGGGTGCGCTTCTTCCCGCCAGGCCAGGATACGGCCCCGGAGGTCGGTGAGGGCTACCGCTACATGGGTGGCCCCCATGTCCACCCCCAGGATGACATGGGCGTCGTCCTGGAATTCAAGGAGGATGGGTCGCCGGCCGCCTCGGCTCGGTCCATCTCCGCCCTCGGCCACGAGGCCGGTATCCAGAAGATCACCCGCCAACTGCGAGGCGGTGGAGCGGGAGACCTCCAGCCGACGGGACAGGTCGGCCCGGGACATCCCTTCACTGTGCCAGATGGACTCGAGTGCCAGGTCCAGCAGGGGCCTTCCCCGGGCCTCATCGGCCGGGGAAAGCCCCTTGGCTGGAGTGCGGAATTCCATGGCGGGTTTCCGTCTGTGGGTGTGCCGATCAGCGTCGGAAGAAGTAGACGTTGTCCACGTAGACGGTGTTGACCCCTTCGACGCCGGAGATGATGAGCTGGGACAGGTTCTCGCGGGTGACCAGGCCTTCGAAGTCGGCGAGGGGGATCTCCAGGCTCGACCAGGTGCCCGACTCCAGGGCCGGATCGGTGGCGGAGTCGAAGAAGAGCTCGCCCTCTACGACACCGGTGTCGAACTGCCCGTCGGCACCGAAGTCCACGAGCTTGACGCCGAAGCGGTTGGGCCGGTCCGTGTTGTCGGGAGTCCAGACGTGCATGTGGAAGTGGGTCATCTCCGAGACGTCGATCTGCTCGGTGACGAACTCGATGCCGGCGAAGACCAGATTCGAGTAGCGCTTCACGTCCGAGTCGCCGATCTGGATGTCCTCAAGCTCCACAGCAGGGTCCGTCCATTCGGTGCGCCAGGTGTCCACCGGCACATTCTCGTAGGCGTTGCTGAACAGCGAGATCACGTCGGCTGCGTCCACGGTGGGCGTGGGTGCCGCTTCGGCGGGACTCGGCGTGGGCTCCGGGTCGTCACCCTCGTCCTCGGCGCGGAAGAAGTAGACGTTGTCCACGTAGACGGTGTTGACCCCTTCGACGCCGGAGATGATGAGCTGGGACAGGTTCTCGCGGGTGACCAGGCCTTCGAAGTCGGCGAGGGGGATCTCCAGGCTCGACCAGGTGCCCGACTCCAGGGCCGGATCGGTGGCGGAGTCGAAGAAGAGCTCGCCCTCTACGACACCGGTGTCGAACTGCCCGTCGGCACCGAAGTCCACGAGCTTGACGCCGAAGCGGTTGGGCCGGTCCGTGTTGTCGGGAGTCCAGACGTGCATGTGGAAGTGGGTCATCTCCGAGACGTCGATCTGCTCGGTGACGAACTCGATGCCGGCGAAGACCAGATTCGAGTAGCGCTTCACGTCCGAGTCGCCGATCTGGATGTCCTCAAGCTCCACAGCAGGGTCCGTCCATTCGGTGCGCCAGGTGTCCACCGGCACATTCTCGTAGGCGTTGCTGAACAGCGAGATCACGTCGGCTGCGTC
>REEG01000111.1 GCA_007695195.1 Gemmatimonadales bacterium | reverse complement strand
ATCCGCTGGCTCCTCTCTCCCAGTCGGCGCGTCTCTACTACGACAACAGCGGCGGTATTGCCGATTCCGTGCGGATCGTGGTCCGGGATGAGGGGGCGTGGGAAGACCTCTGGAGCCGAGCCACCTCCCGCCAATCCTCTCCCCCCGGACGTCCGGCCGTGGACTTCGGTGATCAGATGGTGGTGGCTGTGGGTGCCGGACGGATGACGCCCCAGGACCGGATCCAGGTGGACAGCGCAGGCTTCTACACGGAACGAACCGTAGACGGCGAAGAGGCGGAGTACTTTGTGGTGGTGGTCCGGACCTTTGAAGGGTGCCGCCTCCTGGACTCCGATGCCTTCCCCCTGGAGATCGTTCGGGTGCCACGATTTGACGGCCCGATCCGCTGGGAAGAGCGACGGGATCGTCAGATGGATTGTCCACAACTCAATGGAGATGGGCCATGACCGACCCCATGAACCCCGAGCCGCCCATGCCGGAGGTGGACGCCGGTGATCTGGTGGGTCGGGTGCTGGCGGGTCGGTACCGGGTTCTGCGTCGCCTCGGTGTCGGGGCCATGGGTGCCGTGTACGTGGCCGAGCACACCCGCATCGGTCGGCGAGACGCCATCAAGGTGCTTCGGGCGGCCATGGCCCGGGACCCGGAGGCCATCGCCCGTTTCACCAGGGGCGCCCGGAACGTCTCCCGGATCCGACACCCCAACGTTTGCACTCTCTACGACTTCGGAAATACGGAAGAGGGATTCCACTTCCTGGCCATGGAGTTCGTGGATGGCCTGACTCTGGGATCGCTTCTGGAGGAGGAAGGCCCCCTACCGGCCCACCGCGCCGCCGATCTCATCGGGCAGGTAGGCGAGGCGCTCCAGGCCGCCCACACCCTGGGAATCATCCATCGGGATCTGAAGCCGGACAACATCATGGTGGCCCGCACCGCCGACGGCGGTGAGCAGATCAAGGTGGTGGACTTCGACATCGCCCGGGGTCCTGCCGAGGAGGAGGGGCCCGCCGTCACCCGCCACGGATTCGTGGTTGGCACACCCGAGTACATGAGTCCCGAGCAGCTCACCGGGGATCCGCTGGACGGTCGGAGCGACATCTATTCCATGGCGCTGGTCCTCTTCCGCATGCTCACGGGACGGCTTCCCTTCGAAGGAGAGACGGCTCAGGAGATCATGGTACAGCGCCTCACCCGCGAACCCATGGGTCTGGGAGAGGCGACGGGGCAGGCTTTCCCCACGGCTCTGGAGGCGGCGGTGGCCTGGGGGCTCAAGCGGAAGGCGGAGGATCGACCGAGGGACGCCCGGACCTTCGTGACCGAGGTGAAACAGGCGCTGGAGGGGGCGGAGACGACGACGCCCGTAGCCCCCACTCCCATGGCCTCATCGGCGGTGGGGGGCACAGGCGGAGCGGCGATCCCACCCACCCGCATTCCCTCGTCAGCCGACCGGGCAGACAGTCTCGGGGCACCCGTCACAGCAACCACGGTGTCCAGCGCCCCTGCCTCCGCGCCTCCAACGGGACCGGACACATCAGCCGGCGGTGGTCGACGGGGGTCTCCATTGGTGATGGGAGCGGCCGCCTTGGTGGCCCTCCTCCTGGTGGGAGGAGGGGCCGCCCTCTGGCTCACTGCGGGAGAGGAGTCCCCTCCGGTTGAAGTGGCGTCGTCCATGGAGACCGACCCAACCCCGCAGGGGGCCGTTGGGGACGAGCCGGCCGAAACCGTCGTTGCCGGGGCCGCGGAGCCAGATGGGACCACAGACGGACAACCTGGGGATCGCCCGTCCCCTGAACCCGCACCAGCGCCGCCGTCGGCCACGGAAACAACCCCGGACCCCCAGCCCCGGGTGACGCCTGAGGCCACTACGCTCCCCACCACCCCGGCGGAAGACGCCCCAACCGACCCGCAGCCGGCCCCTCCGAGCCTGGAGGCGGGGGAGGTGCGGGATATCCTCCTCCGACACTTCGCAGCCATCAATGACACTCCGTCGAGGGTCACGGCCGAGGCGGCTCGCGATACCGCCGGGATTGCCTGGGGGACCCCCGACGTCTCCAACATTGACCGGGCGCTCGCGGCTTGGGTCAATGGGCAGTCCCTTCTGATCCTTGGCGACTCCATTCAGGGTGTCCAATGGTTGGATCGGGCCGTGGGCACCCACCCCCAGCCTCCAGCCGGGTGGGTCGGTGAGCTGGAGCTGCACCGGAGCCGTCCCCAGTGACCCGTTTTCCCGGAGAAGAGAGAGCCATGCAGCTCCACGTCTGGGGAGCCACGGATACCGGTCGCATGAGGAGTGAGAATCAGGATGCCTTCCTGATCCTGCAGGTCAAGGAAGACGGCTCAGACAATGGATTCGTGCTGGGACCGGATTCCGTCTCCCTGGCCGTTGGTTCTCCGGAGACCCAAAGCGATCCGCAGCCGCAGGACGTCGGGCTTGGTCGGATCCAGGTGGGCCCACGAGGTCTCCTTCTTCTCGTGGCCGACGGAATGGGTGGAGCGGCGGGAGGGCGGGTTGCGTCCCGTTTGGCAACATCGGTAATCGCGGGGACCCTGGTGAGAAATCTGGCGAGAGAGCGGGTGCCATCCCCGGCTCGATTCGCCGAACACCTGGCTGCAGCCGTGCGTCAGGCCAATGCAGATGTCCTGGATCGGGCAAGGGTCCGCCCCGACCTCTCGGGGATGGGCACCACCGCCACCGTCGCCGGCATCCTGGATGGGTTCGTCTACGTGGCCCAGGTAGGAGATTCCCGGGCGTACCTCATCCGAGGCGGAAAGGCAACCCAGATCACCCGGGATCAGTCCATGGTTCAGGAGTTGGTGGATCAAGGAGCCATGACCCGCGAGGAAGCGGAGCGAAGCGCCCACCGAAGTGTCCTACTCCAGGCCCTGGGCACGGATCCGGAGGTGCGGATCCCGCTCACCTTCCACAGGCTCCGGGACGGGGATCGCCTGCTCCTCTGCTCCGATGGGCTCTCAGGGCCGATACCCCATGATGCACTGGAGTCCATCGTGGCGGCGAGTCCCACACCCGCCGAAGCCTGTGGGCACTTGATACAGGCGGCGAATGAAGCCGGGGGGCCGGACAACATCACCGTGGTCATCGCCGACGTATCCTCCGGGGGTGCCGCGGGCCCTCCGGAAGAGGTGCGACTCCGTCCCTTCGATCCCCATGATCCCTGATTGGGAAATCGAGCCAACGTGTTCCCTCAACTCCTGATCCGTGCCGGTGGTCGCACCGGTCATCGCATTCCGCTGGAGGGATCCATCTTCCGTGTGGGGCGCCGCCAGGATCTGGAGGTCTCCCTGCACCCGGAGCGGGATCTGGAGGTTTCAGCGCTCCATGCCGAGATCCGCGCGGAGGCCCACGGCTGGAGCATCCGGGACCTGGGGAGCCGCAACGGTACTTTTCTGAATGGGCGGGTTGTAGGGGGGGCGCCCGTGCCTCTCAGGCCGGGCGACGAAGTACGTCTCGGCCCCCGGGGGCCGGTACTGGAGCTACGGGTACTCCAGCCCCGCATGGCCTCGGGTGAAACGCGCGTTTCTTCCTCTCCTGAAACCCCTCCCTCCTCCCCCGGCGAGCACCCACATCCCGAAGCCGTCGGCCTCCCCCCTTCATCCCGCCCTCTCCTGTATGCGCTGGTGGCTGCGGCGCTGGTGGTGGTGACCATCGGGGGAATCTGGGCCCTTGCCACCTCCCGGGAACGGGCGGCGTGGGAGCGGGAGCGAGCCGAACTCACCGATCTCGCAGACTCCTTGCTGGAGGGGGAACCCGGGGTGGTCGGCGCTCCTCATGGAGAACTGGAGGAGTTGGAGGATGCCCTGGCCCGAAGTCGGGCAGAGTTGGAACAGATCCGGGCGGAACTGGCCGCTATTCGAGCCACCCGTAGTGAGGCGATGCCCCCTTCGACGCCGCCGGCTGGGGCACCGGAGCCTCCCCCCATGCAACCGGATCCGGACCTGGACGACCTGGAGCGCCGACTGCGGGATGCCACCACGGCGCTGGAACGACAGCAGTTGGCGGCGGCACTTGATTTCGAGGCCATCGAAGGAGCAAACCGTCCCGCCGTAGCCCTCATCTTCGCCGAGCACACAGATGGACGGGTGGTGACGGGTACGGCCTTCGCCATGGAGGCGTCGGGGCGGCTCATCACCAGCCGGCATGTGGTGCTGGGAGACGACCGCGCCACTCCCGCCCGACGGATCGCCATCCAGTTCAGCGACTCGTCCCAGATCTTTCCCGGTCGCCTGGTGGCGGCATCCCCGGATTGGGATCTGGCGGTGGTGGATGTGGAGAACGTCGTAGGCTCCGTCCCCGTCGTGTCGGGCCTGAACCTACGGCCGGATACCCTCCCGCCGGGCACACCCCTCGCCACCCTGGGATTTCCCCTGGGTGGGGCAGCCAATGGCGCCCCGGACGGTCCGGCCGCACCGGCCCGTCCCCTCCTCAGCGCCGGCATCCTCCTGGAGAGGACCGGGCAGGAGCTTCGGTTCCAGGGCTACGGGGAGCCGGGGGCCAGCGGCAGCCCCATCTTCGACGCCGACGGCCAGGTGGTGGCCATCCTTTTCGGAGGCATCCGGGAAGGGGAGGGCCGCATTGTACTGGCCGTCCCCGCCCCGGTTGCGGCAGCCCTGCTCCAGTCTACGTCCGGAGCGGGACGCTGACCCCGCGGCCTCAGTTCCCCCGAATCTGCTGCAGCGCCTCCTGGGCCTCGGTCATCTGGGGAAATTCGTCCACGATTCGCTGGTAGGCCTCCACGGCCCGCTCCCGGTCCCCGAAGTCTTCGTACGTCTGGGCCCGGGAGAAGAGGAGAATCGCCTCGGACGGGATCTCCCGGGATTCGCGCGCCTCGCGGATCTGCCGATCCAGCGGAGGCAGGTCCACACCTGATGTCACCTTCCCCGCCAATTCGACCAGCATGTCGTACAGCCGCTCACGGTCATTGCGAACCTGGTCGCTGTAGACGACCTCGCTGGTCTCCACATCAAGAACCTGGGCGTCCATCCGGAAATCCCCCCAGACGTCCATGAAGACCCCGGTCACCACGTAGCGAGCGCCCACAACTCGGCCGATCTGAGCCGCGGTCCCGGCCTCGACGCGCCCGGATGCCCCCAGATCCTGCTCTTCCAGGAGGGACCGAAGCATGGCCCGCTCCACCACCCTGAGCGAGGAATTCTGGGCGATCTCGGTGAGGAGCATCTGCTGGAGCCCCACCTCCAGCGCCTGGAAGTCCTCCTGGGCCGGTCCGAATGACCCTCCGTTGGTGAAGGGGAGCACGGCGACTCCGGGGCGATCATCGGCCACATCCTGGGCTGCCAAGGATGGCGCGTTGAGGCCCCCCGAACCGGCCAGGAACAAACCGGCCAGAGCCACTCGGAGAGCGGTGGTGGTGCGAAGACACAGAAAACGGGTGGGCATGGTCGAGCTCCTTGCTGAGGATCGAGGTACGGGCCGGGGTCTCGATACCGTTCCGTCGGAACGAAGTCAGATCCCAAGCCTTACACCGCAGGGCCGCACGCCATTCTGGCGATGCAAGGATGTTGCCGGAAAAACCGGAACGTGCCGGGCCCGTCCGTCCACATAGCTTGCGGCTACGATGGCCACTCCGCAATCCCGCCCCCCTTGGAAGGGGAACCGCTTCCCGTCCCCCATGCAGGACAGTCCATGTCCCACGTCGGCGCCGTAGGAGCCCTTGCCCCCGGACCTCCATTTCCACGGCCCGGTGCCGACAATAGAGGAGGGCGCCACCGATTCGGTGGATTGATCCCACAACGCGCATCGGGCGCCCGGCCCTCACCCCGAACCGCGAAACGCTTCACCCAGGTGACACGCAGCGCTGTCATGCCATGAGCAATCCCGCCGCCCCTCCACCCCTCCCGCGCCCCGTCCTTCTGGTAGAGGACGACCTGGATCAGGCTCACCTCCTCCGGTTCCTTCTGGAAGACACAGGGCTCTACGAGGTGACGCTTGCCCAGGACGGCATCACCGGCTCGGATCTGGCGCGAAGGCGACAGTGGGCAGTGGTGGTGACCGATCTCAACCTCCCGGGGGCCCTGGGACAACAGGTGGTGGAAGCCAGTCGAGAAGCACACCCGGACACCCCGATCCTTGCCACCACCGGCTACACGGGCCCGGAGTACGCCGATGATGCACTGGCTCGTGGCGCCGACCACGTCCTCCACAAACCCCTGGACCGGGACGAACTCCTCGACCACGTAGCTCGTCTCGCCGGAGGCGGGACCGGGCGAGGGACCCCAAAGGAGAGGGCGACGGATGACCTGGTCGCGCCCCTCTCCCGTAGCGAGGACAGCACCGTGGCCGGAGTCGGCTCCGATCCGGTCTCTACGGCCACGCAACCCCTTAGGGTACTGGCCCTGGGCATCCGACCCGACGAGGTGACTCTCGGTGCCGGAGGTACGCTGCGGCGACACCGCCTCCGTGGCGACCAGTTCATCGTTCTGGTGCTGGGACCTGGCCCGGAGGACATCAAGACGGCGCGAGCCCGCACCGAGGAGTCGGCGCGCGTCCTGGGCGGCCGAGGGTTCCTGGGAAAGGCTCCCCATTCGGACGCGGAGAGATTTCTGTCGGTGGTCCAACCTCTCCTTGAGAAGATGCTGGCAAGACTGAACCCGGACATCCTCTACCTCCCGACTGGAAACCGCCTGGATCCCCTGGCCCGACCCCTCCTTGAGGCATGCCTTCGCCTTGGATCGCACACGCCAAGGATTTTCTGTTACGATAGAGGGGACGCCGATCGACACTTCCGGCCCTCCCTATTCATTCCCGTGGGCGAGGTTCTGCCCATCAAGCGAAAGGCACTGGCGGGGATGCCCGAGCCCGAAAAGGACCCTTCCGCTCTGGAACGAGGACTGGGACGACCGATGCCGGCGACCGGCCCCAGAGCGGATCGATTAGAAGGGTTCGAATGCGTCTTCGGCGGGGAACCGTGGGAAGGCGCCGCCGCATCGACCTGAGACTCCGGGGTCGCCACTCCTCCGGAACCATCATCCCGACCCAGTCCCGGATACTGCCTCCAATGCGGACCCGCGGTCCGCTTGTTCCTCCCGCAATCGAGCCACCGTGACCGATCCAGAGAAACGACTCCGCCATGTCTGCGTCTTCTGCGGCTCAAGCGCAGGAGAAGATCCGAGGCACCTTGAAGCCGCCTCGGCCCTGGGCCGCCTGCTGGTGCGCCGGGAGATCACCCTCATCTATGGCGGATCCAGAATGGGGCTGATGGGACGCCTGGCCCAGACGGTCCTGGATGAAGGAGGAAGGGTGGTTGGTGTCATTCCCCGCGTTCTCCTGAACCGGGAGGTAGCCCACACGGGCCTCACGGAACTCCTGGTGACCGATTCCATGCACGAGCGAAAGACCGAGATGGCGGCACGGGCCGACGGATTCATTGCGGCTCCCGGCGGACTCGGGACGCTGGAGGAGTTCTTCGAAGTGCTCACCTGGGCCCAACTCGGCCTCCACGGCAAACCCTGCGGCCTGCTGGATGTGAACGGCTACTTCGAGGATCTGGTTCGCCTCCTGGACCGGGTCCGCCATGAGGGATTCATGCAGGAGGCCCACCGCCGCATGATCCTTGTGGCGTCGAACCCCTCTACCCTCCTGGATCAAATGGAGATCTACGTGCCCCCGCCGGTACCGCAGTGGATCGAGGAGATCCACGTCTGACCTACCTTCCCCCCGCCCTGAGTTCCCGGTCCAACCACCCCCGGGGCTTCTCAATCCCGTCCGGCCAGCATTAGGTTCAGGATCCTTCGGAATCCCGGCCGGCCCGTCGGGACCGAACGCATCCGGAAAGGGAGGAGCCCGTGGGCACGAAGGCGCATCTCGAATTCGAACGGGACATGGTGGAGGTCCAGGATCAGATCGACAAGCTCCTGGATGTGGCCCGGAAGAAGGGGATCGATGTCTCTTCCGAACTGTCCGCTCTTCGCAGTAAGCTGGCGGCGCTTCGGGAAGAGATCTACCGGAATCTCTCGCCCATCGAGCAGGTCCAGGTCGCTCGGCACCCCGAGCGACCCTACACGTTGGACTACCTGGAGCGGGTCTTCGAAGACTTCGTGGAGCTCCACGGGGACCGGGCGTATCGGGATGATGCCGCCATCGTGGGAGGCTGGGCTCGTCTGGACGGTGATCCGGTAATGGTCATCGGCCACCAGAAGGGGCGGGACATGAAGGAGAACCTGCTCCGGAACTTCGGCATGCCCCATCCCGAAGGGTATCGCAAGGCCCTCCGTCTCATGCAGATGGCGGAGAAGTTCGGCCGCCCCGTCATCACCCTCATCGACACCCCGGGAGCCTACCCCGGCATCGGCGCCGAGAAGCGGGGTCAGGCCCAGGCCATCGCCATGAACCTTCGTGAGATGGCCCGGCTGAGGGTGCCCACCATCTCGGTGGTAGTGGGCGAGGGTGGATCCGGCGGCGCCCTGGCCCTGGGGGTCACGGACCGGATCCTCATCCTGGAGCACGCCATCTACTCGGTCATCTCGCCCGAGGGGTGTGCAGCCATCCTCTGGAGGTCCGCCGATCATAGAGACAAGGCGGCGGCGGCGCTCAGGCTCACCTCCGCCAACCTCCACGGTCTCGGTGTGGTGGATGAGGTGATTCCGGAACCCCCCGGGGGCGCCCACGCAGACTGGACCGCAACCACCCAGGCCCTCAAATCCGCCCTTCTGACCCATCTCGGTCAACTCCGGGCCATGGATTCAGACGAACGTCGTCGCCTTCGGTGGGCCAAATACGCAGAGATGGGAGCCTGGTTGGAGCCCGAGTAGGGGGCTCCCTCGCCAGGCGGCAGTGCCCGTGGGAGGAGGCCTGGTTCAAGGGAGGATCAAGGAGGACGACGGTGGCCGGCTTTGCCGAGGTTGGATTCAAGGGAAATCGGAAGGACTACTTCATGGTGCGGGGGATGGAGGTAGCCCCAGGCGACTATGTTGTGGTGGAAGCGGATCGCGGGGAGGATCTGGGCCGGATCCTGGCCATGGGAACCGTGGCGGAGCGCAAGTGCTCGGCATCTTCGGGCGGGTGCGGTGCCCCGGAACCCGACCGGGAGGTTCTCCGACAGGCAAGGGCCGAAGATGTCTCCCAATTGCGGCGCATGAGGGAAGACGAGGACCGAGTCCGGGATGAGACCCGGAGCCAGGTGCATCGACATGGACTCCGCATGAAGGTAACGGAGGCCGAGTGGCAGTTTGACCGGAAGAAGTTGACCATCTACTTCACCGCCGACCGCCGGGTCGATTTCCGGGAGTTGGTCCGTGATCTGGCTCGCACCTTCCGCACCCGCATCGAACTCCGGCAGATCGGCGTTCGGGACGAGGCGGCCCTCCTGGGTGGGGTTGGCCGCTGCGGCCGTGAACTCTGCTGCTCCACCTGGCTGCCTGAGTTGAAGCCGGTATCCCTGCAGTTGGCCAAGGACCAGGATCTATCTCTGAATCCCGCCCAGATTTCCGGCTGCTGTGGACGCCTTATGTGTTGCCTCCAGTACGAGCACGACGCGTACGTGCAGGCACGTCGTCGCTTTCCAAGGGAGGGTCGTCACCTTCGAACGGCCCGAGGCGAAGAACGGGTGGTGAAGGTGGACATCTGGAGCGAGCTGGTGACACTCCGGGATGACGAGGGCGAGCGTCGGATCGTGGCGCTGAGTGATCTGAAGAAGGAGGTCAAGGAGGCCTCAAGCGGCCCCCTGGGTCGTCGCTCCTGATCTCGTTTCCCCAATGGAAGTCCCGATTCACCGTAACGTAAAGGATGTCGTCACCACCGTGTCTTCGACTCAGACCCCATCTCCGGATCGTCAGTACCTCACCACACCCATCTACTACGCCAGTGGTGAGCCCCACATCGGGCATGCCTACACCACCTTCCTGGCGGATGTACTGGCCCGATACCATCGCCAGGCCGGCGCCCGGGTCATGTTCCTCACCGGGACGGACGAACATGGCCAGAAGATCCAGGAAGAGGCGGCACGACGGGTCATGGAGCCGCAGGAACTCTGTGACGCCATGGCGGAGAGGTTCCGGGAGGCATGGTCGGACCTGGACATCTCATACGACCGCTTCATCCGCACCACTGAGCCTGAGCATCGCGCGGTCGTTCAGGCTTTCGTGCAGCGACTCATGGACCGGGGACACATCTACGAGGCAGAGTATGAGGGGTGGTATTCGGTCCACGAAGAGCGCTTCTTCACCGAGAAGGAACTGGGACCCGGTCGGACCGACCCCATCGCCGGCCGGCCCGTGGAGTTGATCCGGGAAAAGAACTACTTCTTCCGCATGAGCGCGTTCCAGGATGATCTGATCCGCCACATCCAGGACAACCCGGGGTGGATCCATCCCGAGAAGCGCCGCAACGAGGTGTTGGGGTTCCTCCAGAATCCGTTGGGCGATCTCTCCATCTCCAGACCGCGGTCGAGGTTGTCGTGGGGGATCCCACTCCCCTTTGACGAGGAGCATGTCACCTACGTCTGGGTGGATGCCCTCATCAACTACCTCACGGCCTCCGGAGCCATCCGTCCCGATGCTGACCCGGAGGCGCAGGGATTCGACGATGTCGCCGGATCCTGGTGGCCCGCGGACCTGCATCTCATGGGGAAGGATATCCTCACCACCCATGCCGTCTACTGGCCCACGCTCCTCATGGGGGTCGGCCTCCCCCTCCCTCGCAGGATCCTGGCCCACGGATGGTGGATCTCCGGTGAGACGAAGATGTCCAAGTCGCTGGGCAACGTGGTGGATCCCCTGGAGCTCCGGGCCCGGTTCGGAAGCGATCCAGTGCGCTGGTTCCTGCTCCGTGAGATGCCCACCGGAGAGGATGCCTCCTATACGCCGGAACGCTTCCTGACGCGATACGACGAACTCGCCAATGTTCTCGGGAACCTGGCGAGTCGGGTCACCTCCATGATCGTCCGGTACCGGGATGGCCGAATCCCGGACGGAGCCAACGACCAGGGTCTGGCCAGAGCTGTGGACGACACGCTGGGTGCCGTGGCATCGGGAATGGAAAGGCTACGCGTCCACGAGGCGCTGGGGGCCGCCATGGATCTGGCGCGGGTGGCCAACGGCTATGTGGAAGACCGGGAACCTTGGAGCCAGGCTCGGCAGGAGGGAGCCGGGGACGATCTCGACGAGACGCTGGCTTCCCTTCTCCGGGCCCTCCTGGTACTGAGCGCCCTCTTCCTCCCGGCCATGCCCGAAAAGGCTACCGAGCTCGCTACCCACCTCGGGCTCGATGCGGTGCCACGGCTGGACGAGGCCAGGACCCTCCCACTCCACAGCCTGACGGTACAGAAGGCGACGCCGCTCTTTCCCCGGGTCGAGATCGAGCCCTGAACTCCGCGCTCCGCATGGCTCGACTCCGGTTTACCTTGACCGGAGACCCGGGCCTGGCCTATCCTTTACCGTTTGCGTCGCCTTTTTCGATCTCTTCGATCTTTCCGCCTTCGGACCTCCGCTCCGACGGTGAGGGCATACATCGGCCGCCGGTTCGCCGGCCTCACGAGGTTCATGAGTCAGGAACACTGGACTCTTCTCCTGATCCGAGGGGATCGAGAGAATGTCAGACAGATTTCCCTACCGGCGCGGCGTCTGCGTTTCGCACTTGCCGGTGCTTCCGCGCTGATCCTGCTCCTCGTGGTGGCGGCCGTTTCCGTGGGTATGCAGGCCAGGGACGGCGTGGCCCAGCACCTCCTCGAAAGACAGAATCGCGTGCTGGCGGCGGAACTTGAATTGATGCGGACCCGGGTGAGCGACCTCCGGGGCGAACTCAATTCCCTGGTGGAGAAGGATTCGGAGATTCGTCTTGTGGCCGGGCTCGATCCCATCGACGCCGAGGTACAGCGCGTGGGGATCGGCGGGCCAGGGTCGCCGGATCTTCGCTCGCACCCCCTGTATGAACTGGATGAGGATGCGGCCTCGGATGCGTTTGCCCTCACCTATGACCTTCACGCGCTGGAACGTCGGGCCCGTCTTCTCCGGGAGAGTCTTTCGGAGGCCGGTGAGGAGTTGGTGAACCACCGAGCGCTCCTCAAGTCGACGCCGTCCATCCTTCCCACTGCCGGTGCCATCACATCCGGATTCAGTCACTCCCGGATGCACCCCATCCACCACGAGGCCCGGCCCCACACGGGGATCGATATTTCCGCCCCCACCGGAACGCCGATTCTGGCGGCGGCACAGGGGCGCGTCACCTTCGCCGGGCGCCGAGCCGGCTACGGACTCACGGTGATCGTGGATCATGGATTCGGGTACTCCACCCTTTACGCCCACGCCTCCGAGGTGAAGGTGCGGGCGGGTCAGGAGGTCTCCCGTGGTGACGTGATCGCCCGGGTAGGTCGGTCCGGAATCGCCACGTCACCCCATCTCCACTATGAGGTCCATGTGGGCGGTCGGCCGGTGGATCCCCGGAACTACCTGCTCACTGAGGTCGTACCCTGAGGAGAAGGGGGAGCTGACCTCTTCGCTGCCTGAGTGCCTTCCGCGCTGGAAGGATCCGCTCGATCCACCCGTTCACCTACCTGGACTCCCGTGACCCTCCTCTCCATCCTGGCCGTCTGGGTACTGACGCTTGGGGAGGCCCCGGCCTTTCCACCGCCGGGAGACATGGCCGCGGCTGCCCAAGCCGACATCCTCACACCCGACACGGTGCTGCAACCTCCCGGAGGGCCGACGCTGGCCTTCTTCTCCGTGGGCAGTTCCGAGGTTGTATCCATCCGGGTCTCCGTCCCGTTTGAAGAGGCCGTGGAGGATGCTGGAGCCGGTCAACTCCTCCGGATCCAGGCGCAGGAGCGGATGAATCAATTGGCCGGTCGAGTCGGCGTCCGTGCCGAGGCCCACCGCACCCCTCGGGCCCTGGTTTATCAGGTCTCGGGAGCTGTGGACGACCTGGATTTCATGGGATGGATCCTGCGGGAAGCCCTGGCCCCGCCCGACGCTGGCCGATTCGACGCCGGACTGCGACAGGCCCGCGTGGATCTGGACCGCCGCCGGGAGACGCCGGAGGGGGCACTGGCCATCCAACTTCTGGCGGCGCTGTCGCCGGGTGCCGTCCCGCTGCAGGGCTCCCCGGGTTCCCTGGATCGCATGGGACCGGATCGGCTTACGGCGCTCTGGGCTCGAACCCATATGCGCTCGCGGATCCGGATTGTAGCGGCCGGTCGAGTCGACCCGATCCTGCTCCTGTCCACACTGTCGGATCTCGGCCTACCGGAAGAGGGACCCTCTCCCCAACTCCCGCCCGTTCAGGACATGGGATCACCCCGCCTCACCCCTGAGGTGAACCGTCACTGGATTGCCCGAGGGTATGCGCTGAATGGACGGCACAGCCCGGCCCCCCAGATTCTCGCGGCCCGTCATCTGGGACAGGTCCTCAGGAACGCGCCCGGTGATTACGAGGCATCGGTGGAACTGTGGGAAATCGGTCGGCAACGTGCCCTGGTCCTCTCCGGGGCCGCCTACAATCGAGGGCTGACCGCCCTGCGTTCCCGCCTGGAGCGACTCCCGGGAGAGGGCCTGGCGGGACTGACCGAGGATGGGATCGACGCCCTGGCGGCAGAGGTCCGAACCGAGCTCCGACGGGCGGCGAGAACGCCCTGGGGACTGGCTGATCTGGTGGGCCAGGGGTGGGATGACACCGAGCGGATCGAAGCGGGCTCGGAACTCCTTGTATCCCTTCGCGCCCGACAGACCGAGGGGGTGCGCAATCTACTGGAAGAGCTTGCCGCAGCGTCTCCCGTTGTCCAGGAGCTCCGCCCGTGAACGTCCTGCTTCCCCTCCTCCTCCTGACGCTCCTCCCCCTGGGCGGACCGCAGGTCCTGGAGTCTTCGCTCGGTGGGGAGAGCGATCCCGGTGGCCAGGCTTCGGCCCAGCGGGAGTTTCTGGTGCAGTCTGACCCACGGGGTTCCCTCGTAGCCGTCACGCTCCAGTTTCCCGGTGGAGCCGGGTTGGATCCGCAGGGGCGGGAGGGGACCACCCACCTTCTCGGTCGCTGGCTTGAGGCCGAGGCGGGCCGACGCGTTGCGGATCTCGAGGCCGGGGTCACCGTCGAGGTGACGGGAGATGACGTCCTGATCACACTCCTGGCGCCCCCAACCTCCTGGCAGGTGGCTCTGGACCGGGTGGAGGGCCTCCTTTCCGCATCCTCGTCCGCTGCAGGTGACCTGGAGCGGCTTCGGGAAGAGCACCGGGCCCGACTCGTCTTCGAGAGCGGGGCTCCGGTTCGCCTCTTCGAACTTGGTCGAAGTCGGTTGCTGGCCGGGCCCGAGGCCGACGAGGTCCGACCTGTCCGGGGAACTCCGGAGAGCCTGGCCCGAATCACCGCCGATGACCTGGCCTCGCACCTGGAAGCCCACCTTCAACTGTCCAATGCCCTGACGGTCGTTGTTGGACCGGTGAACCCGGAACTCGTTCACGAAAGAACGGGTGTGCAGCCCCGGGTGATCTCTGCGGTGGCCCCCTTCACGGAGAGATCGGCAGCCACTTCCGAGGAGCCCGGCACCCCACGGACCGCCGAGCCTGCCGACGCCGATACCGCAGGGCTATCCACCATTCCCACCGCCCTGCGTACTCGTCTGTTCCGGACTCCGGGCCCGGCACCCGATCCGTCCATGCTCACCGGGGCCCGGGCCTGGGATTCCCGCGACCGGATCGCCGTGGACATGGAGCTCACGGCGGCATGGATGGCGGTAGCCTGGGCCTTCCCGGACGATGCATCGTCCCTCCTGCTCGAGTTCCTGGCCCACAACCTCCTGGAGATCCTCGTCCCCTCCCCCCCCGACCCGGGCCTGTACGGAGCCGATGTGCAGGTGGTCAGCGTTGGAGGGCAACCCGTGGTCATGGCTTCTGTCACTGCGGACCCGCGGGCGGCCGCACGTTGGGAAGAGCGCGTGGCGGCGGCCATGGAGCTGGTGGCCCAAACTCCGCCCCAGGGATCCTTCTTCGAACTCACTCGGCGCCGGTTCCGGAACGAGGCTCTTCTGGCTATGTCCGATCCGGCCGAGCGGAGTCGCCGACTTGCCCGGGACCATGGTCGCACCGGGGAATTGGCGGACTTCGGGAGGATCATCTGGCAACTCTCTCCCGAAGCTCTGGCCCAGGTGGCGGCTTCCGCCGCTCCCCCCCGGATCTTCGTACTCGGGCCCCTGGAGATGATCCAGCGGGGCCCCGGGCGCTGAGTTTGAAACCGGAACTGAAGATCGTGTCAAGGAAAAGCGGGGACTATCCTTGCTGGCCTTCCGTCCCCATTGTACCTTCGGGCGTCTTTTCACGAACCACGTCGGAGCGAACCCCTATGAAGCGTCGAAGCCTGTGGAGTGCCATCTTCCTCACCGCCACTCTGGCCGCCTGTGGACCCGGCGAGCTCGTGGTGACTGCCGAGGCGGAGCGGATGAATCCGGAGACCGGTGAAATGGAGCTCCGCCCCCTGGAGAATGTGGCCATTCAGCTCCTGCCCTTCGACCGGGATCACATTTTCGATTCCCTCACCGCCGCGGCGGATACGCCCGAGCCCCAGATGCCCCCGGAGCTCGCCCAGGCACGGGACGCCATCATCGCGGCCCAGACCGAGTGGCGGGAAGCGGAGGCCCAGTGGCTCGAGCAGCGGGAACGGCTGCAGCAGATCAGCGACGAGATGGCCCAGTTCAATCCCGGCGAAGCCCGCTACCGGGAACTCTTCGCCGAGTTCAATGCGGTGGAGAGCCAGGTCCTGAGCGCCGAGGCCCGCCGCGACAGTGCCTTCGAGGAGTTCACCGATCTGCAGGCCGAGACCCTGGAAGAGTTGGACCGCCTCCGCATCGAGATCGAGATCTGGGAAGACGACGCCTTTGAGGACTACCCGGAGATTGTAGCGGCCCGCCTTCAGGAGACCCGCAAGGAGATCATGGCCGACACCACCGACGCCACCGGCTCGGTTCGGATGCGCCCGGCTCCTGGCCAGTGGTGGGTCCACGCCCGTCAGCAGCTGACCACGGAAGAGCTCTACTGGAATGTCCCGGTCACCGTGGAGCGTGGCGACCCGGTGCAGCTCCGTCTGACCCGGGAGAACGCTCGCATCCGGGACGTGTTCTAAGCTCCCGAAGACTGAAGCCTCTCGGCTCGGAGCGCCCCGAAGCCCCAATGCCCGGGGTTTCGGGGCGTTCTCCGTAGAATGGGCTTCCCGCCTCGTCATCCCATCCTCGCCGTCTACGTTTGGACGTCCCGTCAATGGCCGGTCAGCCCCCCGTCTCCGCCGCCGATTCCCCCATCCTCCTCAGGGAGGAGGAGGGGATTGCCGTCATTCGGTTCGATGATCCTGAGCGGCGGGCGAATCTCCTGACGGAGGAGGTGATGGGTGCGCTAGGGGCAGTCCTGGGCCAGTTGGAAGAGGAAGCGCGCCTGGGCTCCCTCACCGGCGTGGTGGTGGAGAGCGGGAAGACCGATAGCTTCATCCTGGGCGCCGACATCGAAGCCATTGCCGCCATCGAGGATCCGGACACCGGGGTTGAGGCCGCGCGTTTCGGCCAGCGCATCTTTCGGCGGCTGGAGCAGCTTCCGATACCCACCGTTGCGGCCATCCATGGAGCCTGCGTCGGTGGAGGGATGGAACTGGCCCTGGCCTGCACCTACCGGTTCGTCTCCAATGATCCCCGTACCCGGATGGGGCTTCCCGAAGTTCAGTTGGGAATCCTCCCGGCCTGGGGTGGAACCACGCGCCTGCCCAGGCTCCTGGGGCTCGGTTCGGCGCTGGAGCTTCTCCTCACGGGGCGAATGGTGGATGGGGATCGGGCCGTGGCGTTGGGGTTGGCCGAGAAGTGTCTTCCGGCTGAGGGATTTGGCGAGGCTGTCCGGGACATCTTTCGCCGCATTGTCCAGACGGGCCGGATCCGCACCGGGGCGCGGCGGGCTCTCCCGCGGCGCCTCCTGGAGGATACGGCCCCCGGGCGCCGTGCCCTGCTGGCTTCTGCCGCCCGGCGGATCCGAACGTCGAGTGGGGAGCATATGCCGGCTCCTCTCCGCATCCTGGAGGTCATCCGCCGCTCTTCAGGCAGCTCGGTGGACCGTGCCCTTGAGATCGAAGCCCGCGCCGCCGGGGAACTGCTGGCTTCGCGCACTTCAAAGCACCTGATCCATGTGTTCCAGCTCCGGGAGCGCGCTCGGAAGGGCCCCGGTGGCCCAGCCCCTTCCCGCCCGGGACCGGCAGGGGAGATCCGCGGTGAGGAGGTTGAGGGACTGGGTGTCCTCGGGGCGGGCCTCATGGGATCCGGGCTGGCCCAACTGGCGGCATTCCGGGGGCTACGGGTTCGGATGCGGGACCCGGATCCAGGCGCACTGGCCGACGGCCTCCGCCGGGCGACACGCCTCACCGACCGGGCGGTGGAGCGGGGTCGCATTTCCCGCGGAGATGGAGATCGGGCCATGGCTCGCCTATCCGGAGATCTGGATTTCTCCGGGTTCGCCTCCCTGGAAGCTGTACTGGAGGCGGTGGACGAGCGGTTGCACATCAAGCGGGAAGCGCTGTCCGAAGCGGAGAGCCACGTCTCTCCGGACTGCCTGCTGACCACAAACACCGCGAGTCTTCAGGTGGAACGATTGGCCCGAGCGCTGGAACGGCCCCACCGGTTCTGCGGCATGCACTTCTTCCACCCCCCCCATCGGGTTCCCCTGGTGGAAGTGGTGCAGGCACGGGAGACGACCCCGGAGACCATCGAGGCTGCCTGCGCCCTGGTTCGCCGACTGGGCAAGCTTCCCGTGGTGGTGGGTGATGGCCCCGGATTCGTGGTCAACCGGATTCTGGGGCAGTACTTCAACGAGGCCACCCTGCTGCTGGAGGAGGGGCTTCAGATTGGCATGGTGGATGGGACCATGGAGGCGTTCGGCTTTCCGTCAGGACCGTTCCGGCAGATGGATGGGCTGGGTCTGGATCTGGTGGGCCAGGTTGAGGTGGCCCTTCGGGAGGGGTTGTCGCCCAGATTCACCTCGTCCGGGGTCCTTGAGCGGTTGCTGGCCCAGGGCCGGGTGGGTCGGGATGGCGGGTTGGGGTTCTACCGGTGGGTCGATGGGGAATCCAAGGATCCGGATCCGGAGCTCCATGCCATCCTGGGGCTTGCCAGGCCTCCGCGACGCAGCCCCCTGGATCCCACGGCCATCCGGGCTCGACTGATCCTGGCCATGATCAATGAGGCGGCCTACCTCCTGGACGAGGGTGTAGCCCGCTCTCCCGGTGACGTGGACCTGGCCATGATCATGGCCGGTGGCTTCCCGCCGTTCAGGGGCGGTCTTCTCCGCTTCGCCGACGAGATCCACCCCCGTTCCCTGGTGGAACGGCTCGAGCGACTGGAAGAGTCGCTGGGCGCCGGCTACGCGCCCGCCCCGCTGCTGCAGCGTCTGGCCCGGGAAGACCGGGGGTTCTATGCCGCTTCGCCTGAGTCCGGGGCGCCCTGGGCTCCCTCAGGTGATCGTTGATGGTCGGGGTGATCCCCGCAGGTGGCCCGGACTTCCGCCTGGGAAAGGCCAAGGCGCTCCTGGACGCCGGAGACGGCACCTTCCTCGAGCGCGCCGTGGCCGAGCTCCGGGCCGTGGGCGCGGATCCGGTCCTGGTTGGGGTGGATGAGTCCCGGGGTCCCCTCCATGCCGCAGTGCGCGCGGTGGGCGCCCGTCCCCTCCACGTTGCTCCGGACCGGGGCGAGTCCTTGCTCTCCCTGGCCCTGGACGTGATCCGGGACATGACCCCTGAGCCCCGGGCCCAGGAGGTGCACCGGTCCGGAGGCGGAGATGAGCCCGAGGCGGAGGGGGCACCGGGGCCGGTTCCGGCCCTGCTCTGGCTTCCGGTGGACCTTCCTCTGGTACAGCCCGAGACGCTCCGGGCGCTGGTGGCCGGGCTCAGGGAAGCGGGGAGCGCCTCCCCACCTCCTGCCCTGCTCCGGCCAAGCCATCAGGGAAAGGCCGGAGAGCCTGTGATCCTCCACCCGGAATGGGTTCAGGTGCTGCTGGGGGAAGACGGCACAGGGGCCGATGGGACGGAACCGGCGACGAACCTGGAGATTCCATCGGACGGTCCGGCGCCCTGGGCGGCCTGGGACCGGCCCCTGGGGGAGTGGGGACAGGCGGCCCCATCCGTGCGGGAGATCGAGGTGGAGGATCCTGGAATCCACATTCGAATCCGGACCCTGACCGACTACCGGCGACGCTTTCCCCGGGTCTTCCGTCGGCGCTTTCAGAAGTGGTAACACCTCGGCGGGAGGGGGCTGCCCGCCCCTGGCCAGGCCCACCGCCTCCCAACCTCCCCGGACATCCCCCCTCCCGGGTGCCCCGCCCCGTGGAGATCCTCTATCGCCGTGCACCCCATCGACTCACCCGGTATCGCCAGTGGCTGGTTCACGACGACGGCCGCGTCAAGGTGACGCTTGCTCGAAACGTTCCCCTGTCCAAGCCCGTGAGGGTGGGGGGAAGGGTGGTGCTGGAGCCCGGGGCCGACGCCGTCTGGTTCACGTTCCCCGGGGCTTGGCATGACATCGGGATCTTCCACGGGCTCGACGGCGAAGTGACCGGGCTCTACGCCAATGTGATCACGCCCTGTCTTTTCGGGCCGGGTGGTGTCTGGACCACTACGGATCTCTTTCTGGACGTATGGGTGGGCGGGGCCGGGGCAGTGAGCCCACGGATATCCGGAACCCCGGTCCGACCTCACGTCCTGGACCGGGAAGAACTGGCAGAGGCCGCCCGCGCCGGCGCGGTGACGGCGCAGGCGGTGGAGCGGGCGGAGGCTGAGGTGGAAGCAATCCTACGCCGATGGCGAAGGCGGAGTTGGCCGCCCCCCATGGTGGCGGAGTGGCCGCGTCAGCGTGCGCTGACCGTGCTGGAAGGGATGGCTCCCGGACCAGGCGGCTGATGCCGGAAGCTTCGCCCGGGCGGCGGCGCAGGGGGAGAGGATCTCCCTCGCCTCACTCGGTGACGGACCGGGACTCGGGCAGATGATCCTCCACCAGGTGGGCAGCGCACAGACGATCCAGATCCACGAAGGTCCGACGGAGCACCTCCGGCTCTTCCTGGAGGAGGTCGATGAGCCGCTCATGACGGGCCACGGCCTCGGCCGGCACCCGGATCACCTCGTGGTGGTAGCTCCCGTCGTCGACGAAGAGGAGGCGGATCCGGACGTCACGGGAGCCACTCATGCTCCACTCCCCTGATCGGCTCCTTCCGTATCGCCGCCACCGCCGTGCCCGAGGCGCGCCAGCGCTTCCTGGATGCGTGGACGGAGGTCCGCCGGAGCCCAATTCTGGATCCGATCTCCCCTCCCCTCACCGGTATCCAGGAAGATGGTGGGGGTCCCGGTCACATTGAGGCGGCGGCCCAGCTCGATGTTGGCCGAAACCACATCGGCGTGCCGGTCACTTCCCAGGCAGGATCGGAACTCACCCCGATCGAGTCCCAACGACTCGGCATATCCCACGAAGGTGGAGAAGGGATCGGACCGGCCGGACCACTCCATCTGAGCCCGGAAGAGCTGGTCGTGGAACTCCCAGTAGGCCCCCTGGTCCCCGGAGCACCGGGCGGCGCGAGCCGCCAGGAAGGAGTGGGGGAAGCTGGGCAGGGGGAAGTCATAGAAGACCAGATTGGCCTGACCGCTCTCGATGAACTCCATCTGCAAGAAGGGCTTCGACTGGGTGGCGAAGGCCCGGCAGGCGGGGCACTGGTAGTCGGAGAAGTCCATGATGGTTACCGGGGCGTCCGCATCCCCCAGGCGCACCCCCTGGGCCATCTCCAGTAGCTCCTCCGACGAGGCGTAGCTGATCTCAACCGGTGCCCGGGCTCCCTGCCCCGTGGCTCCGAAGATCAGGTTCCCCACCACCACGGCCAGCGCGACACCGCCCACGGCGATGAGCACCCAGTAGAGGCTTCGGGAGGTGCGCTCCTTGCCCGCCGCGCCCGACTCTCCCTGCCGCTTCTTCCGCCGTTCCTCCGCTCGATTTGCCACTGCTCACCTCAGTTGGGAAGATCCACCATGTTCATCGGTTCACCGACAGCTCTCCCGGGAGGGCTCACCGGAGAAAGGACTCAACCACCGAAGCTGTATCGGAGAAGTCGTCCAGAATGACATCCGGATCCGCCTCGGACAACTCCCCCCGGGAAAACCGGCCCGTCGCCACCGCTACGGTCCGGGCTCCGAAATATCGACCACACTCCACATCCCGTGGGGTGTCGCCCACCACCAGGACCCGCTCCGGCGCGAAGGTCACACCCCAATGCGCACGGGCCCGTCCCCAGGCGATGGCCGGAAGCTCGTTGCGGATCTCATGATCCGAACCGTAGGCACCCACGGCGAACCGCTGCGCCAGTCCCACCGCCTCCAGCTTCAACCGGGCGCCGTCGGCGACGTTTCCCGTCAGGAGAGCCAGCGCCGCACTTCCTGCCCGGTCCAGGGCATCGACCAGGGAAATCACCCCGGGGAGGAGTCTCGTGGGTTCGCGGGGAATCCTCCGCTCCATCTCAACCAGGTAGGCGTTCCAGAGCCCAGGGAAACCCGCCTCGATGTCCGCGTCGCGAAGCCCCGCCTCCCGGAGGAGCTCCCGGGCGATCTGCGGATCGGTCTTCCCGGAGAATTCCCACGCTTCAATGGGACCGGTGGTGCCGTAGACACGCTCCAGCGCCAGACCGAAGGCGTCCTTGGCGGGCCCGCCCGTGACCAGCGTACCGTCAATGTCGAAGAGAACCAGCGTCTCCACTCGATTCGTACTCCTCAAGGGGTCGGGAAAGGGCCAAGGAGTCGCGCCAGGAGGGAAAGGTCCATGTTGCCTCCACTCACCGTCACGCCCACCCGTCGTCCGGAGAGCGGCACCACGCCCGAGCGGACTGCCGCCACCGCCGCCGCCCCGGAGTACTCCGCCAGTACCTTGCCCGTGCCCAGAAGCCAACGGGTGGCCTCCCGGATGGCGTCATCGCTGACGGTAACCACATCGTCGAAGAGGGCCTGCACATGGGCGAAGGTCAGGTCGCCGGGTCGCACAGGCGCCAGGCCGTCGGCGATGGTGTCGATGCGGTCCAGCGTCACCGGCTCCCCGGCGTCCAGGGACGCGCGCATGGAGGCCGCTCCCTCCGCCTCCACGCCGATGATCCGGGCATTGGGATGGAGTTCCCGAAGTGTCACGGCGGAACCCGATCCCAGCCCGCCTCCCCCGATGCACACGAGCCAGGTGTCCATTTCAGGCCAGGCCTCCGCAGCCTCCAACGCCGCCGTCCCCTGACCGGCGATGATGGTGGGATGGTCGAAGGGCGGCACCATGTGCTGCCCCCCTTCCTTCTGGATCTCCAGCGCCTTGCGACGCCGCTCCAGCGATGTGGTGCCCTCCAGAACGACTCGGGCCCCCAGCGCCTCGGCCCCGCTGCGCTTCACCTCCGGAGCCGTGACCGGCATGACCACCACAGCCGGTACACCCATCAGGCCCGCCGCCATGGCCATAGCCTGCCCATGATTCCCTGAGGAGTAGGTGATGACACCGCGCTCCAGATCCTCCCGGGGAAGGCTCGAGATGTAGTTCCAGGCGCCTCGGAACTTGAACGATCCAGACCGCTGCAGGGACTCGAGCTTGAGACGCACCTCTCCATCCACCCGGCGGGAGAGCTCCTCGGAATGGAGGAAGGGTGTCCTGGTGCCCACCTCCCTCAACCGCTCCGCTGCCGCCCGGACCTGGTCGAAGGAGACGAGCCCCTGGGTGGCACTCACTCCCCCATCTCCTCCGCGTCGCCCACCCGCTCCCGGGGGTCTCCAGCCGAGACTTCGGCCTCCAACTCCTCGTCGGCGTCCTCGGCAATGACCCGGGCCACGTCCACGATCTCATCACCGGCATCGAGATTGACGAGGCGGACCCCCTGAGTAGCCCGACCGATGACCCGAACCTCCTGGACAGCCTGCCTGTTCACAACACCGGAGCGCGTGATAAGCATGACCTCGTCGGTGACCAGAACGGACTTGATGGTGACCACACCGCCGGTCTTCTCCGAGAGACGGATGTTGATGACTCCCTTCCCTCCTCGACCCTGGAGTCGGTATTCGGAGATGGCGGTGCGCTTCCCCACCCCGCCCTGGGTAACGATGAGGAGATCCGAGTCGTCCCGAACCACAACCATCCCCACCACCTCGTCGCCACCGCTCAGCGCCACGCCCCGAACGCCTTCCGAGACCCGTCCCATGACCCGGACGTCATCTTCGTTGAACCGGATGGCCATCCCTTCACGGGTGGCCAGGATGATCTCCCGGTCGCCCTCGGTGATCTTCACGTCGATGAGTTCGTCGCCCGGCCGGATGTTGATGGCGTTGAGCCCAACGGAGCGGATGTTCCGGTAGTCGGAGAGCGTTGACTTCTTCACCTTCCCCTGGCGGGTGGCGAAGAGGAGGTAGCGGTCTTCCGAGAACTCCCGGACCGGCACCACCGAGGCGATGCGGGCGTCGGACCCGATCTCCAGGAGATTCACGATGGGTTTCCCTCGGGACGTACGACCGCCCTGGGGGATCTGCCACACCTTGAGCCAGTGGCACTGACCATCCCGGGTGAAGATCATGAGGTAATCGTGGGTGGAAGCCAGGAAGAGGTGCTCGACCCAGTCCTCGTCCTTGGTCCCCATTCCCCGGAGACCGCGACCCCCTCGCCGCTGGGCACGGTAGGTATCCGCTGGGATCCGCTTCACATAACCCTGGCGGCTCATGGTGATCACCATCTCCTCGTCGGCGATGAGATCTTCCATCTCCAGGTCCGAGCGCTCGCCTACAATGGCGGTGCGACGCTCGTCTCCGTACTTGTCCGCCATCTCCCTGAGTTCGTCCCGAATCACCTCCATGCGAGCGCCCCGGTCGCCCAGGAGCTCTTCCAGCTCGGCGATACGGGCTTGGACCTCCGCCAACTCCGCCTCGAGCTTCTCCATCTCGAGTCCGGTGAGGCGGGCCAGGCGCATGTTCAGGATGGCCTCGGCCTGGGCCTCGGACAGCCCGAAGCGCTCCTGGAGACGACCCGATGCCGTGGGGGTGTCCTGGGAGCCCCGGATGATCTTGATCACCTCGTCGATGTTGTCGACGGCGATCTTGAGACCCTCCAGGATGTGCTCCCGGGCCCTGGCCTTTCGGAGATCGAACTCGCTGCGCCGGACCACCACCTCGTGGCGGTGATCCAGGAAGTGCAGGAGCATCTGCCGCAGGCTCATGACCCGGGGCACCCCATCCACCAGCGCCAGCAGGATGGTGCCGAAGGTGGACTGCATCTGGGTGTGCTTGTAGAGCTGGTTCAGCACGATGTGGGGAATGGTGTCCCGCTTCAGCTCCACCACGATCCGCATCCCCTCCCGGTCCGACTCATCCCGGAGTGCGGAGATGTCGGTGACCCGCTTGTCCCGGACGAGCTGGGCGATCTGCTCGATGAGACGGGTCTTGTTCACCATGAAGGGGATCTCGCGGATCACGATCCGCTCCCGTCCCAGATCCATCTCCTCGAACTCGGCGGTGGCCCGCATGACGATACGGCCCCGGCCGGTGCGGTAGGCGTCCCGGATCCCATCCCGCCCGCAGATGTAGCCGCCGGTGGGGAAGTCAGGCCCGCTCACCAGGGTCTCCAGCTCTTCCTGGGGCAGATCCGGATCATCGATGAGGGCATCCAGCGCCGCCACCACCTCGCGGAGGTTGTGGGGCGGGATATTGGTGGCCATCCCCACGGCGATCCCCGATGACCCGTTTACCAGGAGGTTGGGGAAGCGGCCGGGGAGGACGGTGGGCTCGTCGATGCGGCCGTCGAAGTTGGGCGAGAAGGCCACCGTCTCCTTCTCGATATCGGCCAGCATCTCCATGGCGATGGGGGTGAGGCGTGCCTCGGTGTACCGGTACGCCGCCGCCGAATCGCCGTCGATGGAGCCGAAGTTGCCCTGGCCGTCCACCAGGGGGTAACGGAGGGAGAAGTCCTGCACCATCCGCACCATGGAGTCGTACACCGCCGAGTCGCCGTGGGGGTGGTACTTCCCCAGCACCTCTCCCACCACCGACGCACTCTTCTTGTAGGCCCGTCCAGGCGAGAGCCCGAGCCCGTTCATGGCGTAGAGGATCCTGCGATGCACCGGCTTCAGGCCGTCCCGAACGTCCGGGAGGGCCCGCTGCACGATGACGCTCATGGAATAGTCGATGAACGACTCCCGCATCTCGTCTTCGAGGAGGCGGGAGAGGACTCGCTGGCCGGTGTCCTGGCCGTTCTCCTGGCCGTTCTCGGCTTCCATGCCGTTGTCCGATTCCATGGATCAGCCCGGGTCTGTGTCGGGGAGGAGCGGCGGTGGCGGGTAGGGACCGAAGCCACCGCCGGAGCCGCAGGTTGGGGCGGGTTCCGGAACCTACGATACAGCCCTGAAACTAACGGTTTCCGAGGCTTTGCGGCAACTCTGGGTCAACGCTGTGTGGGGGTGCGAGGAGGGGTACCAGGAACTGCCCCGTCAGGCTCTCCTGGTGCGCCGCCACCTCTTCCGGGCGACCGGCCACCACCACCCGTCCCCCCCGGGCTCCCGGCCCCGGGCCCATATCCACTACCCAGTCGGCCCGCTTGATGAGATCCAGGTTGTGCTCGATGACCAGGACGGTGTTCCCCGCCGCCACCAGTCGGTCCAGCACCTGGAGGAGGCGGATCACGTCGGATCCCGACAGACCGGTGGTCGGCTCGTCCAGGAGGTAGAGGACCCGGCCCCGCTTGCCGGCGGCCCCGGCCAGCTCCCGGGCGATCTTGAGACGCTGGGCCTCACCGCCGGAGAGGGTGGTGGCGGCCTGCCCCAGGCGGAGGTAGCCGAGCCCCACCTGCTGCAGGTGCCAGAGGATCTCGCCCAGGCGATCCTCCCGGACAAAGAAGCGGATGGCCTCATCCACCGTGAGCTGCAGCACGTCGGCGATGGAGAGCCCCCGGACCTTGACCTCCAGCACCTCCGGCTTGAATCGCCGGGCATCGCAGATCTCGCAGGGAACGTAGACATCGGCCATGAAGACCATCTCCACCTCCACATGTCCCGCGCCCTTGCACGCCTCACACCGTCCGCCCTTCACATTGAAGGAGAAGTGGCCCGGCTCGTAGCCCCGCTGCCGGGCCAGCGGTTGGGAGGCGAAGATGCGCCGGATCTCACCCCAGGCCTTGATGTAGGTCACCGGATTCGACCGGGGAGTCCGACCGATGGGGCTCTGGTCCACCAGGACCACCTCGTCCAGCCCCCCCAGGCCTTCCAGGGCGTCGTACCGACCCACCTCCTCGCCCAGGTGCTCCTTGGCGGAGGTTCCCCCATCGCCCAACTCCCGCTCCAGGGCCCGATAGAGAATGTCGTGGACCAGGGTGGATTTGCCGGACCCCGAGACTCCCGTCACCACGGTGAAGGCCCTGAGCGGGATCTCAACCTCCGCGTCCCGAACGTTGTGGAGGGAGCCGCCCCGAAGCCGCAGCCATCCCCGGTTGAGGCGCCGGCGCTCCTGGGGCACCTCCACGGCGGTGCGGCCGGACAGGTAGTCGCCGGTGACGGTGGAGGCTCCCTCGAGCTCGACAGGCGTCCCCTCGAAGACCACCTGTCCCCCCCGCTCGCCCGAGGCGGGTCCCAGTTCCACCACATGGTCCGCGGCCCGGATGGCCAGGGAGTCGTGCTCCACCACCAGTACGGTGTTTCCGGCGTCGGCGAGACGGCGTAGAAGGCGCAGCAGGGCATCGGTGTCCGTGGGGTGAAGCCCGATGGAGGGCTCGTCCAGGACATAGATGGTGTCCACCAACCGGGACCCCAGGGAATTGGCCAGATTGATGCGCTGCGCCTCTCCCCCCGAGAGTGTACGGGTCTGGCGGGAAAGGCTCAGGTAGCCCAGCCCCACCTCCACCAGGAAGTCCACCCGATTGCGGAGTTCCGTGAGGATGGTGGCGGCGATCTCCCCCTCCGCCCCTTGGAGTTCCAGGGCCTCCGCCCAACGCCGGAGCCGGTCCAGGGGCAGGACTCCCAACTCCGCCAGCGTCCGGTCGTCCACCCGCACGTTCAGCGCCTCCCGCCGAAGCCGGCTCCCGCCGCACTCGGTGCAGGTTCTGGGCGTCTGGTATTTCCGGAGGAAGACGCGGATGTACTGCTTGTACTTCTTCTTCTCCAGCGACCGGAGGAAGGGGATAATGCCCCCGAACTCCCGGTCGGTCAGGCGCCCCTTCCCCGACGGCGCCCCGTGGACGACGGCTTGGCGGAAGTCCTCAGGCAACTCGTCCCATGGGACGTCCGGCGACACCTCCATCCGGTGGGCGTACGCTACCAGGGCCTCGCGACGCTTGCCGTAGCGGGGCTTCGTCCACGGATCCACCGCGCCTTCCACCAGGGAGAGGGATGGGTTCGGGACGATGAGGTCCTCATCGTACTCCAGGGTGGCACCGAACCCGGTGCAGGTGGGGCATGACCCGTAGGGCGAGTTGAAGCTGAAGAGCTGAGGGGTGGGTTCGGGGAAGTCGATGTGGGGGTGGTCGGGGCAGCGGAAGCGCTCGGTGAAGGAGAGGACCTCAGGGACTCCGACCCGCTTCGCCTCAGCCGCCGGCACGAGGATGCGGGCTTCGCCCTCCCCTTCCCGGAAGGCCGTTCCCAGGGAATCGGCCAGACGATCCGCCGCCCCTGAGTCCACCTTCAGGCGGTCCAGCACCACCAGAAGCGACTCCGCCTCACCCAGATCGACACCCAGGACTGCGGGATCCTCGGCCCCGTCTCTCCCCAGATCCACCTGCATCCCATCCGCCAGGATCCGAACGAAGCCAAGGGTCCGGAGATTCCGCACCAGGGGCTCATGGGAGGTCCGGGCGCTGCGGGGAAGGGGGAAGGCTACCATGAAGCGGGTACCCTCAGGGAGGGCCAGGACCCGGTCCACCGCCCCCGACACGGTGTCGGGCTTCACCCAGCGGTGGCACTCGGGGCAGTGGGTGCGGCCCACCCGGGCATAGAGGAGACGCAGGAGGTCGTGGACTTCGGTGGAGGTCCCCACCGTGGAGCGGCTCGTCTTGGTGGGGTTCTTCTGCTCGATGGCCACCGAGGGCGACAGCCCTTCCACCGCATCCACATCGGGCTTCTCCATCCGCTCCAGGAACTGCTTGGCGTAGGCCGACAGCGACTCCACGTAGCGGCGCTGTCCTTCGGCGAAGATGGTGTCCAGCGCCAGCGACGATTTTCCGGATCCGGACGGACCGGTGATGACCGTGACCGCCCGGCGGGGGAGATCCAGGTCGAACCCCTTCAGGTTGTGCTGCCGGGCGCCCCGGACGCGGATGTGGGAATCCATTGCAGCGGTGGGGTGGAGAGTTGCAGGTAGCTCAGACCGCACGGCTACCCGTGGGAGGGATGGGGGGTCCGGGCAACCCTTTCCGGGGCGGTGGCCATCCCAAGGGGTGACGGACGGAGAGATGGGGGTTGCCCCCATCCCTTCCACCTGTCCGCATCTGTTCAACCTGCGGGGCCCTGCCCCGGTAAATAGGAGAGAGATCAATGGCTTCCCACCATTCAGCTCCGGTGAGACCCGCCACCGGAAGCACCGTCATCATCGGGGGCCTGGCGCTGGCCATGGCCGTGGGCATGATGGTTCCAGGGACACTCATGGCCCAGGATCCACCTCCTCCTCCTGCAGAGGAAACCACGGTGATCCCCGAAGAGCTCCGGGAGGCCATGGAGAGGCTCCGGAGCGAGAGAGCCGCCGTCATGGAACTCATGCAGGAGCTTCGGGAGACGGACCAGGCCGCTGCCAGGGCATTGATGCGGGAGTTCCAGGGTGAAGGGCCGCTCCTGGGATTGCAACAGCGCCGGCAGGCGGCTGACGGTGCCCGGATGCAGGGGCAGCGCGGACAGGGGGCCGGCGGTCCGGGGATGCAGGGGCAACGACGACAGGGCGGCGACGGTCCCGGGATACAGGGGCAGCGCGGACAGGGGGCCGGCGGTCCAGGGATGCAGCGCCAGGGCCAGCAGCGGCAGGCCCCGGCGGCAAGGGGAATCGTCGGTCGCACGGCCCTCATGCCCGGAGTGAGTCTACATCCACTGAACCCCGACCTCGCCCGCTACTTCGAGGTGGAATCGGGGATCCTGGTCCTGGAACGGCATGAGGACTCGTTTCTTCCGGTGGAGGCCGGCGACGTCATCGTGACGGTGGACGGTCGGGAGCCGGAAGACCAGGCGCACCTGCGACGCCTGCTGGTGAGCTACCGCCCCGGAGACTCCCTCACGCTGGAGGTAGTGCGTCAGGGTCGATCCCTGACGCTTGAGGCGGAGGTTCCCTCGCCTGTCGCAGGGGAGGGCTGAGTCCCCAGGCGCCCGATTGCCTGAAGGCATGGCGGTGCACAACTTTCCGCCATGTCTGTCCCGCCGTCCCATCGACGCCCGCCGGCGCTCCGGTCCCTCGTCCTCCTCCTGGGGATGGCGGCGCTGGCGGGGTGTCGTACCCTGGGCCCACCCCTTCCGCCTGAGCCACCCCCGGCGGAGGGGTGGAGCGAGGAGGGGATCGCTTCGTGGTACGGGCACCCTTTCCATGGTCGGACCACGGCGTCGGGAGAGCGCTACGACATGGAGGCCATGACGGCGGCCCACCAGACCCTCCCCTTCGGCACGGTTCTCCACGTCCGCAATCTGGAGAACGGGCTGTCGACCCGGGTGCGGATCAACGATCGGGGGCCTTTCGTGGGCGGGCGAATCCTGGACCTTTCCCGCCGGGCCGCTCGGGAGATCGATATGATCGGCCCCGGCACGGCCCCGGTCCGGATCACCGTGGTGGAGTCACCGGCGCCGGTCCGATGCTGGCACGTCCAGACCGGCGCCTTCCGGGACGCCGACAACGCCCACCGGCGGGAAGACCAGCTCCGTGGCCTGGGCTGGCCCGTCGCCACCGTCCGAGGCTCCGACGGGGTCAGCCGGGTCTTCGTGGGGCCCTACGAAACCCGGCAAGAGGGCGACCGGGCTGCCGAGCGGCTGGACGGACTCCTGATGGCCTGCTGATCCCATCCCGCGTCATTGCGCCCGATTCCCTCGAGTCATCAGTCTCCGGCCTCTCCTGAATCATGGGTCCCCAGCATCTTCCGGAGGATGCCGCGGGCAAGCTCCGGATCCGCCTTCCCCCGGGTCTCCCGCATGATCTGGCCCATGAAGAATCCCTCCAGGCCGCGCTTCCCCGACAGATAGGCCTTCACCTTTCCGGGGTGGGCTTCCAGAACTCCCAGCGCCACGCCTTCAAGTTTGTCCGGGTCCCGCATCTGGGAGAGGTCCCGGGCCTCTACGATGGCGGCGGGATCCCCCCCCTCCCGGGCCATGACCTCCAGCACCTCCCGCCCCCCTGAGCTGTTCAGGGTGTCGTCGTCCACCAGCCCCACCAGCCGCCCGAGGGCCGCGGCGTCAAAGGGGAGATCGGCCGGATTCCGGTCGCCCAGCACGGGGGGAAGCTCGTTGATCACCCAGTTGGCCACGGAGATGGAGCCGGCGGGGCGGTCCTTCCTGGGCCTACCCGGGTAGGCGCTCACTGCCGCTCGATAGAACGCCTCCACCGCCGAATCCCGGGCCAGGATCTCGGCGTCCACCCGGCCGATTCCGTGGGATCGCTCCAGTTCGTCGGCCCGGGCCCGGGCCTCAGGCGGGAGTTCGGGGCGGGGTCCGGTTGCGCCTGTCTTCCGGGACGGGGTGGTGGGACCGGATTCTCCGGCCCCCGGCTTCACCCCGGAGGTCTTCGGGGAAGCCGGCGGCGCCTCCGCCGCCTCCCGCCGCCGTGCCCAGGTATCCCGGAGCGTCACGATGCGGTTGAAGACCAGCGCCTCGGGAGTCGAGTCCACCGGGTCCCGCCAGAAATACCCCACCCGCTCGAACTGGTAGCGGGTGTCGGCGGCGTCACCCACCACCGACGGCTCGATGAGCGCGTCTTCCAGCACCTCCAGCGATTCGGGGTTCAGGAAGTCCCGGAAGTCGCCGTGGATTCCGGCGGCGGGGGCGGACGGGGTCCCTGCATCGACGCCGGCATGGGAAGCGGCGGCGTCGGGATCCGGAACCGAGAAGAGACGGTCGTAGGTGCGAAGGCGGCAGGGCACGGCGTGGGCGGCCGAGACCCACTGGATCGTCCCCTTCACCTTCCGCCCCGAGGGAGCACTCCCGCTCCGGGTCTCCGGGTCATGGCTGCAGCGGAGCTCCACCACCTCTCCGGCCTCGTTCCGCACCACCTCGTCGCACCGGATGACGTAGGCATAGCGGAGACGGACCTCACCGCCGGGGACGAGTCGCCGATAGCCGGGCGGGGGATCATCGGAGAAGTCGTCCCGGTCGATGAAGAGTTCGCCGGAGAACGGGAGGCGCCGACTCCCCTCGAGCCCCACATCCCGGGGGTAGAAGGGGGCGTCCAGCTCCTCCACCCGTCCCTCGGGCCAGTTGGTGAGGGTCACCTTCAGGGGTCGGGGCACAGCCAGGACCCGGGGCGCCTTCCGGTTCAGATCGTCCCGGATGGCGTACTCCAGCTTGGCCATGTCCACCCGGGCGTCGGCCTTGGCCACCCCGATCATCTCGCAGAAGGCGCGGATGGCGGACGGGGTGTAGCCGCGGCGGCGAAGGCCCGCCAGGGTGGGAAGGCGAGGGTCGTCCCACCCTTCCACCCGCCCTTCCTCCACCAGCCGGAGCAGCTTCCGCTTGCTCATGATGGTGTAGTCCAGGTTCAGCCGGGCGAACTCGTACTGGCGGGGACGGTGGGGGATGCTGACGTTCTCCACGAGCCAGTCGTAGAACTCCCGATTGTTCTCGAACTCCAGGGTGCAGATGGAGTGGGTGATCCCCTCCAGGGCGTCTTCCAGCGGGTGGGCGAAGTCGTACAGGGGGTAGATGCACCAGGCGTCGCCGGTGCGGTAGTGATGGGCGTGGCGGATCCGGTAGAGCACCGGGTCCCGCATGAGCATGTTGGGGGCCGCCATGTCGATGCGGGCCCGGAGCACGTGGGCACCCTCGGGAAACTCGCCGGCCCGCATGCGGCGGAAGAGATCGAGGTTCTCGGCCACGGGCCGATCCCTGTGGGGGCTCGGGGTGCCGGGCACCGTGACGGTGCCCCGCCCCTCCCGGATCTCTTCCTCGGTCTGGGAGTCCACGTAGGCGAGGCCCTTCTCAATGAGCTCCACCGCGCAGGCGTACATCTCCTCGAAGTAGTCCGAGGCGAAGTAGAGGTGCTCACCCCAGTCGTAGCCGAGCCAGCGCACATCTTCCTGGATGGACTCCACGAAGCGGACGTTCTCGGTGATGGGGTTCGTGTCGTCGAAGCGGAGGTGGCAGCGCCCCCTCTCGTGCTCTCCGGCGATGCCGAAGTTCAGCACGATGGACTTGGCGTGACCGATGTGGAGATACCCGTTGGGCTCCGGGGGGAAGCGGGTCACCACCCGGCCGTCGTGGAGGCCCCGAGCCAGATCCCGGGCGATGATCTGCCGGATGAAGTCAGTGCCGGGGCGGGAGCCGGGGGCGGAACCGTCAGGGGTGGAGGTCATGGACACGTGTGGAAGAGCCGGGGAGGTGAGGAGACCGGGAAACGGGTCGAAGGCGAGTCGTCACGGAGCGCCGCATCGCCCTCGGTAACGTAGTATGGGGCGGGCAATCCATTCCAGAGCGGGAGGTCGCGTTCGTCCGGAGCGGGGGGTTGCGCCCAACAGCGGATACGCTTCCTTCTTGCCCGCCGCACCCCCGACCCCCAATCTTCAACTACCCTCCTCGTTATCCCTGTTCTGGACCGGGGCGGGTTGCGGAGAGTCCGGCGGGCGCCGGAACAGGCCGATCGCCCACCCACCCTCCGGTCTTTGACAGGGAGGTGGGCATGGTCCGGTTTCGGTGGATCAACGGGGCTCGGCATGGCGACGGGATCGGTACGACCCCTCATGGCCGACGACACCTGATTCGGATGGGGGTGGCCCCCGCCGTCCTTCTCGCCCTGGTCGCGTGCGGCTCGGACTCGGGCTCGGTCACCGACCCCGCCAACGGTGGGGGCGGCGGCGACCCACCCCCCACCCCGGCCATCGCCCTCACCGTGTCGCCCTCCAGCGCTTCGGTTGAGGCCGGGGGTGACGCCTCCCTTACCGCCACGGTGAGCCGGTCCGGCGGATTCACCGGCAGCGTCTCCGTGGAGGTGCAGGGGCTCCCCACCGGCGTCACCGCCGCCGTGGGAAATCCCAGCACCAGCGGCACCACCTCCACCTTCTCCGTGGGGCTCGAGACCGCCTCCACCGCCGCCGCCGGCTCGGTCGAGCTCACCATCCGGGCCTCCGCAAGCGGTGTGACCGCCGTGACCCGCCCCTTCGCCCTCACCGTCACGGCGCCGCCCCCCGACGGGAACGGCAACGGGGGTGGGGGGACGGGCTCCACCGTCACCATCGACTTCCGCGGATGCCTGGCCCAGGACCTGCCCCTCTGGGTGGGCTTCCAGGACGGCAATAGCGCCTGGCAACAGGCGGAGGGAGGCGGTGACCTCTTCACCTTCACCCTCACCGCCGATGTGGGCGCCTATGCCTGGGTTTCGGGCCCCCAGGACAGCCCTCTCACCCAGGTGGTCTACCTCACCCGGAGCGAGTTCCTGGCCGCTCAGCCCATCCTGGCGTGCATGCCGCCCCGGGGCAACGCCTCCATGACCGGAACGGTGGCGGGCCTGAACGACACCCAGTTCGCCGGCTTCTCTCTGGGGCTCGGGTTCGGATTCGCCTCCGGTGCCGCGCCGCAGCTTGCGGTGACCGGGATGCCCGAGGGCACCTTTGACTTGATCGGCGTCCGCTCCTCGGCCGCGGATCCGCGTCCGGACCGCTTTCTCCTTCGCCGCGACGTGGCCGTCACCGATGGAGGGTCGCTGGGTACGCTGGACTTCGGTGGAAGTGACGCCTTTGCCCCGGCTACCGCCCAGCTCACCGTCAGCGGCGCCGGCTCCGCCGTGACCAACGGCGTCATGGGCTATCTCACCGGCGAGCGATGCCTGGGGAACAATGCGTCGCTGGGCCTCCTCCCCGGGGTGGGCGGCGGCCCCACCCCCATCTTCGGGATCCCCGGCGACCGGCAGCGCGACGGCGACTTCCACCAGTTGACGGTGAGTTCGGTCTCGGACTCGGGCGAGCTCCTGGACACCCGCTTCTTCCGGACACTCATCGATGTGAGCGTCACCCTTCCACCCCCGGTCGAGCCCATCACCACCCTGGTGGAGGGTCCGTACCTGCGGGCCCGGACCACCTTCCCCATTCCCCAGGTCTACCAGGGCGGCGAGATGGGCCTGGCCTTCTTCAGCCTGAACCAGACCGGGGCAGGGGGTTCCATGGATCGGACCTTCTCCGCGGCGGTGAGTCGGGCCCGCCTCGCGTCGTCCGGCACCGCCGAGGTCACCATCCCCGACCTCTCCCAGGCGCCAGGGTGGCAGGAGGTGTGGGCCATCCCCCTGGGCACGCCGGTGCAGTGGTTTGCCGGGGTGAGCGCCACCTCGGCTCCGGGTGGAGAGCCAGGGAATCTGTGTGTGGAAGGCGCCTGGGTCCGGCAGGCGTCGCGGCAGGGGAGGCTCTGAGCTGGCGGGGCGCCGGCATCCAGTGTGTTCCGGGGGCACACACGCCGTCCTCCCTTCACCCTCCCCCTTTCACCCCCCACCCAGAATCCCCGCCACCGCATCCCGCCGGTACCGGAAGATCGATCCCAGCTGCCACCGGACCCACGGCGCCGCCACCTCGCCGACGGGGCGCAAGGGGAGCTTCCAGAGGACTTCGTCAACCATGAGCGTCCCGCCCTTCACCTTCCGGAAGTCGTGGCGGTGGAGCCAGAGGCGGTAGGGACCCCGGAGCTGACGGTCGGCGAAGGAGTGCGGGGGGTTCCATTCGGTGATCTCGGTGCGCCAGCCGAAGGGGATGCCCAGGAGCCGCAACCGGTAATCCAGAAGTGTCCCCTGCCCCATCTGCACAGGCTGTGGTGTGAGAATGTCGAAGTGGAGGCCGGGCGGAGTGATCTGCTCCAGATTCCCGGCGTCGGAGAAGAACCGGAAGACCTTCCTTCGCGGGAGCGGTAGGAAGGTTTCGGCTCGGAGGACCCGGATCCCGCCGGGAAGGCGGGCCGATTCGGGGACGACGGTACCGTGTACGGTGGAGGTTTCCATGGCGGCGAGGACCCCGGTTTGGCACAGGGGTTCCAGCGCTTCGGGGGAGGCCTGGCGGGTGCCGGAGAGGTGCGCCCCACCCCTCGCCAACTTCGCCGCTTCGGCGTATCATGCTCCGGTTATCCGGGGATTCCCTCACCATTCCCTCCGTCGGATCCGGTTCCATGACGTTGCTCTCCCTCGCCGGGGCCTTGTTGGCCGGCACCCTCCTGGCTATCGCTTCTCCCCTCGCCCCACCCCCCGACGACCCTGCCACAGGCGCGGTGGGCACCGTGGTTCGGGCCGCCACCCCACCAGTTCTCGATGGACGGCTCGATGACCCGGCGTGGGCCGAGGCCGAGCCCCTGACCGGGTTCGTCCAGCGCGTCCCCAGGGAAGGGTCGGCGGCCTCCGAGTCCACGGAAATCCGGATCCTTCAGGACGACGAGGCCCTCTGGGTGGGCGTCTGGCTGTGGGATTCCAATCCCACCGGGATCGTGGAGGGCCCCGCCATCCGGGACTCCCGCCTCGACGACAGCGACGCCATCCTCCTCATCTTCGACACCTTCCGGGACCGTCAGAACGGATTCGTGTTCGGCACGAACCCCTCCGGCATCGAGTACGACGGCCAGGTGTCCGACGAGGGGCGGGGCGGGGGCGGGATGGGCGCCGGTGGCCGGACCCAGGGCGGCGCCGGCGGGGGCTTCAACCTCAACTGGGACGGAAGCTGGAGCGTGGCCACCTCCCGGGACGAGCGCGGATGGTACGCCGAATTCCGCATCCCCTTCTCCACCCTCCGCTACGCCAACGCCGAAGAGGCGGTGTGGGGCTTCAACGCCATGCGGCGGGTGCGGCGCCTGAACGAGGAGAGCTTCTGGGCCCCCATCCCCCGCCAGTTCAACCTGAACCGGGTGAGCCTGGCGGGAGAGCTCCACGGCCTCACCCCTCCGGTGCGGCGGCAGGCCACCGTGACCCCCTACCTCCTCCAGTCGGCCCGGCGCGACCACGCCCTGGGGGAGGCTTCCTACGGATTCCCCACCGATCTGGGGGCCGACGCCAAGGTTCAGCTCACCCAGGGGCTGACCCTGGATCTGACGCTGAACACCGACTTCGCCCAGGTCGAGGTGGACGACCAGCAGGTGAACCTGAGTCGCTTCTCCCTCTTCTTTCCCGAGAAGCGCCCCTTCTTTCTGGAGAATGCCGGCGCCTTCCGGGTGGGTACCGGGGGCACCGAACTCTTCTTCAGCCGGCGGATCGGCATCGACGGCGGAGCTCCGGTGCCCATCGACGCCGGCGGCCGCCTCTCGGGGCGGGCCGGAGGCTTCAATGTGGGGCTCCTCCACATCCGCACCGGTGGGACGCCGGGGCTCGAGGGCGTGGGCCTGGGCGAGGGGGCGGGAGATGCCTTCTCGGTGGTCCGCTTGGCCCGGGAGCTCCCGAACCGGTCTCAGGTGGGCACCTATTTCGCCGAACGGCGCGGGCTGGAAACGGAGGGGACCACCAACCGCACCATGGCGGTGGACGGACAGGTGGGAATCGGACAGGGCCTCACCGTGGGCTCGTTCCTGGCCACCACCGACACGCCGGGGCTAGAGGGGCGCGATCACGCCTTCCACCTGAACGGCTCGTACCAGGGGAACCGCTTCCGCTCCTTCGCCACCTACCGGGAGGTGGGCGGCGCCTTCAACCCCGAGGTGGGGTTCGTGAACCGGCGGGACTACCGGATGCTCTCGGGGTTCGCCATGACCTACCACCGTCCCGAGGCCGTCTCCTGGCTCCGGGAGTACCGGCCCCACGCATCGTACAGCACCTTCCGCAGCCTGGAAACGGGCTTCGAGCAATCGGCCCGGCTCCATGTGGACGTGCACTTCGAGCTGGAGAACGGGGCCTTCTTCAGCCCCGCCTTCGACTGGGTCCGGGAAGGGCTGGTGCGGCCCTTCCCCATCGCCGAGGGCGTGACGGTGGCGCCGGGCACGTACGACGGGTGGACGGCGGCGTGGCGCTTCAACACCGATCTGAGCTCGCCGGTCTCCCTGGACGGCGGGATCGACGCCGGCTCCTTCCTCTCCGGCGAACGGTGGGGCGGGTTCGGAACGGTGGCCTTCCGTCGGGGGGCGTCGGCCACCGCCGCCCTCCGCATGGACCACAACCGGGTGCGGTTGGCCGAGGGCGACTTCAATGTGAACCTGGGGTCGCTCCGGACCGGGTACTTCTTCACCCCCAGGATCTACCTCCAGTCCCTGGTGCAGTACTCGAACCAGGCCGACACCTGGTCGGCCAACGTCCGATTCGGCTGGTTGGATACGGCGGGCACCGGGCTCTTCGTGGTCCTGAACACGGCGCAGGGGTTCGGCACGCTGGAAGGCCCCCAGGCCCGCTCGGTGGTGGTGAAGTACACCCGCCAGTTCAACGCACTGGACTGGTGAGAAGCGCCCGGCCCGCGAGCCCACCCCGCCGGCTTGACATCAACGCATCGGAACGCTGATGTTTTGATGCATGAGAACGACGCTGACGCTGGACCCGGATGTAGCCCGGGAGATCGAGCACCTCCGGAGAAGCGGTGACCGGACACTGAAGGAGGTGGTGAATGAGACCCTCCGCCTGGGACTTGCGGCGCTCCAGCACCCATCGGGAACGGAGGACCGGGAACCGTACAGCACGCCGTCCAGTTCCCTGGGCGGAGCGCTGATCCCCTCCCTTGACGATGTGGCCCACGTGCTGACGCTGGCGGAAGGAGAGGATCACCCGTGATCCTGGTGGACGCCAATCTCCTCCTCTATGCCCGGATCTCCGACTTTCCCCAGCACGACACGGCCCGTCGTTGGTTGGACCAGCACCTCAATGGTCCGGCTGGGGTGGGGCTGCCCTGGCCCACCCTGTTGGCCTTCGTCCGCATCTCCTCGAACCCCAGGGTATTTCGCACCCCCCTCTCCGTGGATGCGGCCTGGAAGCAGGTGGAGGAGTGGCTGGAACTCCCCCCGGTCTGGATCCCTGTGCCCACGGACCGGCACCGCAGACTCCTGGCCGAACTGCTCCCCTTTTGCTCCGGGCGCTCCCCCCTGGTCCAGGACGCGCATCTGGCGGCACTGGCCCTGGAGTACGGCCTTGTCCTCTGCAGCACAGACGGGGACTTCGCCCGTTTCCCCCACCTGCGCTGGGAGAACCCGCTGACGTAGCCGGAAAATCCGAATCCAGATTCGGATTTCAGCTCTTGGCGGTGCGGTCCCGCCGGGCCCGGTAGTGCTGGATGAGCCCGTTGGTCGAAGCGTCGTGCCCCGTCACCGGCGCGTCGCCCCGCAGCTCGCCCAGGACGGCGCTCGCCAACTGCTTGCCCAGCTCCACCCCCCACTGATCGAAGGAATTCACATTCCAGATCACCCCCTGCACGAAGATCTTGTGCTCGTAGAGGGCAATGAGGGATCCCAGGGTGCGCGGAGTGAGGAGGTCGAAGAGGAGGGTGTTGGAGGGCCGATTGCCGGGGAAGCTCCGGTGCGAAGCCAGTTGGGCGATGCGGGCAGGCTCCATCCCGGCGGCCTCCATCTCGGCGGCGGCCTCTTCCCCGGTCCGCCCCCGCATGAGGGCTTCGGTCTGGGCCAGGAAGTTGGAGATGAGGACGTCGTGGTGCTCCCCCAGCGGATTGTGGCTCCGGCAGGGCGCCAGGAAGTCGCAGGGCACGAGCCGGGTGCCCTGATGCAGGAGCTGGAAGAAGGCGTGCTGCCCGTTGGTGCCCGGCTCGCCCCACACCACCGGTCCCGTCTCCCACTCCACCGGGTGCCCCTCCCGGTCGGTGGACTTCCCGTTGCTCTCCATGTCGGCCTGCTGCAGGTAGGCCGGGAAGCGGTGCAGGTACTGGTCGTAGGGCAGGACGGCGTGGCTCGCCGCCCCGAAGAAGTTGGCGTACCAGACGCCCAGAAGAGCCAGGATCACCGGCATGTTCTCGCCCAGGGGCGCCGTCTGGAAGTGCTCATCCATGACGTGGGCCCCCTCCAGCAACTCGTGGAACCGGTCCATCCCCACCGAGAGGGCGATGGGGAGGCCGATGGCGGACCAGAGGGAGTAGCGGCCCCCGACCCAGTCCCAGAACTCGAACATGTTGGCCGGGTCGATGCCGAACTCCCGCACCCCCGCCTCGTTGGTGGAAACCGCCACGAAGTGCCGGGCGATTGCGGTCTCGTCGGCACCCTGCGCCAGGAACCAGTCCCGGGCGCTCCGGGCGTTCATGAGGGTCTCCTGGGTCGTGAACGTCTTGGAGGCGATGACGAAGAGGGTCGTCTCCGGATCGAGCCGGCGGAGCGTCTCGGCCAGGTGGGTGCCGTCCACGTTGGAGACGAAGTGGGAGGTCAGGCGCTCGTGGGCGTAGGGGCGGAGGGCCTCCGAGACCATGACGGGCCCCAGGTCGGACCCGCCGATCCCGATGTTCACCACATGCTCCATGGGGCGCCCCGTGTGCCCCGTCCACGCCCCGCTCCGGACCCGCTCGGTGAAGTCGGCCATATGGTCCAGGACCCGGCGGACCTCCGGCATCACATCCTGACCATCGGTGACCACCGGCCCCTGGCCCCGGTACCGGAGCGCCGTGTGCAGGACCGCCCGATCTTCCGTCACATTGATCCGCTCTCCGGCGAACTGGGCGCGGCGGAGTTCGGGCACCCCCGAGGCCTCGGCCAGCCCCACCAGGAGCTCCATGGTCCCGGCGGTGATCCGGTTCTTGGAGTAATCCAGGAGCAGATCCCCCACCTGCACGGTGAAGCGGGCGAACCGGGTGGGATCCTGGGCGAAGAGGTCGCGCATCTGGAGGGCGCGGACCGACTCGTGATGACGGGCCAGGGCGCTCCAGGCGGCGGTGCGGGAAGGGGTGTCCACGGTCAAGGCATCTCCGAAGTCAGGGGCGAGAGGGAAGGGACGGACACCGAAGGAGAGGCTCCGGCCGGGACCCACACCATAGCGAACCATCGGCGCCGATGCCGGGTTCCAGCCTCCGTCAGGCCACCGGCGCCTCCAGAAGGGTCAGCGTTCCCGCTTCGGCGTCCACCTCCACCTCCAGCCCCACCGGGAGGGTGAACATGTCGGGGATGTGGCCGATCATGGAGCCGTACCAGACCGGGACACCCAGGTGGCCGGTGTGCTGGGCCAGGAGCTCTTCCAGGGTGAAGGAGGCGAAGCCGCCTCCGGGGCCGCAGTTGGTGCAGCGGCCGAAGGCGAAGCCGGCCATGTGGTCCAGGATCCCATTCAGCGCCAACTGGGTGAGCATGCGGTCCACCCGGTAGAGCTCCTCGCCGATATCCTCGGTGAAGAAGATGCACCCGGTGGTGTCGGGAACGTAGTCCGAGCCCAGGATGCTGGTGAAGACGGTGAGGTTCCCCCCCAGGAGCGGCCCCCGGGCCACCCCGGGGGTGAGGGTCAGGATCCGGTCTGCGGTGTGGGTCAGATCGTTCCCCACCCGCACCGGATTCTCCAGCGTGTACGCCTCCCCGTCGAAGAGGACGCGCCGGAAGTGCTCCGCCGTGAACTCGGTGAAGGGCGACATCCCCACCGGACCATGATAGGTCACGAGCCCGGTGCGCTGGTGGACTGCGTTCAGCAGCGCCGTCACGTCGCTGTAGCCCACCATGACCTTGGGATCGGCCCGGATGGCGTCGTAGTCCACCTGGTCCAGGATCCGTGCCGAACCCCATCCGCCCCGGGTTGCCACGATCCCCCGTACCGAGGGGTCCCGGAGCATCCGGTTCAGATCCTCGGCCCGCTCCTGGTCGGTCCCGGCGAAGTAGGCGTGGCGAGACAGGACGTGCTCGCCGGTGCGGACCCGCAGACCCAGCGCCTCGAGCCGCTCCACCACGATGCGGATGTCGGTGGCGCTGTAGAGGGCGCCGGCGGGGTTCACCACCGCCACCGTATCCCCGGCCCGGAGGCGCTCCGGCTTCACCAGGGCGGGGCGGGAGGGGGCCGCGTCGGCGACCGCCCCGGCATCGGCGACGGCCCCGGGGTTGGCCCCGGCCGCAGCCCCGGAATCCCCTCCCGGGAAGCCCGACGCCGATACCAGCCCGGCCCCGGCGATCCCGGTTGCGGCACTCCTCAGGAAGCGCCGTCGACTCAGTCCATCCATACGCCCACCTAGAGCCGGAGGGTGTAGTTGATCTTGAAGGCCCCGCCCCGGGAGAGGGTCTCGAAGCTCCGGCGCCGCTCCGAGATCTCCCCATCCGGCCCCAGCACCGCGTCGGCGTTCAGCCAGTTGTGGGTCCACACCAGGAAGATGTCGTTGCCGGGGCGAACGATCCACCGGGCCCGGGCGAAGAGCCCCACGATGCGGGAGACGTCATCGTACTGGATGGACGACGAGAACGAGGTGAAGGGGCTCGCGTCCCACGACCCGTTGAAGCGCACCAGGTTCGTGTCGAACTCACCCTCGGGAAGCCGCACCTCGTTGCGCTCCAGATTGGTGCTGAAGCTGAAGCCCGGAAGCGGTCGCGCCGTCACGCCCCCCGAGACCCGCCGCCGGTTCCCGGACCAGAAGTCGCCCCACACCAGCGACGCATTCCCCGACACCGTGCGCCGACCGGCGGTGCGCCCCGACAGCTCCCACTCGGTGGTGCTGTACGACCCGGGATCCAGCACCACGGGCCCATCCGCCTCCCGCCGGATGGTGAAGGGATTCAGGAGCCGCTCGAAGCCCCGCTTCACCTCCAGGGAGGCCTGGTCCCCGCTCTCGAACTGGGTCTCCAGCAGGGTGAAGTTGGCGCTCCGGGTCAGGAGCTGCCCCTCCAGGTCCGTCAGGTACTCCCAGAAGAAGGAGAACTGGAGGCGCCGAATGGCATCCACCGAGGGCAGGAGCGGGGCGATGGTCAGGGTGGGCTGGGTCCGGGCGAAGCCGCGACGGGGGACGAAGCCCACCGCCGGCGCGTACGCCGTCCCGAAGCTCCGGTGCGAGGCGTGGAAGCGGACCAGGTCATTGGGGAAGTTCACCCGGAATCCGCGGGTCCGGTGATCGCCCATCCGGTTCCAGCCCCCCTCGAGGGGATCGGTGTGCACCACCAGGAACCCCTCGATCTGGGCGTTGTAGCGGCCGAAGAGCGACGAGGTGAAGAAGTCGGCGTCGAGCCCCACCGTCTGCCGGTCCGGGGTGTCGGCGCCGGGCCCGGAGGCGTGGGCCCGCCTCGTGTAGACGGCCCCCACATGGGACTGCTGGAAGACGGCCTGCTTGAGGCGGGCCACGGTGAAGTCCTCGCCCGGAACCTCGAAGGCGCCTTCCTCCCCCAGTTCCGCCCGGAGGGTGGCGGTGCCGGTCCGCAACTGGTAGAAGCCGATCTCGCTGCGCCCCACCTGCCCGATGAGGCGGGCACCGCCCCGGATGGGCACCTCCTCGCCGTCCACCAGCCCGATCCGTCGGGAGAAGAAGGGGCGGGGGCCCGAGCTGGGGGCGAAGTTGAAGACCCCGGATCCCTCCAGGAAGAAGTCGCGCTGCTCGGGGAAGACCAGGGGGAAGCGGGTCAGGTTCACCCGCCGCTGATCCACCTCCACCTCGGCGAAGTCGGTGTTCACCGTCACCGCCGCCCGGAGGCTGGGGGTGATGCTGTAGCTCAGATCCAGCCCGGTCTTGGCGTCACGGTCCCATCCGGTACCGGCGCTGGGGGCCTGATCGCCGGCGGCGGAGAGGTAGGGCCGAGCCTGGATCCCCAGCCCCTGGGAGATCCCCTCGAGCCCCTCCAGGCGCCCGGCGTGCACAGGGCGGAAGAGGGACTGGTTCCGGCGCCACCCCCGCCAGATGATCTCTTCGTTGCGGCGCCGGATGGTCCGCTGGAAGTTGATCCCCCAGGCATCCAGGTTGGGGTCGAAGTTGAGGGTGCTGAAGGGGATCCGGACTTCGGCCACCCACCCGTCGGGCTGGAGGCCGGTACGGACGTACCAGATCCCGTCCCACGACTTGTTGATGGACGCCCCACTCCCGGGGGTGATGATCCCGTCGCCCATGAGCCCGGCGGGATTCACCTCGAAGAAGTACCCGGTGCGGCCGTCGCCGAAGGTGTCCAGGATCCACATGAAGCGGTCGTCGGAGCCCAGTCCGGCGTTGCGTCGCCGCTGATGGGCGATGACCCCCTCCGGGTCGTCGTCGAAGAAGGCCCCGATGTAGAGGGCGTCGTCGTCGAAGAGGACCCGGATCTCGGTGCGGCGGGTGGGCTCGGCGCCCTCCACCGGATCGCGCTGGGTGAAGTCGGTGATGGGCTCCGCCAGGCTCCACGCTTCGTCGTCCAGGCGGCCGTCGATGCGAATCTGCATCCCGGCGGGGATGCGGGTCGCCACCAGGGGGGGGTCGTCGTGGTCACCGGCTGCCGGGGCGGCGGCCACGCCCTCCGGCGCGGAAGCGTGGAGGGCGACGGGGAGCCCAAGCATGAAGGTCAGCGCAAAGAGCACGGTGCCCAGGGCAGCCCCCCCCATGACCACCGGGCAGGAACCGAAGACGGCCGGGATCGGCGCGGAGCCGGAGCCGCGGAGCAGGGGCAAACGACGGACCATGGTGAGTCTGGGTCAGGGAAATACAGGGACCTGTGGGGCAAGGGCGACGAGCCGTTGCCATGTGGGGAAGAGGGCTCAAGATACGCCCGTCGGCCCCCCAGGGCGAGGGGGGCGCCGCCGAATCCCGGAGTTGACCGGTCCAGGCGCCGCGTCTAGCTTTTCGCTATGCGTTTCGACCTGTTCCGTCCCGCCCATCACCACCACCGCCATGCGCTCCGTTCGGGGCGGGTGTGGAGTGGGGTGTGCGGCTGAGCGAACGCGCCGAAGCCGAAGACCGGATGCTCCGCGGCCCGTCCCCCTCCGGACGGGCCGCGTTTTTTTGCCACCACGCGGAGACATTCCCGTGATGAGAATTGCCGTACCCAACAAGGGCCGCCTCTCCGAGGAGGCGCTGAACCTGTTCGAGAAGGCCGGTCTCCGGGCCCAGTTCCGAGCGGACCGGGCGCTGGTGGCCCGGCTCGGGAGCCACTTCCAGGCCATCTTCGTCCGGGCCCAGGACATCCCCGAGTTCGTGGCCGACGGCGCCGCCGAATTCGGTATCACCGGCGCCGACCTGGTCCAGGAGAACGCCAGGCCGGAGGTGGAAGAGCTTCTGGATCTGGGCTTCGGACAGTGCCGCCTCATCGTGGCGGTCAGGGACGAGAGCCCCGTCCAGTCCCCGGACGAGCTCCCCGAGGGTACCCGGGTGGCCACCTCCTTCCCGGGGTTGGCGAAGCGCTACTTCGCTTCGCTGGGCACCGAGATCAAGGTTGTCCCCGTCTCCGGCGCCGCCGAGATCGCCCCGCACCTGGGGGTGGCCGACGTCATCGTGGACCTCACCTCCACCGGCTCAACCCTGCGGGTGAACGGACTGCGGGAGGTGGGGACCATCCTGGACTCCAGCGCCCGCCTGGTGGCCAACACCGGGGCGCTGGTCTCCGGCGAGGCCCGGAAGGTGGCCGTCGACCTCACCACGGCGCTGGAATCGGTGCTCCGGGCCCGGCGCAAGCGGTACCTCATGTCCAATGTGCCTCGGGACCGCCTCGAAGAGGTGCGCCAGGTCCTCCCCGGCATCAACGGCCCAACCATCGTGGACGTCCTGGACCAGGGGCGCTGGGTCGCCGCCCACGCCGTGGTGGACGAAGACAGGCTCTACGACACCATCGCCCGCCTGAAGGATCTGGGAGCCGAGGGCATCCTGGTCACCCGCATCGAGAGGCTTCTCCCATGACTCCCGAGACCCCCAGCCCCCCTTCATCCGACCTGACCCTGGCCTTCGACGGGCCCCTGGACAGGATGGACGGCGCAACCCGCCGGCGACTGGTGAACCGCCGCCCCCTGGACGAGGACGCGCTCCGGGAGCGGGTGCGGGAGCTCCTGAACCGGGTCCGCCGCGACGGCGATCAGGCCCTTCTGGCCATGGCCCGGGAGTTCGACAAGGTGGACCTGGCCTCTCTGGAGGTGCCCCGGGAGCGCTGGATCCACGCCCTCCACACCCTGCCCCAGGGGCTGCGGCTGGCGCTGGAGCGGGCCGTCCGCAACATCGAGGCCTTCCACCGCGCCCAGATCCCCGCCGACGTGGAGGTGGAGACGGAGCCCGGCGTGCGCCTGGGACGCCGGAGCACCCCCCTCCCGGCCGTGGGCGTCTACGCTCCGGGGGGGCGGGCCGCCTACCCGTCATCGGTCCTCATGGGTGTGGTGCCGGCCCGGGCCGCCGGGGTGCCGGAGATCGTGGTCTGCTCGCCGCCCGGACCGTCGGGCGAGCCCTCCGCGGAGGTGATGGCGGCGTGCGCCCTGGCCGGCGCCACCCGCCTCTTCGTCCTGGGCGGAGCCGGCGCGGTGGGCGCCATGGCCTACGGAACCGAGTCGGTCCCCCGGGTTGAAGCCATCGTGGGCCCCGGGAACCAGTGGGTCACCGAGGCCAAGCGTCAGGTGGCGGGAGAGCTCCGTATCGACTCCCCCGCCGGCCCGTCCGAGGTGCTGGTGGTGGCCGACGGGGACGCCGATCCCGAGCGGGTGGCCATGGAGCTCATCGCCCAGGCCGAGCACGACCCGGAAGCGGCGGTGGTGGCGGTGACCTGGTTCCCGGAGACCCTGGACGCCGTCCGGGACGCCCTCCGGGTCCAGGTGGCCCGGGCGCCGCGCCGCGAGGTGATCGAGACGGCGCTGGCGGATCGGGGCGCACTGATCCTCACGGCGGACCGGGCCCAGGCCATGGCCTTCACGCGGGAGTATGCCGCCGAGCATCTGGCCCTCTACACCGCCGATCCCCGCACCGACCTGGACGAACAGACCACCGCCGGCACCGTCTTCGTTGGCCAGGCCTCCACCGTGGCCTTCGGCGACTACCTCACCGGCGCCAACCACGTCCTCCCCACCTCGGCCCGCTCGCGTTCGTTCTCGGGGTTGTCGGTGCTGGATTTCCTGCGCTTCTTCACCTGGCAGGAGCTGACGGAGGAAGGCGCCCGGAGGATGGCCGAGGATGTGGGGCTCCTGGCCGACGCCGAGGGGCTCCCCGGACACGCCGCCGCCGCCCGGGCCCGGGGCGCTGCGCTGGACCCGGGCGCCACCGGCTTCGGGGAGAAGGCACCATGACCCCCTTCCCCCGTCCCGACTACGCGCCCCTGGAGCCCTACGCCCCGGACCGGCGCCCCATCGCCGTGGACCTCTCCGACAACACGAACCGGTGGGGTGTCCACCCTGGGGCGCTGGCGGCGGTAGCAGGCGCCTCCGCCGAGGACTTCCTCCGCTATCCGCCGGTCTACGCCGACCACCTGCGGGCGGCGGTGGCGGAGCGGTTCGGCGTCCCCATGGAGGCGGTGAGCACCGGGTGCGGCTCCGACGACCTCCTGGACTCCCTCTTCCGGGCCACGGGCGTCATGGGAGAAGGCGTGCGCTTCATCCCGCCCACCTTCTCCATGATCGAGATCTTCGCCCGCATGAACGGGCTCGAGGCCATGCCGCTGGAGCGGGAAGCGGGCGCCGGGCCGGAGTCGCCCTTCGGTCCCCTTCCGGACCCGGCGCGTCTCCTGGAAGGAGGCCCCGCCATGGTCTACCTTTGCCGGCCCAACAACCCCACCGGCGAGGTGCAGCCCCGGCGCTGGGTCGACGCCGTCATCGAGGCGGCGGAAGGGGCCGGCACGGTGGTGGCGGTGGACGAGGCCTATGCCGACTTCCTGGATCCCCGGGTGGAAGACCCCGACGACCTGTTGCGGGCGGCGGCCGGGAGCCGGCGCCTGGTGGTGCTCCGGACCCTCTCCAAGGTCTACGGGCTCGCCGGTCTCCGGGTGGGGTACGCCGTGGGCTCGCCGGAGGTGATCCGGGAGCTGGAGAAGTCCCGGGGACCCTACAAGGTGAACCGCATGGCCGAGGCCGCCGGCGTCGCCGCGCTCCGGGATGAGGCCGGGTGGATCCCGGGGATCCTGGACGAGGTGCGGGTCGAGCGGACCCGGTTGGCACAGGAGTTGTCGGACCGGGGGCTGGCGGCCCTCCCCTCGGGCGCCAACTTCCTCTGCGTCCCCCTGGCGGGAGCGGAGCTCTCGGTGGATCCCACCGCCGCCGCGGTGACGGCGGCGTTCCGGGAGCGGGAGGTGGCCATCCGCCCCTTCCCCGCCCTCCCCGGGATCGGCGAGGCGGTCCGGGTGAGCATCGGCCCCCGGGCCGAGATGGACGCCTTCCTGCAGGCGCTGGACGAGATCCGGGGATGAGGAGGACGCAGCGGATGACGCAACAGAGCCAGGCCAAGGCCCGCATGGGGCGCGGCCATGACAGGATACGGGTATGAGTAGACAAACACGACCGGTTGAGGTGGCCCTCTTCGACTACGGCGCCGGAAACCTCCACTCCCTGGCCAAGGGGCTCGAGGCCGGCGGGGCCCGGGTCACCGTCACCACCCGGTGGGACGAAGCGCTGGCCCGGGAGGCGCTGGTGCTCCCTGGCGTCGGCTCCTTCGGTGCCGCGGTGCAGGCGCTGGCCGGATCGGAGGCGCAGGTCCGTGAGGCGCTGGAGGCCGGGCTCCCCTGCCTGGGGATCTGTCTGGGGATGCAGCTCCTCTTCGACAGCAGCGAGGAGTCGGACGGGGCCGGCATCGGGCTCATCCCGGGCCGGGTACGGCGCATCCGGGCCCGGACGGTGCCACAGATGGGGTGGAACGATGTGGAGCCTGCCCCCGCCACTGAATCCCAGGCCCAGGGATCCGGGGAACCCCTCTTCCGGGAGCTGGACGGGATGACGGCCTACTATGCCAACTCGTATGTCTGTGAACCGGTGGACGAGGCCGACACCATCGCCTGGTCCACCTACGGGCACGACCGCTTCGCGGCGGCGGTCCGGCGGGGGCGGTGCTGGGGGGTCCAGTTCCACCCGGAGAAGAGCTCGGCGCCCGGGCTCCGTCTTCTGGAGAACTTCCTGGACGAGGTGGAGGGGTCATGAGCGCCGAGACGTCCCAGGACGGGCCGGAGCAGACCGGAAGCCACCCCCGCGCCTCCTTCCAGGCCATCCCCGCCGTGGACCTGAAGGGGGGCCGCTGCGTCCAACTGGTGGGGGGGCGCCCGGAAGAGGAGAAGGTATCGCTGCCCGATCCGGTGGCGGTGGCCCGACGCTGGAGTGAGCTGGGGTACCGGACCCTCCACGTGGTGGATCTGGACGCCGCTCTCGGGTCGGGGGACAACGCCGGGCTGGTGGCGCAGGTGGTGGAGGCCACCGACGCCGTGGTGCAGGTGGGGGGCGGGATCCGGGACGACGCCCGGGCCGAGGCCCTCCTGGAAGCCGGGGTGGACCGGATCATCGTGGGGACCCGGGCGGTGGAAGAGCCGGCGTGGCTGGCGGAGCTGGCAGGGCGCCACCCCGGCGCCGTGGTGGTGGCCGCCGACATCCGGGACGGGCTGGTCCTTCGCCGGGGCTGGACCCGGAGCTCCGACCTGGCGGTGGTGAGCTTCCTGGAGGGGCTCGCCTCCCTTCCCCTGGCCGGCGCCCTCTGTACCGACGTGGGCCGCGAAGGACGCCTTCAGGGGATGGACCGGGAAGAGGTGGCGCGGATCATCGCCCAGGCACCGCACCCCATCTGGATCTCCGGGGGGGTGTCGACGCTGGATGACCTGCGCTTCCTGAAGCGTCGGGGGGCTGCGGGGGCGGTGCTGGGCATGGCGCTCTATACGGGAGCGCTGGACGAGAAACAGGTGGCTGAGGAGTTCGGAGGATGACCAGACTGAAGCGGGAGACGCGGGAGACGCAGATCACCCTCCAGGTGGACCGGGCCGGGGGGGAGACGGAGATCCATGTGGACACGGGAGACGCCTTCCTGGACCACATGCTGGTCACCCTGGCCCGCTACGCCGGGCTGGGGCTCCAGGTGGACGCCCGCGGTGATCTTCGCCACCACCTCATCGAGGATGTGGCCATCACCCTGGGGCTGGCGCTGGCCATGGAGGTCCCGGAGCGCGCCCAGCGCTACGGGTGGGCCCTGGTCCCCATGGATGAGGCGCTGGTAGAGGCGGCGGTGGATGTGGGCGGCCGCCCCTACTACGTGGGAGAGCTCCCCTCGGACCTCTACCGCCACTTCCTGGAATCCATGGCGCTGAATATGCGCGCCACCCTCCATGTGGAAGTCCGCCGCGGGCGCGACCGGCACCATGTGGTGGAGGCGGCGGTGAAGGCGGTGGGGCTGGCCCTCCGCCAGGCGCTCCGGGAAGGCGAGGGCGTGTTCAGTACCAAGGGAGCGGTGGCGCTGCAGGTGGACGCCGCCCAGCAGGTGGACGCCGACGAGAAGGAGGCATCGTGCTGAGGCCGCGCATCATCGTCTGCCTGGACGTGCAGGACGGTCGGGTGGTGAAGGGCACCAACTTCGTGGGGCTCCGGGATGTGGGCGATCCGGTGGAGCTGGCGCGGCGCTACGAGGAGGAGGGGGCCGACGAGGTGGTCTTCCTGGACATCTCCGCCTCCCACGAGGGGCGCGGCACGCTCCTGGACACGGTCCGCCGCACCGCCGAGGTCCTCTTCATCCCCCTCACCGTGGGGGGCGGGGTCCGCACCGAAGACGACATGAACGCCCTCCTCCGGGCCGGCGCCGACAAGGTGAGCGTGAACTCCGGCGCCGTACGTGACCCGGACGTGCTCACCCGGGGCGCCCGACTCTTCGGGAGCCAGTGCGTGGTGGCCTCCATCGACGCCAAGTGGATGGACGAGGGGGCGTCCGGGCCCGGGTGGTATCACCACACCCACGGCGGTCGCCGCCCCACCGAGCTCGAGGTCATTGCCTGGGCCCGGGAGTGCGCCCGACGCGGCGCCGGCGAGATCCTCCTCACCTCCATGGACCGGGACGGGGTCCGCACCGGCTACGACCTGGAGCTCACCTCGGCGGTGGCCGATGCGGTGGACATCCCGGTCATCGCCTCCGGGGGCGCAGGGGAAGCGGCCCACCTCCGGGACGGGTTCACCCAGGGGAAGGCCGACGCGGTACTCCTGGCGGGCATCCTCCACGACGGCCTCACCACCGTCACCGAACTCAAGAGCGCCCTGGAGGGGTGGGGCATCCCCGTCCGTCCCTGCGCCGCCGCAGGGGAGGCGTCCCGGTGACGGATCGCACCCTCACCTCGGCCGCCGACCTGGACCACCTGACCTGGGACGGCCGGGGCCTGGTCCCGGTGGTGGCCCAGGACGCCGACGGCGGCCAGGTCCTCATGGTGGCCTGGGCCAACCGGGAGGCGCTGGAACAGACGCTCTCCACCGGCTTCATGCACTACTGGTCCCGGTCCCGGGAACGGCTCTGGAAGAAGGGCGAGACCTCCGGGAACACCCAGGAAGTGGTCTCGCTCCACGCCGACTGCGACGCCGACACGGTCCTGGCCCGGGTGCGCATGACCGGGCCCGCGTGCCATACCGGCGAAGCCACCTGCTTCGGCCGGATCGCCGAGCCGCCGATCACCGGAGGAGCCCCCGGCACCCATGACCATGGATCGGATACCTACGGGCCCGCCCACCCTGCTCCCTCCGTGCTCCCGGAGCTCTGGGAGCTCCTGGAGGCCCGGGCACGGGAACGCCCCGAAGGGAGCTACACCACCCGGCTCCTGAGCGACGAGAACCTGAGACTGAAGAAGCTGGGCGAGGAGACGGTGGAGGTGGTCACCGCCCTCCTCCGGGATGACGGCACGGCGCCGGACGAAGCCGCCGACCTCATCTACCACCTCCTTGTGGCCCTCCTGGCGGCAGGGGTGAGCTGGGACCAGGTGGAAGCCCGCCTGCAGGCGCGGCGACGGTAGCCCAGGAACCGCTGCCCCGGTTGGGGTAGCACTCCGTCATGCGAAAAGCACCCTCCGGACCCATCCAGGAAGAAGAGGCCCTGGGAAAGGCCTACGACGGCCGTCTCATGCGGCGCCTCCTCCGGTACCTTGCACCGTACAAGTGGAAGGTGGTCCTGGCCGTATTCCTCCTGGTCTCGGCGGCGGGGCTCCAGATCATCGGCCCCTGGCTCATCCAGATGGCGCTGGACGACGCCGTTCCCACCGGCGACGGGGAGCTCCTGGCCACCCTGGCCATCGCCTATCTGGTGGCCACCATCGGCACCTTCGGGTTCCAATACGCCCAGGCGCTGGTGACCACCTGGCTGGGGCAGCAGGTCATGTACGACCTGCGAACCGAGATCTTCCGGCGCCTCCAGGAGATGGATCTCCAGTTCTACGACGGGAATCCGGTGGGGCGGCTCATGACCCGCATCACCTCGGATGTGGAGTCGCTGAACGAGCTGTTCAGCTCCGGTGTGGTGGCCATCTTCGGCGACCTCTTCACCATCCTGTTCATCATCTCGGCCATGCTGCTCATGGACTGGCAGCTGGCGCTGGTGACCTTCTCCGTCCTCCCCCTGGTCATCTGGACCGCCTTCGTCTTCCGGAGCCGCATCCGGCAGGCGTACCGCGACATCCGGGTGCGCCTGGCTGGGATCAACTCCTTCCTCCAGGAGCGGATCACCGGGATGCGGGTGGTGCAGCTCTTCAACCGGGAAGAGGCGGAAGAGAAGGAGCTGGACCGGGTGAACCAGGACTACCTGCAGGCCCACCTGCGCTCCATCACCTACTACGCCCTCTTCTTTCCGGTGGTGGAGCTCTTCACCGCCATCGCCCTGGCCCTCATCATCTGGTACGGCGGCTTCGCCATCATCCAGGAGAACACCTCGGTGGGGGTGGTCACCGCCTTCCTCCTCTACGCCCGGCGCTTCTTCCGGCCCATCCAGGATCTGTCGGAGAAGTACAATCTGGTGCAGGGCGCCATGGCGTCGTCGGAGCGGATCTTCAGCCTCGTCGACCGGGAGTCGGCCATCCAGGATCCCTCCGATCCGGAGACTCTCCCGGAGCGGCTCCAGGGTGAGATCGAGTTCCGGGACGTCTGGTTCGCCTACGGTGCCGATGAGGGGGGTGAGCCGGACTGGGTGCTGAAGGGAGTGACCTTCCGGGCCCGCCCCGGAGAGAAGGTGGCCCTGGTGGGCCATACGGGAGCGGGGAAGACCACCATCATCAACCTCCTCATGCGCTTCTACGATCCGCAGAGGGGCGAGATCCTGGTGGACGGGGTGCCGGTTCACCGGCTACGGCAGGCCCAGCTCCGGGACCGCATCGGCCTGGTGCTGCAGGACGTCTTCCTCTTCAGCGAGGACGTGCGCTACAACATCCGCATGGGGAACCAGGAGATCTCGGAAGAACGGATCCAGGCCGCAGCCCGGGAGGTGGGGGCCACAACCTTCATCGAACGGCTGGAGCGGGGCTTCGACCAACCGCTGGGCGAGCGAGGCGCCTCCCTCTCGGTAGGTGAACGGCAGCTCATCTCCTTCGCCCGGGCCCTGGCCTTCGACCCGGAGATCCTGGTCCTGGATGAGGCCACCAGTTCGGTGGACTCGGAGATCGAAGCCCGCATCGACGCCGCCACGGAGCGGATCATGCAGGGGCGGACCTCCATCGTCATCGCCCACCGTCTCTCCACCGTGCAGGGCGCGGACCGGATCCTGGTCATGCACCACGGGGAGCTTCGGGAAGAAGGGAGCCATGACCAGCTCCTGGCCCGGGGTGGTCTCTACGCCCGTCTCCACGAGCTCCAGTTCGCCCCCGCTCCATCGGCGTGACCCCCCTCAGGGGCATGGATCAGCGAGGATCCAGCGGAGCGCCGGCCGCCTGGTCCAGCTCCGCTGATTCGCTCCCGGCGAAGCGATCTTCCGCCGGGGCGATGAGGCCTCCCAGTCGAATGACGGGCTCCACGCCGCCGGGCCATCCCCCCACCGGCTCCAGTGCCGCTTCCGTGTAGCGCCCCGAGGCGTTCCAGAGGATCCACTCGTGGATTCCGGCGTCGCGGGTGGCCAGGATCTGGGCCCGCACCTCCGGCGCTTCGTACCGGGGCTGACCCAGGGTGAAGTCCTGGAGCCACGGGACGATGCGGGCCGGGTTCTCCACCCCTTCGGTGCGGCGGATAGCGTGGCGGAGCGCGCTCCCGATGACCTCGTAGGGGTGGGCATTGGGGGCGTCGATGCCGAAGCTCCCCTGCCAGTAGTGGGAGGGGTAGATCATGGGGAGGATCACGTCCACGGCGTCCACCATGTCTTCCCAGAGCTGCCCGATCCCCACGTCGTTCCGGGCCGAGGTGGCCATCCCGAAGACGTCGGCGGTGACCGGGACGTCCAGGTCCGCCAGCTCTTCCCGGCTCCAGAGGAGGAACTCACGGATGGCCTCGCTCCGGGTGCGCCCCTCCTGCCCGGGATAGACCACGCCCTCCATCTCGGAGCGGGGTCGATCGGGGAAGCGCACGTAGTCCCACTGCACCTCCCGGAAGCCCAGCTCAACGGCCTCCCGGGCCAGCGCCACATTGTAGGCCCACACGGTCCGGTCGTAGGGGTTCACCCAGACCTCGCCGTTCCCGTCGACCCAGGCGGCACCGGTGGAATCCTGGATGGCGTGTTCCGGTCGTGACCGGGCCAGGAGGTGGTCCTTGAAGACCACGATGCGGGCGATGGGATGGATTCCCTCCTCCTCCAGCCGCTCCAGAAGGCGGGACACGTTCCGGATGCGGAGCTCTCCGTCGGCACCCACCTCTGCGGCGAAGGGCACCGCCGTGGGATAGCTCACGTACCCGGTGGCGTCCTTCACATCGATGACGAAGCTGTTGATCTCGGTGCGGCGGGCGATCCCCAGCACTTCGTCCATGCGCCGGGACGAGCCGGACAACCAGGCGTTGAGGTAGAGGCCCCGGACCGCATCGGGGCGGGGAGACGGCGGCGATGACGGGGCCGGGGCGCCGGCCGGGGCGTCCTGGACAACAGGGGCATCAGGGACGACCGGGGCTCCGGAGACGACCGGGGGATCAGGGACCACCGGGGCGGCGACTTCCGGCGGAGCCGCGGTGGGGACCGGATCGGCGGGCAGGGCGACGGTCCCTCCGTCCGAGTCGGCCCCCAGCTCCTCGCCGCACCCGGCCAGGAGGAACGAGGCCAGGAGCACGAAGACGGGGAACACCGCTGCTCCCATGGGGGACCGTCGCCGCATAGCTCAGTACTCCGGAACCGAGGGATCCACGTCTTCCCGCCACCGTAGGAGGCCACCCACCAGATTGTACACCTGTCCGTACCCCCGGGCCGCCAGTTCATCGGCGGCGCGGCCGCTCCGGGCGCCGGATCGGCAGTAGATGACGATGTTGTCGTCAGGGTCCAGCTCCGACATCCGCTCCATGAACCGGTCCAGGGGAATCCGGAGCTGACCCACCTCCGGCAGATCGGCGATGGACCACTCGTGGGGCTGGCGCACATCCACCAGAACCAGGGGATGCTCGTTGTCGAGGCGCTCCTTGAGCTCCGTGGGTGTCATCTCTCCCGCTTCCGCCATCTTCTCGTCCACCATGGTTTCTCCGTTGGGTTGAACTGGATCTTCTGCCTCCCATGGTAGTCTCGGCCGCTCCCCGTCGGAAGGTGGGGGAGAGGGTGGGAACCCCCGGGAGGGGTCCCGTGTCCGCACATGGGACGCCGACACCCTTCCTGCTGCACATCTCTCCCACACTCCAGACCCGACACGGCTCCATGGACTTTCAACTCACCATCCGCTTCGGCGGCTCCCGCGCCCGCTACCATATGGAGCGGCGGTCCGCCGACTCCATGGCGGACCTCCTCGAGGGGCTACCGGAGGGGATCCCCCAGGAGGTTCTGGACGACGCGGATCTCATGGAGATCCGGCCGGTGGTGGACCCGGATCGGCGGGAGTACATGGAGTGACCTCCCGCTTCCGGTGGGGTTCGGGCCGGCGGAGGGGCCGGTGCTTCCTCCTCCTGGCGCTGGCGGCCCTCCCCCTCCTCACCGCCTGCAACCCCCTCTACCTGACCCGGGCGGGGTGGGCCCAGGCCCAGATCCTGGCCTCCCGGGAACCCCTCCACCAGGTCCTGGTCGACCCGGCCACCGACCCCCGGGAGCGGGGGAAGCTCGTCCTGGCCCGGGAGGCGCGCACCTTCGCCGTGGAGTCGCTGGGATTCCGGAATGCCGGCGAGTCCTACACCACTCTGGCCCGCCTCCCCTCCGACACCCTGGCGCTGGTCCTCACCGCGGCCCCCCGGGACCGGCTGGAGCTGCACACCTGGTGGTTTCCGGTAGTGGGAAGAATGCCCTACCGGGCCTACTTCTCGGACCGGCGGGCCGAAGAGGCCCGGTTGGCCATGGAGGCCCGGGGCTTCGACGCCTTCGTCCGCCCCACCGCCGCCTTCTCCACGCTGGGGTGGTTCGCCGACCCCATCTACTCGACCCTCCTCCGGCAGGACGAGGTGGGGGTGGTGGAGACCATCTTCCACGAACTGGCCCACAATCACCTCTTCCTCCCCGGACAGGGACGGTTCAACGAGTCCTACGCCACCTTCGCCGGGAATGCGGCGGCCATCGTCTTCTTCTGTTCCCGGGACGGGGGTGGCCCCGACACGGTGTGGTGCGCCCGGGCCCGGGACCGGTGGGACGACGCCCGGATCGTCTCCCGCTTCATGATGGAGTTGGAAGCGGATCTCCGGGGCATCTTCTCACGCGTGGACCTTCCCCGCGACGAACGGATCCGACTCCGGGACCAACGCTACGACGAGGCGTTTCGCACCTTCCGGGACGAGATCCGGCCGGGACTCGCCGGCGGAGGCTACGCCGTGCTGGCGTCGGAACCCCTGAACAACGCCACCCTCCTGGCCCGGTCTCTCTACTTCCAGCGCCTGGACGACTTCCACCACCTCTGGGCCGAGGTGTGGGACGGCAACCTGGCGGGCCTCATGGCCTGGCTCCGGGAGGAGGCGCCGGGACGCGACGACCCCTTCTCGGTGCTGGACGACCCCCCGCCGGAACCTCCGGGTCACCCCACGGGCTCGAGGCCGGAAGGGGTGGCTGCCGGGGACGGATCCGGGTTCGAGAGTTGAGAACTCCGGGACGGCCGGGTTAGTTTGGCGTGATCATGAAACGCTCCCGCCCCACCGTGCAGATCACCCCTGCGAATCCACAGGAACTCCGCCTGGGGCGATTTGCGCGCCTGCTGGGACGAGGCGCCACTCGCCGGTGTCCCAACTGTGGGGGCGGGGGCCTCTTCCGTCGCTGGCTCCTCATGCGGCCCACCTGTCCCCGATGCCACCTGAAGCTGGACCGGGGTGAAGCGGACTACTTCATCGGTAGCTTCACCATCAACCTGGTCACCGCCGAACTGGTGGTCTTCTTCCTGGGGCTGGGAGGGATTCTCCTGACCTGGCCCGACGTGCCGTGGGAGGCCCTCAAGTGGGCGCTCATGGCCGCCATCGTGCCGGTGCCGGCCCTCTTCTACCCGTTCGCCAAGACCCTCTGGCTGGCGGTGGATCTGCATTTCCGCCCGCCCACGCCGGGCGACTTCGAGGGGCACGGCGAGAACCTCCCCGGCGATATGCGACTTCCCGAGGGAGCGCTCCCCCTCTTCCCCAAGGGCCTGTCCGGGTCCTGACCCCTCGCCGCACCGCACCGAACTCCCATGGCTGATCCGACACCCGACCGTTACGACCCCATCCGCATTGAAGAGCGCTGGCAGGCCCACTGGGATGCCCAGGGGACGAACCGCTTCACCCGCCAGGAGCTGGAAGAAGCCGGAGATCCCTTCTACAACCTCATGATGTTCCCCTACCCCTCCGCCGAGGGGCTCCACGTTGGGAACATCTACGCCTTCACCGGGGCCGACGTCCACGGCCGCTTCCACCGGCTCCAGGGGCGAGACGTCTTCGAGCCCATCGGCTTCGACGCCTTCGGGATCCACTCGGAGAACTTCGCCCTGAAGGTGGGGACCCACCCCATGGACCTCATCCCCGCCAATGTGGCCAACTTCACCCGGCAGCTCCGCCGCATTGGGGGGATGTTCGACTGGGACCACACGGTGGATACCACGGCGCCCGAGTACTACCGGTGGACCCAGTGGCTCTTTCTCCAGCTCTTCAAGGGCGGACTTGCCGAGCGCAAGGAAGCCCCGGTGAACTGGTGCCCCTCGTGCATGACGGTGCTGGCCAACGAGCAGGTGATCGCAGGTCTCTGCGAACGGTGCGACTCGGCGGTGGAGCAGCGCCGCATCGCCCAGTGGTTCTTCCGGATCACCGACTACGCCCAGCGGCTTCTGGACAACCTGGAGACGCTGGACTGGTCCGATACCACCCGGAAGGCACAGGAGAACTGGATCGGACGGAGCGAAGGCGCCCTTCTCCGCTTCCCTGTGCTGGGGGTTGAGGCCACCGACGAGTTGATCCGGAGCGTCACCGAGTCCGGCGAGGTGGAGGAAGGGGCCCGGGACCGGGACCTCCTCCTGGAGGTGTTCACCACCCGGCCCGATACGGTGTTCGGCGCCACCTACATGGTGCTGGCGCCGGAGCACCCTCTGGTGGACGCCATCACCACCCCGGAGCAGCGGGGCGAGGTGGACGCCTACCGGGACCGGGCGGCGCGCATGGACGTGGTGGCCCGGAAGAAGGTGGAGAAGGACAAGACCGGAGTCTTCACGGGAGGGTACTGCCGGAATCCCGCCACCGGCGAGCGGGTGCCGGTCTGGGTCGCCGACTACGTCCTCATGGAGTACGGTACCGGCGCCATCATGGCGGTCCCCGGACACGACGAGCGGGACTTCGAATTCGCCCGCACCTTCGACCTGCCCATCCCCCGGGTGGTGGCGGGGCCCGACCACGACGCCGACACCCCGCTGGAAGAGGCCTACACCGGGCCCGGCACCCTGGTGAACTCCGGTGAGTTCGACGGCCTGGCGGTGGACGAGGCGAAGGAGGCCATCACCCTCCACCTGCAGGCGCAAGGGCTGGCACACCACCGGGTGAATTACCGGCTCCACGACTGGTGCATCTCGCGTCAGCGCTACTGGGGGCCGCCCATCCCCATCGTCCACTGCGATCGGTGCGGCGCGGTACCGGTGCCCGAGGAGGAGTTGCCGGTGATCCTGCCCCGGGTCGAGGACTTCAAGCCCGACGATTCCGGGGTGAGCCCCCTGGCCCGGGTGTCGGAGTGGTATGAGACCGAATGCCCCGAGTGCGGGAGCCCGGCACGGCGCGAGACCGACGTGTCCGACACCTTCCTGGACTCGGCGTGGTACTTCCTCCGCTACCCTTCGGCCCGGCGCGACGACGTCCCCTTCGATCCGGAGGTGACCCGGCGGTGGCTCCCGGTGAACGCCTACATCGGCGGGAATGAGCACGCCGTGCTCCACCTCCTGTATTCCCGCTTCGTCACCATGGCCCTCCACGATCTGGGCCACCTGGACTTCGAGGAGCCCTTCACCCGCTTCCGGGCCCACGGACTCATTGTCCGGGAGGGGGCCAAAATGTCCAAGTCCCGGGGCAATGTCATCGTTCCCGACCCCATCATCGAGGAGTACGGCGCCGACACCTTCCGCCTCTACCTCATGTTCCTGGGGCCCTTCGAGGAGGGTGGGGACTACCGGGACTCCGGGATCCAGGGGCCCTTCGGCTTCCTCAAGCGGCTCTGGGAGACGGTGGTGTCGGTAGAGGCGGAGGCCGGCGGAGACCCGGACCCGGAGGTGGAACGGAAGCTGCACCAGACCATCCGCCAGGTGACGCAGCAGGTGCCTGAGCTGGGATACAACACCTCCATCGCCGCCATGATGGAGTACCTGAACGCCGTTCGCTCCGGAGGCCGCCGGGCGGTGCGGGCCGAGGTGGAGCCATTGGTGGTGATGGTGGCGCCCTTCTGCCCCCATATCGCCGAAGAGCTCTGGTCCCGCCTGGGCCACCAGGGAAGCGTCTTCGACGGCGCCAACTGGCCTGAGTTCGATGCGGCCAAGGCAGTGGAGGAGCAGATCACCCTGGCGGTGCAGGTGAACGGCAAGCTCCGTGGAACGGTGGAGTTGTCCCGGGGCGTGTCCCAGGACGAGGCGCTGGCGCTGGCGCTGGCCGAACCCAATGTGTCCCGGCACCTGGACGGCGTGGAGATGCGCCGCGTGATCTACGTTCCCGATCGACTCCTGAACCTGGTGGTGGGGTGAACCGCGCCGGCCCGACGCCGGCGTCCCGGTGCCCCACTCCGTAATCCAACCCCTTCGAGGTCATGTCCCACACCCGCGATTCCGCCCTTACCATCCCGCAGACCCTGGACCTGCCGGATCCCGATACCCTCCGTCTGGCGGTGGACGCCGTCCGCGTCCTCTCCATGGACGCGGTGCAGCAGGCCAACTCCGGCCACCCGGGCACGCCCATGGCGCTGGCTCCCGCAGGCTACCTCCTCTGGCGGCATCACCTCCGGCACAACCCGGAGAACCCGCAGTGGGTGGACCGGGACCGCTTCGTCCTGTCGGTGGGGCACGCGTCCATGCTCCTCTACTCCCTCCTGCACCTGTCGGGGTATGAGCTGACGCTGGACGACCTCCGGAACTTCCGCCAGTGGGGGAGCCCCACCGCCGGCCACCCGGAGTACGGGCACGCAGCGGGGATCGAGACGACGACGGGCCCCCTGGGACAGGGGGTGGCCAACTCGGTGGGGATGGCCATGGCCGAGCGCTGGCTCGCCCACCACTTCAATCGGCCGGGCCACACGGTGGTGGACCACTACACCTATGCCTTCTGCTCCGACGGCGATCTCATGGAGGGGATCTCCCACGAGGCGGCGGAGCTGGCGGGGCACCAGAAGCTGGGCAAGCTCATCTGGGTCTTCGACGACAACGAGATCACCATCGAAGGCTCCACCGACCTGGCCTCGTCCACCCGCCAACTCCAGCGGTTCGAGGGGTACGGGTGGCATGTGCAGCAGGTGGATGGGGGCAATGACCTGGAGGCGCTGGACGCCGCCCTCCGCGCCGCCCGGGCCGAGACCGGACGTCCCTCTCTCATCGCCCTCCGCACCGTGATCGGCTGGGGTAGTCCCAACATGGCCGGCTCTGCCGATACCCACGGGGCACCCCTTGGCGAAGAGGAGATCCGCCTCACCAAGGAGAACCTGAGGTACCCGAGCCAGGAGCCCTTCTTCGTACCGCCCGAAGCCCGGGAGGAGTGGGGACGCTCCATCCCCCGGGGACAGGCGCTGGAAGAGGAGTGGAACACCCGGTTCGAGGCGTACCGGGAGGCCCACCCAGAACTGGCCGGGAGCTTCGAGGCGTGGCTCGCCGGCCAACTCCCCGAGGGGTGGCGCGACGCCCTCCCCGACTTCTCCGGCGAGGAGAAGGGAGCGGCGACCCGGGCCACATCGGGGAAGGTGATCCAGGCGCTGGCGGGAGCGATCCCCAACCTCATGGGGGGTTCCGCCGACCTGGGGCCGTCCAACAAGACGGAGATCCAGGGCGCCGACTCGCTCCTCGCCGACACACCTGGAGGCCGGAACCTCCACTTCGGGGTCCGGGAGCACGCCATGGGAGGGATCCTGAACGGGCTGGCCCTCCACGGCGGGGTCCGGAGTTACGGGGGCACCTTCCTCATCTTCTCCGACTACATGCGGCCCTCCATCCGCCTGGCGGCGCTCATGGGGCTCCCCGTCACCTACGTCTTCACCCACGACTCCATCGGCCTGGGCGAGGACGGACCCACCCACCAGCCGGTGGAGCATCTGGCGGCGCTCCGGGCCATCCCCAACCTCATGGACCTGCGGCCCGGCGATGCCGCCGAGACGGCGGAAGCCTGGGCGCTGGCCATGGAGCGCACCGACGGTCCGGCCTTCCTCTCCCTCACCCGGCAGGGGGTGCCGCCCCTGGACCGGAGTCGGTGCCCGGACCCCCAGGGGGTTCGCCGTGGCGGCTACATCTTCCAGGAGGCCGGGGGCGGTGAGCCCCAGGTCATTCTCCTGGCCTCGGGCTCGGAGCTCCATCTGGCGGTGGAGGCGGCCGAGGAGCTGGAGGCGGGAGGGATCCCCACCCGCGTCGTGAGCCTCCTGTCGTGGCACCTCTTCGAGCAGCAGGACCCGGCCTACCGGGACCAGGTCATTCCACGGAGCATCCCCACCCGGGTCGCCATCGAGGCCGCATCGCCCATGGGGTGGGAGCGGTGGGTAGGTGACGCCGGCTCGGTGGTGGGGATCAACCGATTCGGGGCTTCCGCTCCCGCTGGTCGCATCTTCCAGGAATTTGGAATTACCTCCACAGCGCTGGTGGAGCGGGTCCGTGAACTCCTGGGGGAACCGCGGTAGATCCGGGCCTGCGGAGGCCCGGGAACCCGGCTGGATGACGCGGGTTAGAGAGGCCCGTTCGGCGGAGGATCCACCGGGCGGGCCTTCGCCTTGCCAGGATCCTCCGCCGGTTGCAGATTCACTTTTTCCGAATTCCAGGGGTCGTGAAAGCTCATGACCCCTGGCCGTTTCATGTGCGGAGCCGACGCTTCCGCCGGATCTGCGAAGTTTCGGACGCCCGCGAACTTCGAACCAACCCACTGCCTCCGGTGCCAGTCATGACTGACCCCAGGAACGAAAAGGCAACAGCGAACGGGCCGCGGCGGTTCGTGCGTACGCTGGTCCTCATCGTGATCCTGTCCGTCTTCTGGCTCATCCTCTCGGGGCGCCTGGGGCTCCAGTACTTCATCTTCATGGCGGCTTCCATCGCCATCGTGCTGGCCACGAACCCGGACCGCCCCTTCGCGCCGCCCAGGAGTATCGGCCATCGCCTGGGGTCGGTGGTTCACTTCTTTCGCTACCTTGCCTGGCTTCTGTGGAACATCCTCAAGGCCAACATCGAGGTGGCGGCTCGGATTCTCCACCCGCGGATGCCCATCCGCCCTCAACTCATGATCTTCCGCTCACCCATGAAGAGTGACGTGGGCCGGGTCGTGGTAGCCAACTCCATGACCCTGACCCCCGGCACCATCACGGTGGACCTGAAGGACCATCGGTTCCTGGTCCATGCCCTGCACCCGGTATCGGCCGGCGCCGTAACGGAAGCCCACCTGCAGAACGCGGTGGCACCCCTCTTCGGTGAGGAGCGTGAGGCGCCACCCAAGGTGAAGTGGTACAGCTCCTACCGGGATATCCCTCTGGATCGCCCGGAGGATCAATGATCGAAGTGCTTACCGGGCTCGCCGTCTTCATCTCCATCCTCATCGCGGTGACCTTCTACCGGGTGTTGGTGGGCCCGACCCTCTACGACCGACTTCTGGCCGTGGGCGCCATCGGCACCTACGCCGTGCTCCTCCTGGCCCTCATCGGCTTCATCTACGAGCGCCCCTCCGGTTTCCTGGATCTGGCCATCACCTACGCCATACTGAACTTCGTCGGCGTGGTAGCCATCGCGAAGTACCTGGACCTGGACTCGCAGTCGGCATCCGACGCGGCGGGAGGGACGGAGGAATGACCCCCACGGACTGGATCGCCCTCCCCTTCGTGGTGGCGGGGGCGTTCTTCCTCTTCGTCAGTGCGGTGGGCCTGATCCGCCTTCCGGACTTCTTTTCCAGGGCTCATGCCGTGGGGAAGTCCGAAACGCTGGGATCCCTCCTTGTTCTCATCGGCCTCGTCTTCCACCACGGCTTCGTGCTGGAGAGCGGGAAGCTGATCCTCATCGTCATCTTCGTGGCCATCACCAACCCCACCGGGATCCACACCCTCACCCGGGCGGCGCTCCGGGCCGGTCTGGACATCTGGGTCCATCCCCGGGATCGCGGGATGCGGGTTCGGACCGGTGACGAAATCGACGCCCCGCCCGCGGCCACCACGAGCGAAGGGTCTCGCACGGAACAGGGAGGTGTCCGGTGACCTGGGAGATCGATTTCTGGCTCATGATCATCCTCATCATGTTTGCGGTCCTGGCCTTGGAGGTGAAGGACCTCCTGGCCGCCGTGGGAATCCTAACCGGCTACAGCTTCCTCATGGCCCTCCTCTTCGCCGAGCTGGGCGCCCCGGATGTGGCGCTCACCGAGGCGGCGCTGGGGGCGGCCATCACCGGAATCTTCCTGCTGGTGACCCTTCGTTTCGTGAGCCGCAGGGAAGACCCGGAAGAGGAGGAGGACGCATGAGGCTCATGGGCGCACTGCTCATCCTGGTGGTGGGCGGATTCATGTTGTGGGGGACCGGCGACCTCACGGACCGGGGAGACCCCCAGTCCCCGGCGGCCACCCACGTCTCCGTGTACTACATCGAGAACGCCCTGACCGACTCCAAGACCCCCAATATGGTGACGGCGGTCCTGGCCGATTACCGGGGCTTCGACACCTTCGGCGAGGCCGTGGTGGTGGTGGCCGCCGCCCTCTCCTGCCTCCTCATCCTCCTGCGACGCCGCCGGGAAGAGGGGCTACCGGAGCCGGTTCGGACCGTAGCGGCGGGGATGGGCCCGGAAGCGGGCCTCGAGCCCGACGGGAGCCGCACGCCTCCTGCCCGGGACACGCTGGGAGGGGACGCATGACCAGTCGGTACGATTCCCTCTTCCTGGATGTGGTCTCCCGGGCCATCGTCCCGCTGATCCAGATCTTCGCCCTCTACGTGGTGACCCACGGTCACTACGATCCCGGCGGGGGCTTCCAGGGAGGCGTCATGCTCGCCGCCTCCACCATCCTTCTCCGGATCTCCCAGGGCGACGAATCCTATGAGCGCTTCTCCGCCTCGGCCGGTCTGTACCTGGCGGGGTTCGGCGCGCTGGCCTTCGCCCTGCTCGGGTTCATGTCCATGGCCTTCGGCGGAAACTTCCTCGAATACGGCTACGCCGTGCCCGGGATGGATGGAGTCGTTCTCCGGTATTGGGGCATCTTCTTCGCCGAGGTCTTCATCGGCTTCCTGGTCTGGGGCTCCCTCGTGGCCATCTACGACGGTCTGACCACCGGAGGCGTCGACGAATGAACGGGTCCATGGGAGACGACAACAGCATGATCGCCAGCACGGCAGGGAGCGGAGTCCGGTGACCATCGAATTCTTCGCCGGTCGATATCCGTACATCCTCATCGCCGTTCTCCTGGCGATCGGGCTGTACGGTATGACCATGAAGCGGAATCTCCTGAAGAAGATCATCGGGATGACCATCTTCCAGACGGCCATCTACCTCTTCTTCATCCAGGGGGCCTTCAAGCAGGGAGCTACCATCCCGGTCTACTCCGAGGAATTCGGGACGGACCCCACCCTCTACATGAACCCCCTTCCCCAGGTCATCGTCCTCACCGCCATCGTGGTCGGTGTGGCCATCACCGGGGTGGCGCTCTCCCTGCTCCTCCTCACGTACAGGCGCTACGGTAGCCTGGACGAGGACGTCATCATCAAGAGCATGAGGGAATCGGCGTGAGTCAGCTACCCGCTCTCATCCCCACATCCCTCATTCTTGCCGGACTCCTGAGCCTCCTGGTGGGGCTCCGGAGCCTGCGAGCGGGACACCTCATCGCCCTGACGGGAACGGCCGCCGCCTTCCTGCTGAGCGTCGTGGGTCTCGTGGAGGTCACCTCGTCGGGCCAGCCCATCCGGTACGCCGTGGGAGGCTGGATCCCGCCCATCGGGATCGAGTTCGTCCTGGATCACCTGGCGGCGTACATGACCACCCTGGTCACGGGGATCGGGACCCTGGTCCTCATCTACGCCCCCCGCTCCATCCGCCACGAGTCTCCGGGGAAGTCGGCGCTGACCTACCCGTCCATGGCGCTGCTGGTGGCGGGGCTGGCGGGGATGAGCATCACCGGCGACCTGTTCAACCTCTACGTGTTCCTGGAGATCGCGGCGCTGGCCGCCTACGCTCTCCTGGCCACGGGCGATCGGGCGGGACCGTTCGCTACCCTCCGATACCTCCTCATCGGGGCGGTGGGCGGTGGGTTCTATCTGCTGGGCGTGGGCTTCATCTACTTCTCGGTGGGCTCCGTCAACATGGCGGATGTGGCGGCGCGCCTCCCGGAGTTGGTGGAAAGCCGCTCGGTCATCACCGGCGCGGTGCTCATGGTGCTGGGGTTGGCCCTGAAGATGGGCCTCTTCCCCCTCCACTTCTGGATGCCCGACGTCTACACCAATGCCCCTTCGTCCTCGGCCGGGCTCATTGCTCCCATCATGACGAAGGTGTCGGCCTACGCCATCGTGCGCCTCATGCTGGATGTCTTCCCGCCGGCCTACTTCACGGAAGCCATACCCATCGCGGCGACCATCGGCTGGGTTTCGGCGGCGGGCATCCTCTTCGGGTCCATCATCGCGATTGGCCAGCAGGACTATCGACGCATGCTGGCGTACTCGTCGGTAGGGCAGATCGCCTATGTGGGGCTGGGCATCGGGCTGGCCAATCCCATCGGCCTCATCGGCGGCCTTCTCCACATCGTGAACCACGCCCTCATGAAGGGGCTCCTCTTCCTCATCGGCGGCGCCATCCGGTGGCGAACCGGACTTGTGCGCATTCCGGACATGGTGGGGCTGGGGCGGAAGATGCCCTGGACCATGTACGCCTTCGTCATCGCGGTGCTGGCCATGGTGGGGATTCCGCCCACCGCCGGGTTCTTCTCCAAGGTCTATCTCATGATCGGGGCGGTGCAGGCCGACGCCTGGGTCTGGTTCGCCGTCATCATCCTGTCTTCGCTGCTGTCGGCCATCTACTTCTTCCGGATGGTGGAGTTCGTCTTCCGGGACGTGGAGAATGAGAGTGACGCAGCAGACGACTCCGCCACCGGCGGCGTGACCGCCCGGGAGCTGGAGGGTGCCGTGGCCGGCGAGGTTCCCCCGTCCATGTTCATCCCCATCGCCATTCTCTCGGCGGCGGTGATCCTGGTGGGCGTGTTCAACTTCCTCATCGTGCGGGCTCTTCTCGAGCCTGCCGTCGCACCGCTCCTGGGAGGCTGACGCATGGACGGCTTCCTTGATCTGGCTCCCCTTCTGGCCATCCTGGCCTCCGCCGTGGCGGCGGTGGTCGTCCCCATCACCGGGGAGAAGCGCCGGAACCTGAGGGAAACGTGGACGGTGCTCGCCGCCGTGGTGAAGTTCACCCTCATCGCCATGATGATTCCCGGCGTCCTGGCCGGGGAACGGTACGGGATGGACCTGCTGGAGATCGCCCCGGGGATCTCACTTTCCCTTCGGGTGGATCCGGCGGGGCTCCTCTTCGCCACCTCGGCGTCGTTCCTCTGGATCCTCACCTCGTTCTACGCCTTCGGCTACATGCGTGGGGCCAACGAGGCCAAGCAGAGTCGATTCTTCTCCATGCTGGCCGCCTGTCTGTCGGCCACCATCGGACTCTGCTTCTCAGGGAACATCCTCACCTTCGTGATCTTCTACGAGATCCTGTCGGTGGCCACCTATCCCCTGGTCATCCACTCGGGCTCCAAGAAGGCCTACGAGATCGGGCGCCAGTACCTCATCTACGCCCTCACCGCCGGGATCGCCCTGGTGGCGGGTCTGGCCGCCATCTACGCCGTCACCGGGACGCTGGACTTCCAGCCCGGCGGGTTCCTGGACGCCGACATGGGGATGGGCTTCCTCTGGATGGTCTTCCTCCTCTTCGCCCTGGGCTTCGGGGTGAAGGCGGGTGTCATGCCGCTGCAGTCGTGGCTCCCCAACGCCATGATCGCGCCCACGCCGGTTTCGGCCCTCCTCCACGCCGTGGCGGTGGTGAAGGCCGGTGTGTTCGGCTTCGTGCGGCTGGTGGGCTACATCTTCGGACCGGAGCTCTTCGGCGAGATGGGGGCGGCCACCTTCCTGGCCATCTTTGCGGCCATCACCATCCTGGTGGCGTCCCTCATCGCCATCACCAAGGACGACCTGAAGGCACGACTGGCCTACTCCACGGTGGGTCACCTCTCCTACATCGTCCTGGGCATCGCCATCCTGGCTCCCCAGGCCATGCTGGGGGCTGCGTTCCATATGATCACCCACGCAGCCATGAAGATCACCCTCTTCTTCTGCGCCGGAGCCATCTATGTGCATACCGGCAAGAAGAAGGTGAGTCAGCTCGACGGCATCGGCCGCCAGATGCCCCTCACCATGGCGGCCTTCGGGGTGGGAGCGGTGGGACTGGCCGGAGTGCCCCTGGTGGGCGGATTCGTGTCCAAGTGGTACCTGGGGGTGGGAGCGTTGGACGCCGGCCTCCCCATCTACCTCTGGGTCTTCCTCCTCAGTGGACTCCTGAACGCGGCGTATCTGGTGCCCATCGTGACCCGGGCCTTCCTCCGGAGCTCCCCGGATCACACGCGGGTCGATGAAGCCTCGCTTCTCATGGTGATCCCCATCAGCATCACCATGCTCTTCGCCCTCCTCCTGGGAATCCATCCGGACGGGGTGTTCCGCTTCTTCTCCCTGGCGGAGGCCATCGTGGCGTCGGTGACCGGGGTGACCTTCACGGGTGGCATGTGATGAGACTGAACATCTGGCAGCTTCTCTTCGGTTTCGCCCTCCTGGGTTCGCTGGTGCTCGGGCTGATGCAGCGCAAGGAGTGGGTCTATCTCTGGGATTTCCCCCTCTTCTTCGCCCTCACCGGCCTTCTGGGGTGCCTCTTTCTTTCATGGGTGGCCAAGGGGCTGGTGAGTCCCCTCCTGGATCGACCGGAGGACTTCTACGATGCATCCGAAAAGGATCCGGACTGGAGTGGTGAGAGCCCGGCGGTGGCTCCGCCCTCGTCCACATCCCGGGGCCGCACCCGGGTCGGAAAGGAGGGCTGAGCCGTGCTGGGACTCATACCTCCCGGGTTGATCCTCATCGTGGGGGCGATCCTGATCCCCCTGGTCCCCGCTCGTGCGCGCTCGTGGGCCTTCCTGGTCTTCCCCGCCCTGGCGGTGGCGGTCCTGGCCAACCTGCAGCCGGGCGAGCACCTGGGGTGGGGCTTCGCCACCTACGAACTGCAACTCCTGAGGGTGGATGCCCTCTCCCTTGTCTTCGGGTGGGTCTTCGCCCTGGCCACTCTGGTGGCCGGGATCTACGCCCTCCACCTCAGGGACACGGGCCAGCAGGTGGCGGCGCTCCTGTACGCCGGGAGCACGCTGGGCGCCACCTTCGCCGGAGACCTCTTCACCCTGATCTTCTTCTGGGAGATCATGGCCTTCGCCTCGGCGTACCTGATCTGGGCCCGGGGGACGAAGGAGGCCTACGGTTCGGCCATGCGGTACCTCTTCGTCCACCTCTTCGGCGGAAGCCTCCTCCTGGGGGGCGCGCTCTGGCACATCGCCGATACGGGCTCCATCGCCTTCGACGCCTTCGAGGGCGGGTTCGCCTCGTGGCTGATCCTGGGGGGCTTCGCCGTGAACGCCGCGGTGGTGCCGCTCCATGCGTGGATCGCCGACGCCTACCCCCGGGCCACGGTGACCGGGACCATCTTCATGTCGGCGCTCACCACCAAGCTGGCGGTCTACACGCTGGCTCGGGGCTTCGCCGGATGGGACATCCTCATCTGGGCCGGATGTCTCATGGCGGTCTACGGGGTCATCTACGCGATCCTGTGCAACGACATCCGCCGGGTGCTGTCGTACCACATCGTGAGCCAGCTCGGGTTCATGGTGGCGGCCATCGGGATCGGGTCCACCCTGGCCATCCAGGGGGCGGTGGCGCTGGCCATCACCAATATCCTCTACAAGGGGCTCCTCTTCATGGCGGCGGGCGCCGTCATCTACTCCACCGGCGAGAGCCGGATGAGTCAGCTGGGAGGTCTCTACCGGCAGCTCCCGGCGGTCTTCTGGATCTACGTGGTTGCGGGGCTCGCCATCGCCTCGGCGCCCTTCCTGGCGGGCTTCATCTCCAAGCCCATCACCATCTACGCCGCCGAGTACGCCGGCCTCCTGGGCGTCGTCCTCCTTCTCCACCTGGTTTCGGTGGGGACCTTCCTGTCGGTGGGACTCAAGGTGCCGTACTTCACCTGGTTCGGTGGAGAACCCAAGAAGCCCATCCAGGCGGCGCCCGTGCCCACCAACATGTACGTGGCCATGTGGGTGGCGGTGGGGCTGAACGTCCTCCTGGGCGTCTGGCCGGACCCCCTGTACAACATGCTCCCGGGAGGGGTACCGGACTACGAGCCGTACACGGTGGCCTCCCTCACCAAGGGGTTCCAGCTCCTGCTCTTCACGGCGTTGGTCTTCTTCGCCATCACCAACTATCTGAAGCCGAAGCAGAAGATCCAGCTCGATACGGACTGGTTCTACCGCACCTCGGCCCAGTTGGCCTGGCGCACCGCCGTGGTCCCGGTGGAGCGCTTCTTCAAGTGGTGCGAAGACTTCACCTGGGACGCCACCCGGAAGATCGCCCGCAAGGGCTTCGACCCGGTGGCGTGGACCCGGTCCATCCTGGGGCGTCCGGGGCCCGAGGTGGGGATCCCGGGCGAGACCGCCTCCACCACGCTGCGGGTGTCCATGACGGTGATGATGGTCTTCCTCCTGGCCACCATTGCCGCCGTCATGTTGATCATCGTCATCTGAGTCGATCTATTGTGGGGTGAGTCGGGTCCCGGGGACGCCGGGACCCGCGTCCTCCCCTCTCCGTGGAGGTGTTCGGTGCACTCCCCGCTCAGGTACCGTATGCGACGTGGCCCCTTTCTTCTCATGATCCTCCTGGCGGGGCTCATCCTCGGGTCCACGGCGTGTGGCCCGGACGAGACTCCGCCCCCCATCCCCGCCCTTCCGGACGATGGTCCGCCGCCCACCGACGGTGCCGGGGTTCCGGACATCGTGGCCCCGGAACGGGAAGAGGCCCTGGGAATCGGTGAGATGCCGGAGGCCACCGAAGTTGGGGTCACCGACTACCTGGGGGTGGGTCTCCCGGCCATCACCACCGAAATCGAAGAGGGGGCTCACCCCGACGCCCTCTTCTTCCAGGGGGTGCTCCCGTGCGCGGATTGCGCCGGAATCCGGACCAAGCTCACCCTCCTCCCGGGCCCTCGGGTCTACGTCCTTCGGGAGACCTATCTCGGCGCGGCTGAAGGCGCCCATGCCACCTATACCACCCTGGGTCGCTGGGGTGAGGAACCCGGCGTCCTCGAGGCCATGCCCACGGCGGCGGTTCTCCGCCTGGATGGGGAACCGGACGGCCCGCCGCAGGCCTACCTGGCCCGGACCGACCGGGACACCCTGCGCCTGCTGGACCGGGAGGGCCTCTGGATCGAATCGGAGCTCCCCTACGAACTCCGGCGCGTCGAGGAGTTCTGAGCCGGTTCGGGCTCCGGTGGGTTCAGGAGTTCTGAGCCAGGAGGTACTCCCGCACGAAGCGGGCGTCGGACGGAGCCAGGGGTAGATCGTCCAACTCCTCCGGCGCCCGCCAGGCCAGGCGCTCATGCTCCAGCGCCCGGGGATTACCGGACAGCCGCACCGGAATGAAGAGGATCACGAAGGGGGAGCCGGGATCCCGGGCCTGGAAGAGGGGCCGGCCCACCTCCGAGGCCCCGACGCCCAGCTCTTCCGTCAATTCCCTCCGCATCGCCTCGTCCAGTCCCTCTCCTTCCCGCACCTTGCCTCCGGGGAATTCCCAGAGCCCGGCATGCCGCCGTCCGGGACCTCGCAGGGCGATGAGGACCCGGTGGTCCCGACGCGCCACCGCCGCCACCACGGGGACGCTCCCGGGGGGAAGGGGGCGCTCCAGGCCAGGCGTCTCGGAGCGGTCCGCATCATGAGCCGACCCGGGATCCGCAGTGGGACCGGACCCTTCCGGAGGTTGGAACCGGAAAGCAGAGGAGGGCATGGGGGGTGATGGCCTGAAGGTCGGGGGAGAGAGGCGAGGGTGAGACGCGGTGGGCGGGCCCATGGGGGATCCCTTGCCGGGAAGATCGGTAGAAGGTCTGGAGGTGGCAAATCGGCCCCTCCCCCGCCGTCGGCGGCTCCTCTTTCCGCCGTCTCCCTTTGCTTCGCAGATGACCTATCGCCGTGCCCGCTCCGCCCGGGCGACGAAACGTTTCGGCTTCGTACCTGCCGCCTTGGTGCTCCTGGCCTCGGGCCTCATCCTGGCGGGGTGCAGCGATAGCCCTACGGGCCCGCAAGTCTCCACGGTGGAGGTGACGTCGGAGACCAACCGGATCCGCGTCGGTGAGCGGGTGCAGCTCCAGGCCCGACTCCGGGACGGGGCCGGTGAACCCATTTCCGGACCGCAGGTCACCTGGTCCAGCTCCAACGACGCGGTGGTTCGCGTTTCGGACTCCGGTGAGGTGGAGGGCATCGCACTGGGCGAGGCGCGAGTCACGGCCGAGGCGGGAGGCGCCTCCGGCGAACTCACCCTGACTGTGGTGGAATCGGCCATCATCCAGGCGGTGTCACCGGCGGTGCTCCGGCCCGGAGAGGAGGCCGTCATTACCGGGGCGAACTTCGACCCGAGCCCCGCCGGGAATACGGTTCGGGTCCATGGGGCACCGGTGCAGGTTCTCGAGGCATCGGAGACATCCCTCCGGATCCGGCTCCCGGATCTGCTGTGCCGTCCGCCTGGGCCGGCGCCGGTGACGGTGCAGGCCGGCCGCGATATGAGCCTCCCCCTGGATCATCCCTTCGACCCCGGCGAGGCCGACACCCTCGAGCGGGGCGAGCTCCGTCTCGTGACCTCCAGCCCCGAGTTCTGCCTGATCCTGGACGGAGGCTCGTCCGGTGCCGAATACCTGGTGGGGGTTCAGTCCACCAGCAGCACCGCTTCCACCCGCACCACGGTCCGCCTCCAGGGATTCCGGGGCAGTCGGCTCGGCTCCGGTGTGACCGCCGGAAGCGAAGCCGAGGTTGAAACGGCCCCGGTGGCGGTGGCCGCCTCCACATTCCGCTCGCAGGCGGCAGCCCGGCTCCAGGGGACCACGCTCCCGCCTCCGCCAAGGGGAGAGCGGGAGCACCTCATCCACGACCATGATCATGACCACGGCCCCGCGTCGGCGGACGATGCCGCACGCTGGCGCCTCCACCGGGCCACGAAGCCCGGGATCCGCGAGGTGGAAGCCCGGTCCATGGAGCCGGTACTGGCCGGGCTGCCGGCTCGGGCGGAAGACATGCGACCCACCGGGCATGAGACGGCCCTCGCATCCGGCACGCCCCCGGTAGCCCGGGTCTCCGCCAACCGACAGGTGGGCGATACCGTGTCCCTCAAGGTGCCCGACATCAATACCAACGTCTGTCAGAACGGATTCGACATCCGCGCTGTGGTGCGGCGGGTGGGAGCGCGGTCCATCTGGGTGGAGGATGTGAACAACCCAGCGGATGGGTTCACAACCGCCGACTTCAATCGTCTCTCCGATGAGTTCGACAACCGGATCTACAACGAGTTGTCGGACCACTTCGGAACCCCCACCGACGTCGACGGGAATGGCCGCATCGTCATCGTGGTGAGCCGGAAGGTGAATGAGATGTCCAGGAATACCCTGGGCTTTGTGGTCTCGTCCGACTTCTTCCCCAATCAGTGCCCCGGCGCCAATGGCGGCGAGTACTACTACGCCAAGGCGCCGGATCCTGAAGGGGAAATCGAGGACAATTCAGGGGAGACCCGGGTGTACACCCGCGAAACTGCCCGGCGGGACGCTCCGGTGCTGCTGGCCCACGAGACCACCCACATCATCCAGTTCGGACGACGCTTCCAGCTCGGGGACGCCCAGGGGTCCCAGGCCATCTGGCTTCTGGAGGGACAGGCGACGCTGGCGGAAGAGGTAGTGGGTCATGCCTACACCGGGAA